>JACOZR010000023.1 GCA_016181245.1 Candidatus Woesearchaeota archaeon | reverse complement strand
CCCTAGAGAGTTTACAATATGCCCATTTGTAACATTCCAACGGGTAATTATTGTATCCGAACCAGCTGGTGTCAAGTCTGTATCTGCAGGTTCTAGACTTAAATATACACTTGAACCCGTAGCATTTACAATACCCTCTGTAGTCACATTAAATACTATTGCAGTACCCGTAGTTCCTCTAACTTTATTGTTATCAATATAAGCAAAGTTACTTCTATTGCTTTCACCAGTTCTACCTGCTAAAACAGTTAATCCATTAGTATTCTCATAATAAATGCCCAGTGTAGTGTCATTGTGAGGATTCAACCAGATTTTATCTGTTTTAATATCACTACTTAGAGTACCATTTGAAGCAAACCCTGCAGCATCAACATCTATTGCTAATGTATCGTCCACATTAGAACTGATAAGCAATGCCTTACTTCCAGAGGCTATAGTAACTCCTGCTTCAGTTGCTTCTGAATCAAAACCAGTATCGACCTGCAGTGTAATCTTAAGGTTATCTTCATCATTTGTTGTCATACTATCGAAACAAACAGTTATGTAGTCATTAGGGAAAGCTATACATTCGCCTACTGCAGGTGGATCATCTTTATAGTCATTTAAAGCAAAGTCATTTTGCAATGCCAAAACAGGTCCAGCTGTTGCAGCAGTACCCCAACTTATGCCATTTGCAGTAGTACTTGTATATGTTGTTGTTCCAACATTATTCATGTTCTTAACAATCCATTTCCAACAATCAGGATCCTTTGGATCATCATTAGAGCAAGTATCATCTCCTCCAAAATACTTTCCACCATCCTGAATGGTATCAACAGCATCTGCACCAATAATTAAGTTTGCAGAACTTGATGCCTGGTTATTTGAGTCATAGAATTGATCTGAATTTTTAATTTCAATTCCATTAACTGTTGCAGTTTGTCCATCAGATAAAATCTTGGAAACACCATCAACGTCAACAGCAACATCCCCACCAGATCCTACTTTACTTAACATTATGGTCTTACCATCTACCTCTACTGTCTCTCCTGAGTTCAATACATATTCAGTTCCAACACTAGCTGTAACTTTTGTAGCAGAATCAACAGATGTAATTTTCAATGTTTTACCCAAAAAGTTAAGTTCTAATGGATCTGCATTTGTTGTCTTATTTACCTGAATGCTCTCATCAAATCTATACAAGTAAACAAATGCATTCTTCTCAACTTCCATTCTTACATCAGAAGTATAATCATCATCTGAACTGGACAAACTTGTTTGAATACTTGCATTCTTATTAAGGTTCAAAAGAAATTCTTCACTTACATCATAAGCCGTGCTTTGGAATGTAACTTCTCCATCAAACAAACTTTCAATGTCATCATCTGTCAAAACAGAGTCAAACTGGTTCGAAGCAGCAAGGTTTGCAGTTAAAGGAACATCTTCAGTTTGTCCTCCAGTTACTGTAACAGTACTACCTGATGTACCAGCAGTTGCAACTGGCACAGATGACAATCCAGAAGCAATGTCTAAAGCACCAGAAGTGTCTTTAGCAGCTCCTTCTCCAGAAGCTCCAGATCCTAAGACTAATAAATAGTCAAACTTTTTACCAGCAACATTAACGAATGGTGCAGGATAATCTTTTAGGTCAGCTGCCATAGCTCCTGTCAAAGAAGCACCGAGCATTGCTGCACCCACAGAAACAGCACTTAATTTTCTAATCATACCTTTTAACTTTTGCATATAACACACCTCCATATGTGTTTCCCTTGAGCGGGATATACATAAATATTTGTTAGCTAAGTAACGTTCATTCCATTTATAAACTTTTCTTCACTCAAAGCTATAGTTAAGTGCCAATTCTTAAAAATTTGAGCCTTACAAGCTTTATAGTGGCAAAAAACCAGGCAAAAATTCTTCATTTTTCGATTCATTCTTCAGTGGTTATTTTTCACATAGAGTTAAAAATACCTTGCTGTTCTCGCTTAATGGCTGGGAAGCAGAGCTAAAAGTGTTCAAACAACCACTACTATCCCCAGATTTAACCGAGTTTAGTCCTTCAACTTTAAACTCATATATTATATTAGGTTCAAGAATTGTTCCAATCATCTCTTCAATTTTACCCCCAAGCTTATCACAGCTATCTAAGCATTTAGGATTATCAAACTCGCAATTCAAAATTTCTTCCTTAACATTTGCATCAGGACATAAACTTGTTTGCAATAAAACATTTCTCAGAGCATCAGCTCTCAATCTTAAAGAATCATCTTCTTTTTGATTATCATTCTTTAAAATGAATGGTAAAGAGAAAATCAAAAGCACAGCTAGTAAAAGTACAATTAAAACTAATCCTAATGATTCTAACTGTCCCTTAGCCATATGTTGTAATCACCAAATTCCCAATTTTAGATTCTTTAGTTAAAGGAAAGTACAATGAAACAGGAATTGAAGTAATTTTTTTATCCTGAGAGTTCTTCACCACATTATATATAATATAGGTGCTGCAGTTAGGATAATTTTCTTCATTACACTCTAAATTACCAACATTTGGATAAACTTGTTTTATTTCAATAGTCCTAAACCCTAAATTGTCTAGTTTAAGGTTCAAAAGTTTAAGCGTATCAATCATTTCTTTTTCATCACTTAATTCAGAATATTGCAAGTAAGGAGAAACTGGAAGTTGAGACAATAAAGCCAAACTTTTGCTTTCCTCCAACTCAATCTGAATATCCTGAATTGAACTAAGGTTGTATCTATAAATCCCAAAAAGAGCAATACCAAATATAATCGTAAATATTAAAATAACAATCAAAGATTCATGGAATTGACCTTTCTTCATTTAAAATACCACCGGACAATTTTCATCTAATAAATTTTTATTCTGTTTTTCTAAAACAGAGGCTATTTCTTTAACTTCATTGCCTTTAGCACCTTCAAGTCTTTGCAAGCTAGTTAAAATTGGCTGATAATTGCAATCTAAAGGTAGTGAGCTTATCTTGCTCCTGTAAACTTTTATAACTTTCTTATTTTCTTCATCTACTCTTGTAAATAAACAAGTCTCTTTTGAAATAATGGCTCCATAAAGCATGGCCTCATTATAATAGTCCAAACTTTTTCCATCTTTATAGAAAACTTTTCCAGAATCAACAACAATATCTGCATTTTTATCTTGTTTAAAATAAATTTTTATCTTATTTTTCGTATTATCAGTTATCTCAACGTTATCTGGGAAGTAAGATTTAAAGTTCCTAGCTATCTCTTTTACTTCTTTTTCATTGTTTCTATCATAAACAAAAGAATAGGTATCTCCTTTTCTTATAATATAAAAGAAATTAGCAATTTTAAAAGGCATCTTGTAAGGATTAAACCCAATTAATACATTTCCCTGCAAAATCTTAGGAGAAAAAATCAAATTATCAGTTTTTTTGCCTTTCCCATTAACACTTAAAGTATCACATTGAACATTTAATGAAACTGGAATGTTAAGAGAACTAGAAGCCTTAAACTGGGATCCTTGTAAACTTGAAAACGTTTCACCCAACTGATTTAAAACCTTCACAGCAGTCTTTTCTTCCTGCAGTTCCTTAAACTTTAACCCAAAATTAACAAGAAATATAAGAATAGCAATGCCTGCTACAGCAACAAATATCCAATAAAACTGAATTTCTCCTTTTTTATGCATTTTTCAACAAAACAACAGTCTCTCCTTCTTCAACTTCATTTTCAAGAACAAAACTCAAGCCATTTTTATTCTCTAAATAGTTTAAGTTGGTTCTCAAGTGATTAACTGCGAAGCTTTCATAAGAATTGTCAGATGGTACCACCTTAACTTTTCCATTTGCCATTTCAAAGGATATTCTTTTAACATTATTGGGCAGCATTATTGGCTTATTTGAACTTTGAGCAGAGTAAGTAACTCTGGTTCCTTTGTTTTTGTTATAAACATTATCAACTGCATTAACAAATTCAGATTTAAACTCTAAATAGGTTGCTTTGTCATTTAACTCTCTCACATTATTGATTTGCTTTATTCCAAAGATAAAAACTAGTCCAATAACAACTAGAATAAATATGTAAATAAACAGCTGATCAGAAACACCTCTCTTTTGCATAATTGTTTACAATTTTAATATCTTATATAGTTTATGATTAAGGAAGCATACCAAAAAAATCAAGCAGTAATAACTTCTTTTTTCTTTATTTCTTTTCTAACTTTTTGTTTTGTAGTCTCCCAATAAAAATCTCTAAATTTTTTAACAACAGGATTTTCCATGTAAAGCCTATACATCTTGGCTCTCCCGACAACTCTTGTTTGTATAACTATATTATTATTTTCTAAACTATTCCAAAAAAGTTTTAATGTAGAATAGCCAACTCCCGAATATATTGCTATATCAGTCATGCTATAATCAAAATCCTCATTAACTATAAGAAAATCTAACACCCTATTTACAGGACTGTCTCCAAATGTTTCCAGAAAAGCAGTAGTTTCATTCATTGTAGAATATTAGAAAATTGGATAGTATTTAAATATTTCTACTATTGGCTTATATAAGCTATTAATATTAATAAAAAGAGTTAAATATTCTCGCGATAGCGTATCTCTAATGGCTGGAAAATTGTCTGAAGAAGATTACAATAAAATAAAGAAAAACATCATTAAAAAACTTTATTCCAAGAAAGCATTTAGCAAGGGGCATTTGCTTTACGAAAGATTAACAATGAGTGTTCCTTCACACTTAAAAGGACATGTTGACGATGTTTTGAAGAATCTAATTAAAGAAGAAATAGTTCTTCATTACAGCAAAACGAAACACGGAGACGCTTACCAATTAAATATTAAAAAATTGAAAGAAATTGAAGATATTATTTTTTAGTTATAATGCGAAAGTAAAAGAAGCAGAAATAATAACTGCATATCCATCATCAAAATGGCAAATAAAACTATACAAACAGATGAAATGAATTTTGAAGATATAAAAGAAAAGGATATCGGAGAGAAAGTTAAGTTTACATTTTCTAAAGATGCTTTTAAAGATAAGGAGCTAAGTTGTTGGGCATGTGGAAACAGAATGAAAAGAGTAAAGACATTAATAGAATTGCCTGATACTGACCTGAAAGCAACAATTGAAATGTTTAGGTGCGATAGTTGCAATGTGGAATATTTAAATGGCGAGCAGGCAAAAAAGTACGATAAGGTTTTAATGATTGCTAAGGCATTTTCCAAGAATGGTTTCATGTTTGAAAGGTCTTTAAACAGTGATGGAGACAATTATTTGTTTAGATTCCCCGCACAATTAACCAAGGGATGGAAGAAACATCAAAAAGTTGATATTAATCCTTTATCAGCCACAGATTTCTTTGTGAGTGTTAAAGAATAATATCGGGTAAATTCTTAGTGTTTTATCTTGATCTAAATAGAATTTGGTTTATGGAATAATTGTATAGCTAGGACTCAACTTCTTAGTCCTTGTATCTTCGCATTTGACATAATAAATTCCTTCTTTTCCTAGTTGCAATTGATGTTGAACATTTGTACTGGAAGTCATTTTCATACCTTCTACAAAATTAAATTCTTTAACTTTGGTTGAAAATGCACAAGCAGCAGGTTGATCTGTATGTATTATCAATGCTCCTCCATTTGTATAAACTCTCACAAGTTGAGGGTAAGCTTTGCTGTTAACTTCTACTTTCACAGTTTTAGCCGCTTCTTTAAATCCATCGCTGCAAGTAATACTTACTTCATGCACCCCATCAGATAAACTGATATTTGTCTCGTGCAAGGTTTCTGTTGACAAAATCGTCTTGCCAAACCTAAATCCCGTACCATAGGTGCACGTAGAATTTCCATTTTGGTAAACCCCTCCAGTGGTCTTAGCAGCAAAAGGCACACTATTTACATAAACCGAAGCATCACTAGGAATTACTTCTTTAATGACTAAATCTGGAGTATTTACATTAAATGTTGAACTTGTTGTAATCTGATTACCTGCTTCGTCAGTACAAATAACATTTATATTATGGTTTCCAACACTTAATGTTACTTGTTGGCTGCTTGTAGTTGCTCCAGTAATTCCAAAATCTTGTTCTTCCTGATTATCTAACTTATAACTGCATTCAGATTTATCTGTTGTAGTAACACTTAAGGTTTGTAAAGGTGTTAAAATCTCTCCCGTAGGGATAGTATGCGCAGTTATTCCCAAAGGTTTACTTCCCTTAACTATGAATTCATAACCTGCATCCATTCTATTTCCAGCATCATCACTGCACCTAAAATAATATTTGTTGTCTTTATCAGCTTCAATTCCCTTTAATTTAACACTGCACTTATTTCCTCCTTTTGTAACATCTTCCTGATTCTCACAATCAAACTTCTGAGTTTCAGGCATTTGACTAATATCAATATCAGAATTTTTATTATACCTGCACTCTTTTATTCCACTTGGTTCATGAACATACATAAAGAAATCAACTTCACTTACACTTGCAGATACACTTGCCCCACTTTCTACTAAAGTTCCAACTATTCTAGGTTTAGCTATATCTGGTGCATCTCTTAACTTGAAATTTACAAAGTAATCAGCATTCATAGCATTTCCTGCTTTATCTTTGCATCTAATATATCCTGTGCATAAATTGCCATCTCTGCATCCTTCAATTGTTTGTAATGAAACGTTTCTTACATCAAATAATAAATAATGCTCTTTATCATAAAATCCACCGTCTAATTCTAGTGTTATATCTTCAAACTTCTTTCCCGCAGTTGAAAATATTTTACATTGAGCCACTTCATCTAAATCAAATTTAACAGCTAAAGTTGAGAAAGCAGGAACTTCATTTGTTATTTTACAACCTTGAACAGAACTTTCAACATTATAATCTGCTTTAGTGCCTAAATCTTTAGCTAAACAATTTTGAATTACAGGAGCAGTTCTATCATCAGATTTAACTTCAACGCACTTCTTTTCTTCTTTTAAATATTGACAATTTTGCCCAATTGACTTACAATAATATTCTGTACAGGGCATTAATTTATTATTACAAATCTCACAATTAGCAGTTTCAGGCGCAGTATAATAATTACATGTTCCTCCAGATGTAGCAATTCCTCCTGCTATAGCCCCTATCACGAAAGCTGCAACATAATCCCAAATTGCATTAACTTCTTCAGATTCCAACAAGAAATAACCAAGTGTCCCCCCTATCATAATTCCAGGAAAACCAGCAAAACTTCCGATGCTTCCAAAAGCAATTGCTCCATACATTCCACTTCCTGTGTAGGTATGCAGTGGTGTTGTATAAAATAACAATGTAGAAATTAGTAAAACCATAAATACAGCTAAAAATTTTTTTGATTTCTTATTCATTCTTTTGTAGCCTCAAATATAACGTCTTCTTTTTTTTCATTTTTACCAGTCATGTACAGTTTGCTTTCATCTCCTTTATCTTGATAAATTGCAGATCCATCACTCTCTCCAAGTTTGTTCATCCCATTTAGGGTAGTAGAAGTAATAGTTGCTGAAGCTACTTGTTTTGCCGCAAAAGTACCAATTTTTTCTATAGTAATTTTTGATCCGAGCTTTATGGGAGCAGTATATTTTCCTAAAGTGAAAACCTCTTTAATCAAATCAACAGGACCTCCTGCTTGAATCCCCCCATACGCAGTTACCGCTACAACTCCCCCAATAAAAGCACCTTCATACCAATTTAATCCTTCCTTAAAGTTTCCACAGTCTCCTAAAGCAGTGCACTCTTTTCTGTCACAAGAATTTGTTCCACCAGCACCGCAAACTCCGCATGTACTCTCAAAAGAATATTTGCTGCTCGGAACTTTATCAAATTCAAATCCACCCGTGAAATCAAATCCAGGAGGATATTTTGGCAAACATTCATCAAGACCATCGGTACTATACCTACAATAACTCTTTTCAGCATCTCTTGACCCACCTAATTTATAACATTCTGTATCATCACACTTATTTCCCCATCCTTTACCACACTGTCTACAATTTTCCCACTTATTCTCAGCTTTTCCAGCACTTTCAAAAGCAACAGTTTTTCCTTCTATTTGAACATCTTTAGTTTGAGACTCGCAAATTGTATTCCTAAATGTGCCAAGAGGACTAACCTCTATTTTGCCTAATTGACAAGAATAAACATAATGAATTGTCCCTGGAGTATTTGGATTACTTTTTGTATTAGTCATGCACCATGACTCTCCATTATACCTAGCATCTCTTCCACCTAAATCCTCTTGTGTAATTGTTATTCTTTCAGGATGTCCGGTTCCATCATCAAATTTATATTGCACCCACCCATTAGAAACAAAATTATCTCCAGCATTGCAGTTTACATCAATGCACGCATTCTCTCCATTATTATCTTGCCCACAGATTGTTCCAGATCTAAAGTCACAATTTCCAATTTTGTTAGTCTTATCTCTTTCAGTATCATGGATAAAACCATCATAATTAACTCCAACTACATTTTCTTTATTGCCTCTAGAATCAAACCAATAAACGTCTTCATTTTCACATTGCTTGCTGGTTTCTTTTTTCACACCAGGGCAAACACCTGCTAAATCTGGATGGCTGCATAGCATCCCAGCTTTAAACTCCCCGCTTACATCAACACATTCTTTGGAAGTTTTTCTTCCGCATGAAGGTGTTGTAACGCAGCACCCTTCTTGTAATGAATGTTTTTCAGCGCATTCATTAATTGAAGTTACTTCAATATCAAATGTGGTTTCAGTATCAAAATTATCTCTTGCCCTTGTACATTCTTCTTGAGTAACAGGATATTCACACTGTCCATTTATAACGCAAGCTCCTTTTTGGCATTGAGGAACAGCAGAGCATTCAGTTTGAGAAGTTGCAACTCCCCCCTGATCAATGCATTGCGCAGCAGTAACTTTCTCAGAGCAAGTTCCTTCTTTATTGATACAACAAACAGGTTTACAAACCTCTAATTGAGAGCAGGCAAAATCACTTTTCTTAATACCTATCTTATCACTAACATCAAAATTAGTTAAATCACAATTCTCACTTTTAGTATAAGAGCAATATTCTCCGTTATTATTCTTCAAACAGCAGGAATTGGTAGAAGTTTGTGCATTCACAGGAATAAAACTAAATAAAAAGATTGCAATAACAAAAGTAGATAAAGCTTTTTTCATTTTTTCACTCCAAATACAAGTCCATCTAACTCATTTTCACTAACAATCCTGTAAACAATACCATTGCTTCCTTCAGCACTAGTTACAGTAACATCTTTATTTTGTAAAAAATAATCATTAGCATTAAACTCACCATTAATCTCAGAGTTTACGACATCATTAACTGCTCTATAAATCTTTCCGAAATCATCTTCAACAATCAAGGAAAATTCATCTAATTTTAAGGAAGCATCACCCTTAGTAATAGTTAAAGGATATTTCAAGTTAACAATAACATTGCTTTCTTTAATTTCAGTATTAACTTGGATATTTTCAATATCTTTACTGATTTCAAAGTCAAAAGAATCTAAATTACAATTAATTATTTTATTTTTAACATTTAAAGAAATAGAGTTTTCAATTCCTGTTAAGGAATTCATTAAATTAGGAGAAGTCAAACTTTTGTCAACTAAAGCATTAACACTATAACCTGAATATTCAACAGTAGAACTTATGGGATTAAAATAGCCAGAATTTTTTTTCAAATTTTTTAAATCATTAGTAACAGATGTTTCCATGCAAGAAACAACATAAGCTTTCAAAGGTTCTAATTGTGAAGCATCTAAAACACTAGGTTTAATCAAGTTTTGAATATTTTCCCCATAAAAATAAACAGCAGCAAAAATAACAGCTACAATAACAATTCCTAAAAGAATAAATACCGTTACCTGTGACCTCTTTTGCATAACATTCAATAGAATAAGTTTTGTATTTAAATATTCTTCTTTTCATATTTAGGATTTAGTTTCTTCCCAACAGGGCAGTCTTCATCATGTGCTCCAGCAAGATAGCCTATACTCATCATAAATTCATTTACAATTTCCCCGCCTGTAAACTTAAATGTATTTTTAAAAAGTTTAACCCATTCATCTTTTTTTAAAGGATGATGCTTATCAAGCCATTTGCCAAAAGAGCCATGTTCTTTCTGTATCTCCTTAATCTTTTTAGCATTATGGATGGCTGAAAGAATTTTCAATTTATTCCTTATAATTCCAGGATTTTGCATTAATTTTTTAATATCCTTATCATCAAAACTAGAAACAATGTCAACAGTTGAAAAAGCCTTATAGATTGTTTTTTTCTTTTTCAAAATAGTTTCAAAAGAAAGCCCAGCTTGACTTATTTCAAGAATTAATCTCCTAAACAAATCATTATCATCTTTAGGTTCAAAGCCATGCTCAGTATCATGATGCTCTCTATGTACACCATTACTTTTCCTGGCAAAACTGCAATAAGATGCCATTTTTAATCATTCTGCACTCTTGGAGCAAGAATAAACTGTAAATTCATTTTATCTCTTACTTTATACTCTATTTTCAAAGGATAATCATTGCCAAGAGACAAGAAAGCAGTATCAGTTAACTTAGCACCTTTCATTATTTTTTTTAAATATTCTAGAGAGTATTTAGAAGAAAGCTTATCCCCACTTAGATTAATATTAACATCATCTCCCTTTGGCAGTTCAATTTTCGCATTGCTCAGGTTTCCAGAAGCTTGCACAGAAAATTGAGAACTATCCAACCCAAACAAAACAGCATCAGAGACAACACCCATATCTTCAATAGCTTCCTCAAGCAAGTCTGTAGAAATTTCAACATTGCCTAAAAATTTCAAGTTTGGCTCTTTCTGTTTTTGATCATCTAAATTCAATAATGAAAGATTAAATGTTCTTTTAGAGTCTCCAGTAAGCTCTATCTTAAGTTTATTTTTATTTAATTCCAATGTTAATACATCAGAAGGCTTTGCTCTTTTCAATATTTGTCTAAAGTTGTCAAGATTAACAGAAATATCAATAGGTTTTTCCAATGAATATTCAACAAAGGCAGAACTCAACAAATTAAACTTGACCATAGCCACATTAGCAGGATCCATTGCCATAAGCTCAACATTGTTTTCATTTATCCTGAAAGTAACCTCATTAACTAATTCGGAAATGATATTTACAGGATCCTTCAAAAATCTGGATTCAGCTAAAGTAAGTTTCATAAACTTGAATTAAAATCAATGCTTAAATGGTTTTTGGTAATGTTTTATAATTATTGCAGTAAGGATTTCATTTTAAGGTATTTCTCTGCATCTAAATTTGATAAATCCTGCACAAGATGACCCTGTACCTCAAAACCCTCTTCATATGGCAATAAAACCCCAAAAACCTTCACAAAGTCGTTAACACTTAAATTTGTTTCCACATCAGTAACAATAGTACCAGTAGTATCATCAATTATAATCTTTCCCTCAGCTTTAGATACAATCACCCCGGAAATAGCAACTTTAACATCCTCTTTGCTCAAATTCTTAATAAATTTCTCTTTGTAGCTGGGAATTAAGGGGTTCAATCGTATTGCCTCCACTGATGTCTGCATTTAGCACATCTGAAGAATCTTGTCTCAGCTTCATCAGAACTCCTTGTCTGGGCAGTCCAGTAATAAGCTTTTAAGTGCTCACATTTTGGGCATTCCATCTCTGTTAAAGGCAAAGTCTCAATGATTTTATCAACAACTTCTAATCTTCTACTACTCTCCATCTTTTCCTTTACACTTAGGTTCTTCTTCTGTCTAGATTTATACCCACAAGAACAAACAATCTTCTTTGGGTCTTCTTTATTTGGCACAAGAAGGCTTTTACATTTAGGACAAAACAACATTTTTAACTCCCCCTACAGTCTCTGAGGCCCAAACCTTAATCCACCCTAAATAAGGAATCCTAAATAAAGCTTTCCCTATAATCCTATCTCTTCTTATGTTTTTTTCGCCTAAACCTTCAGAAGAATCACTATTTGCATCACCTTTAGTTTGATAAATGCCTTCATTTCCAGCGACTACCCTATGAATAATAGGATTATCTGAATTAGCACTAAAAACTATGATTTCCCCTATTTCAAAAGTTTCCTTTCCTTTCAAAAATATTATATCTCCTTTGCTAAAACCATTGTTCATACTAAACTCCTGAAACTCTTCCTTGGTTATTCCATTTTTCTCATACCATTCTCCCTGTCTTTCCCACCAATCGTCAAAATTGCCATTATGATTCATGCTTTCAGAAACAACAGCCACAACAGGATGGCTTGTTCCTAAAGCAAGTCCTAGCCCAGGAAATATCAAAAATTTTACAATAACAAAAGCTAAAATAACATTAACGCACCAGGACAAAAAAGAGTCATCTTTCCAAATAAAATACCATATTTTCTTCCATGTCATTTTTTCTTTGTTTAATCCGATAGATAAAAATCTTTCTAAAAATCACAGAAATGTTTAAATAAATGCGCCCAATCATGAAAGCACTAAAAAATGAAAATCTCTAAGAGACTTTTAATTTGGGTAGCTGCTTTTGGGTTGGGGTATTTGGCAGCATCAACAGATTCAGATACAGTTCAAGAACGCTCAAGAAGAAACATAGAAGAAAGCCAATTTGGAAGACTATTTAGACAGGTATACCAAAGTCCGATAGCAAAAATTTATGGGAACGGAGCAAAAACAGCAGATTACAGAGACACCCTAAACGCCGATGAAGGATTAATATACATAATAGAAGCTAGAGCAAGAGATACTAGCCCTGTTGGTTCCAGAAACATTGGAGATAAAATATCTGGAACTGTAACAACTATCGGAAATTCTCCAGAAGTAAAATTTACAACGAAAACCACACCTTTGGAGCAAACAGTAACTCCTGGTTTTTTTGGGTCACTTAATCTCTCAAGCGAACTTTTTATAGGGGAAGGATCACAAGCAGATATAGAAAGATTTTATCGCTTGCTTGAAAAAAGCCTAAAAAAGTATAACTAATTAAGACTTAAAAAAGCTTTATTTATTAAGTCAATTCTCCAGTTCTTAGCTTTTAAACTTTCAAATATCTGGGCTTTGTTAACTCCTTGAGATAAACATTTTTTAATATACTCTTTTAAGCTGTCTACATTTATTTCATCAGTTGCTTTTTCAATTTGTTGAGCAGTATATCCATGTGAAATCAAGAAATCATTAATCTCTTGCCCAGATTTTCTTTCTTTTAGCATTCCAGTAATAATGTACTTTAGCTGCGTTAAATTAACCATGGCTTTTTCTAGTTCAGCAGGAGCACTTGGTGCTTGGTATTTTTCAAAAGTCGCAGGTTGACTCTTTTCAATAGGGTTAGGTGTTCCACTTTTAACTGGAAAACCGGTATCTTGCACTTTAAATAAAGTTTCAACTTCATTTTCAGTAAGCTTGTTTTCAGCAAAAGGTTTTGTTTCTAATTTTGAGCCTGGAAGTTGTATATCTTTATCTGCTTTAGGAACCACAGGCGTAGCAATAGCACTTTTCTTATGCTTCATCTTTACAATAAACATAACTATAAACCCGATAAGAAGTATACTAACTGTGCCAAGTATTATCAACCCAGCAGGTGAAGAAAGATCTTGCCCAGCAACGGTCAATGCTCCTGTAAACTCACTTTTGTTCCCTGAAGGTTCTTGTCCTATAAAGAAGAAAACAAGGAACAATACAGAAAACATTGTTAATACATAAAAAGAAACTGGCACCTCTTTATTTTCCTCTGACATCATATACTGAAAAGAAAAGGGATTTATATAATTTTTGATTAATTAAACTGCGGCAATAAAAGATTTCTTAAGCTCTTCAACCTGTTTCCTTAAAGATCCAGCAGCATCTAGTAATGCTTTTTTAGGATCAGATTTCTTGGTTTCAACAAGCATAACAGGTTCACTAACTAAAGGATGATCAATAGCATAAGCTGCAATATCTACATCCTTATCATTCCAAAGCTCTCCTCTCAAGATGTTACAAAGAGTGTGATCTTCACCAATAATCTTGAACTCAATTTTGTTCTTTTCATTCTTAAGAAACTCTATTTCCATAAAAGTATAAAAAATATAAGACTTTTAAAACTATCTTTTTTCCAGAATCCAGCAGCCTATATCTATGATTACCTTATTTTTAGTATGAAAATGATAGCTCCTCTTCAATGGTATACTGAATCTAATAACCTTTTTAACCTTAAAACCATAATTTTCAGTTATTTTTTCCACAAATTTAGTAGTATTAACCTTATGCAAAGAATAAATTTTTTTGCTAATTTCAAAAGCCTTCATCAAAAACTCTTTGTCAGCATGTTTTTCTTTAGTCCCATAAGGGGGATTTTGTATAACGGTGTCAACTTTCTTGTCAAAATGTTTAATCTCATCACAAACAAACTCGCATTTTTTACTTTTTACAAACTTTGTTGCAATATTAACCGAATCATTATCTTTTTCAACTGCATACACCTTTTTAGCACCTAATAAAATGCACCCAAGGCTAAAAATACCAGTACCTGCACCAAAGTCAGCAATCATCTTGCCTTTTATATCTCCTTCTAAATAAGCTTGCCAGAGAATCTCTGCTGCAATCTCAGAATCAGTAACATACTGCTCAAGCTTAACTTTAGGATTGTCAAACTGAGGAATTTTTGAGAGTTCTATAGCCAGTCTAGATTTACTTATCATACCTTATAATATCTCCTATTGTCATAACCCTATCTGAACTTTTATTCTTAGAAGAAGTTCCTCCAACATAATCCTTAGAAGTAATCTTAATCCCTAAAGCTTTTTCAATTTTCTTAGCTAAAACAATAGTAGGTTTTAACTTACCTGCTTCTATGTGATGTAGTGATGATTCTTTTTCAGCTAAAATTTTAGCAAGATCTTCCTGAGTCAATCCTTTTCTTTCCCTAGCATTTTTAATTTTTAAAAAATAACATTCTTCTAATGTATCTATTTCCTCAATTTTAGTCTGAACTATCTTTTTAACTTGATATTTTTTAGGGGTTTCAACTACCTTCCCGAATTTGGAGCAGTTTTCACAAACAAAAACTGCTGTTCCTTCTATAACAGATTTAAACAAAGAATCTCTAGAAGCTCCACAAATATGACAGGCAGGCATTTTATTTAATCAACTTAACAATATCTTCTTCGCTTATATATCCTTCTACTTTAGTATCATAATTCAAAATAAGTGTGGGGTTAGTAGTTATGTTGTAATACCCCTTTAAGGAATTTAATGCAGGTTCTTCAAATTCGCTATCAAAAGAGAAAACAACAGTGTTATTGAAATCCGCTACAAGCGAATCAAGCGCATAACCCTGATTTAATGATTCTTGATTATTTTCTGTGTTGTAGAAAAAAAGGATAACATCAGAATTTTCTTCTTCACATGCCTCAAGCATTTCTTTCCTAAGCGTATACGCTCTAACTTCAAGCAAAAAATATTTTCTTTTTAGCTGGTCATACACATCTCCATTACTAATACTTCTAGTATCATATTTGGTAATAGTTCTTCCAATCTCGCCAAGATTTTCTCCAAGTGTCTGCATTCTATTAACCAACAAAGGACAGTCTTGAACAGCAAAAACTGTAAAAAATTCTTTTTCTGTAACAAAGCTGTCAGTATCTAACTGGGTATCTAAAATCATTTTATCTCCATTAACAAATCTAGAAGAATCAAATAACTTACCCACATAAATTCCAAGTAAGAATATAAAAAAAGCTATAAGAAACGCTGTAACAAGCATGTCTTTCCTAAAAACTCTTACCATTTTTTCTTAGCTCCAAAAATCTCAAGTGAGGCAGCATGAATCCACTGCATACTTCTAAAGAGAGGATAAACAAAAAGATATAAAAGTGAGGGTATATAAAATCTCCATTTTTCTCCAACATATCTGTGGGCTTCAATATACAAGTATAGCGCAGAACATAAAACCACTAAAGATGGAAACAATAGCCTCCAATTAAGTTCTAAAAGAAACTGATTAAATGAAGGAAGTATAAAATAATCAAAAAAGTTGTAACCTGTAATGTATATCATCGAAACAAGATTGATGATCTCTCCAAAAATATGGTACCCAAATAAAGCAATGGAAAAAAATAAAGTTAACAAAACAAATATTTCAAGGGGAATCTGAAACAAACCAAGCAATCCAAATTGTTTGTTAAACGCCATTTTTTTGTATTTTAATGTATTTTGTATAAATCCTCTAAACCATCTGACTCTTTGTAGCCACATGTTCTTTATCTTGTTTGGAACTTTAGTGTAAAAATTTCCTTTTTCACACATGACTATCCTATACCCTCTGGATCTCATCCTCATCGCTATCTCAAAATCTTCTGTTAAATTCCCTTCATCAAAACCATTTATACTTCTGATAACTTTAGTTCTAAAAAGGCTCAGGGCGTTAGTAGTATGTAATGTATCCGTAGAACCCGTTAGCTTTCTCATAAAAGCAGTCATAACATATTCGAGTCGTTGCATCTTTTCAACCCAATTTCCATGATTTTTTATAAGAGTGATGGCTACAACAGCCCCAACTTTTTCATTGTCCTCTTCATAAAATTTGCAAACAAGATTTTTTAACAATTCTTTGGAAGCATAAGAATCTGCATCATAAACCCAAAAGAACTCTCCCTTAGCATATCTTAGTGCCGTATTCATTGCTCCAGCTTTTCCTTTATTATTGTTGTGCCTTAAAAGTTGAATATTCTTATTTTTAGAAATGAATTTTTTTGTTACAGCAAATGTATCATCTTTGCTGTTATCATCTATAACAATAATCTGCATTTTGTCTTTAGGGTAATCTAAATTTAGGATGCATTCTAAGGTAGATACAATACTTTTTTCTTCATTCCATGCAGGTATAGCAATAGTTACTAAAGGATAATCCTTAATCTCAACAAGTCTATTTCCGTGTTGTTTTATTGTAGAGTTAACAATAACCCAGAACAAAGAAACAAATACAGAAAGAAATGCCATAGACCATATGTAGAATGTAAAAGGAGTAAGCATATGACCACCCTTAGGATTAAAAATTAACCCTCCAAATATCGATCCTTTTTTGAGAATAAACTCTATCAAAGTTATCTCCACTATATTTTAAAACAAACAACAAACCCTCTTCAGGCTCATTCCAAACCAAACCATTTTTCATATCTGGTGTGATGTAAACATAGCGAACATGATACTTTTGCAAAATAGATTTAGTCAATTCAAAATCTCTAGACTTAACCAGGACTTTAGAGTCTTGAATTCTTTCTTTAAGTTGGGGGGCATACATCATATTTTCGTCTAAGACATTAGGTCTTAAGGCAATAGAGTTTATGAATATTCCATTTGTATAGTGAGAAAAAACAACATCATTGGGATCTGAACTATCCTTAATAAATTGCAAACTTTCAATCATGTCTTGAGTCGGAGGTAGTTGAGGAATCTTAGCAACAAAACTAAGACCGGAAAAAATAAGTCCGGAAATAAGTAAAATCAATGTAACATTCTTTATAATAAAAGACTCCCATCTCGAGTTATATAACTCAATGAGTCCTAGAGCTATGATTGGAGACATTACTAGTGTAAGGTAAATACTTGTTTTTTGATTAACCAGAAAAATTAAGAAAATTGCTAATAAAGAAAGATAAACATGGGAATATTGATACTTGTCTTTCCATAAATGCCTTAGTCCAAAAAACATTAGGAAAAAAGAAAATAAGCTAATGCCGAAATTTCCTCCAAATTCTGAAACAACCATTAAAAGCAAATCCTTTTCCTGCATAATATATGAAAAAGAAAACTGACCAAGCTGCTTCCAATAGACTAGTGCTAGAATTAGCACAATACATAGAGATGTTATTTTAACAAATGGTTTATGCCTTCTCAAATAATAGAACATTAAAAATAGTAAAGAGAAAATTGCATGAATATACCCAAAAAAAGGAATTAAAAGAAACAAAATTATAGCTATTGCATTCAAGAATCTGTTATCTTTAAGCAGAAGGTAAACTGCAAAAATATTCAAGAACACAGGAATTGTAAAAGAGTTGAACACTGAAAAGGTGTAAATAAAAGGAGGACTAAATACAAGCACAATAGAGGAAATTAGTATGACTTTTTCTTCAATATCATAGCTCTTTAATATAGAAAAACAAATTATAACAAATAGTATCCCTAGAATAAAAGGCAATACAGTCAAAACTAAGTTACTTGGAATAACTTTTTCAAGATTGCTAAGCAATAAGGGTGTCCCAATAGGATAAACAAATTCTCTTGACCCAAAGCTTAGAGGGTCAATACCCGGAATTTTTGTTCCATGAACCAAATCTGCTAATCTCTGATTAAAATAAGGCTCAACACCGTTTATATTATCAATGCCCCTTAAAAATAGTGGCGTCCCAAGTACAAGAATTGCAAGAATGATTATTGCAATTCTATTAACATACAATTTTGTAAACAGATTCTCTTTCATGTTCAAAACAGGATCTATCGTCCACATACAGAAGCTTATCTATGTCGTATGTTTCTTTTGTGTTTTCAGACAATAAAATATACTTAACGTTATTTCTTTTCATAATCTCTAAGGCTTTTGATTCTGAAAATGTTTTGTATACTACCTCAGCTTCATTGAGTCTTTGCACAGGATTGGGGGCCAAAAGAAAATCAGAATCAACAAAGTTTTTCCTTTTAGAAAAATAGCTTACAATATTTCCTTCATTAAATGCAGAAAGTATGACTGCATTTGGATCAGAATTTTCTGCAAGATACTTTAAATCATCTATATCATACCTCTCAACATCACTTTCATAGTAATAAAGAGAAGAAAAAATACCAACGCCTAAAATTAAGAAAACAAAGAGGGCAACAAAAATAGGATAGTGCGCTGATAGTTTAGTAACACTGAAATAGTTTAGAATCTCTCTAATACTTAAGGCAGATGTTAATGCAAGGAAAATTCCCAGAAATAAAATTCCGGTTGATAAGTCTATCATCTTTAACATTAGTAATACTAAAGCTGCAGCAATAGGGCTGCTTAGCAATATTATGTCATCTCTATTCTTGGAATTGTGCAGTCCCAGATATATGCCAAATATTCCTAAAACTAAAGGAATTATTCCAATAATAAAAAGGGACTCAGAAAGGCTAAAGTTAGAGAAATAATACTCAAATATCTTTTGTGGAATATTTTGATTTATGGAAGAAGCGCCATATTGCAGGAGCACTTTTCTGAATATAACTAGATTAAGAAGAAACATAGTAAAAAATGAGAAGGTTATAGCCTCTTTCTTTATACCAGAAAGATCCATTGATTCTGATACTATGATAACAATGTAAAATAACAATGAAAGCATAAACAAAAAAGATGAAGGATTTATCCATGGCAACAAAAATGACAATATAACAAAAAGAACAAGGAACTTAGTTTCATTAATTCTGATTAGCGAGTAAACCATTAGTAAGATTACAGGAATGGCAAGAGAGTAAGGGGAAACTTGATTCAATGTTACTTTGAACACAATAGGTATCAATGAAGACATAAACGCGGTAATAAGAGCAGCCGTCTTATCTTTTGTGAGTTCAGCTGCAATAAGATAAACTATTATAGGTATAAAAGAAATAAACAATTCAGGAATAATTTTAGAATAATTCGGTATAAAAGAAAACAAAGCCATTATGCTATGAAACAACTGCGGCTTTACAACATCTCTGCCACCATAACTAAGGGTGTCATAAGTTATAAAGTTCTTGCTATCTTTAATAGACTCAATAAGTCTTAAATGTAAATAAGCGCCATCATTTGCAAAGTACTCTGACTGAAATGAAAAAAACAATCTCGCTGAGAATGTTAAAATAAATATTAAAGCCAACAAATAAGCATGTTTTTTCATTTTTCTTCAGCTACAATCTCTAAAACTTCTTGTGTGTCTGGTTGTTTATTAACTTCATTAAACTTCTGCTGAAGTTTATCTTCAACAACATCAAAATAATCATAGAACTTGGAAGTTAACTTTAACCTTCTTGTCCTTCCAGACTTTTCAGAAGTTATGAATTCAAGTTCTTTTAATTTGGCTATGTGGTCATAAGCTCCATTGCCCCTCATCTTTATTATTTCTGATTGCAAGGCAGGATTTTTATATGCAATTAATGCCAGAGTTTCCTGAGTTGATTTATCAAGCTCAGATTCGGACAACAGCTTTGTTGTTAAATACAGATAGTCTTTTTTTATGTTTAATGAAACAACATTGTTGTCTAGCATTATGGTTAAGGCACCATTTCTGTTCTTATAATCTTCAACAAGTTGTTGAAGCGCATCTCTAACAATGCCAACAGAACCTATACTACATAAAGAAGCCAATTCCTCAAATGTAATAGGTCTTCCTACAGTAAATAAAATGGCTTCTATTCTGTTCTTAATATCTTCCATAAATCTAACTAGACGAGGCTATTTTTAAATTATTTGGTATTAAGAAAAAGCTTTCTTCGCATCTTTATTAAATGCAAGATACCAAATTATTAATCCATCTATTAATAAGAAAAAAATAACGCTAAATTCCCCATAAAGCAAGTTTACAAGAGAATCTAAGATGCTTAAAGATGACACTATAATTGCTACAACTCTCGCCCAATTCCTTACTCTCCACAAGTCTTTTCCAATAAAAATGTAAAAAACACCAAGTGCCGCAACAAGTATACCTATCCCAGAGAGCATACCGGAGCTAGTTATAGAAAGCCCATAACCTTCCAAAATAATTCTCGAGAAGTCCTTAAAAATTAAGATGTATACTCCAGCCAGAACACTGAAAAAAGCAATAATAAAATAATAAACAGAAATAACTTTAACAGATAATGGAATATCTTTTTTATGTTTAGAAGAAATTTCCTTTTTATTACTTGATCTCTTTTTCACAGCATACATATTCAATTATAATATATAAACTTAACTAATAGCAAACCTCAATAAAGCAACAATCCCAGTTATCTCTTTAATTTGCTTTCCCTCTTTAGTTTCAGTAGAAACAAATTCAACAGTGGATCCAATTCTTTCAG
The DNA here is from genome assembly GCA_016181245.1 of Candidatus Woesearchaeota archaeon. Lineage (GTDB taxonomy): Archaea > Nanobdellota > Nanobdellia > SCGC-AAA011-G17 > GW2011-AR20 > JACQNJ01. The sequence continues at coordinate 7,684 of JACOZR010000023.1, read as the reverse complement.
CTTTAGCTTCAAGTTCTTCAGAAACACTTTCTTCAATATCCTCAGATAATAAAAGCATATCAACAGCTCCCATCTCCAAAGCTTTCTCAACTTCTTCTTTTCCATAGGCAACCTTCTCAGGATGCTTGGCTAAAGTCTCAAGAACCCTATTAACAAGATTTTTTTCTTTAGTAATGGATTCCTGAGCCAGAAGATCACCAGATTTGTCTACAAGTTCATTCAAACCAAATTCGCCAGTATAACTTAAATCTTTTACACCAATGACTTTTTTCTTTAATTCATTATTCAAATAATCTCCATCCAAAAAAGTTTCTTTAGTAGGTCCAGGCCCCCCAATAATTATTCCTTTAATTTCTTTCTTGCCTAAAAACTCTTTATTAGCATATTCAGCTATTCTTTTATAGAAATCTTTTGCAGCTCCTTCTCTTAATCTTGCAAATCTCGCTTGAGAATTATGCACAAGAATGTTATTAGCCACAAAATTTCCATAAGTTACCTCAATATCAATCATAGTCACCTCCTTATCGATTATTTTAATGGATTTTATCCTCACAATATTTCCTTTGGAATCAAGAAGCAAATCATCTTTAGTTAATTCAAAAGCAGCCTTTGTAATTCCTCCTTCTAAGAATAATAAATGATCTGCACTGCATTGCAATTCATCTTCACTTGTTTTAATAATATAAATGTTGCTTTTGGCAGTTTTCCATGCTTTGGTAACTTTTGAAATAACATTTTTTTTATTCTCAAAATCATAAGAGATAATTTCATCTTCCTCTTCTAAATTTTCTATATGTACAAATTGTCCGTCTGCAAGGTCTATTGAAGTATCAGGCATTAAGCACTGTCCTCCTGCTTTTATTTTTCCAGGAACACCGGATGTCAGATGAATGAGTTCAGTGACACTATTCCCTCTTAACAATCCCAAGGTGCCATCCCTGTTATCAACAACAATAAGAGCGTAAACTTCTTTAATTTCAAGCATATTCTTCAATACGTCAAGAACGAATGTCTGATCACATCTATACAACCTTGTTTGAATTGGAGTAGGAGGTTCAATACTCCACACTTTAATGTCAACTTTACTTTCATTAGTAGAAGCATTCCCTGCAAAAGCGGCTAATCCATTTTCAGGAGTTTTCTTATACAATCTTAAGTGCCTTATCATTTTTTCTAAAGAATCAATAACTCTCTGTCTGTTATTTTTGTCTTTAATATTTGTAGCAGTTCCTTGTTCTTGCTCTAAATGTTGTATAATCTTGATAATGTCATATCCTTGCGGTACATATACAGAAACAAGTTCAGTATGCCTGCCTCTTATTACTTCTAACTCTCTAATGAACTTCTTTAATTTCTGAGCATTCTTTTTATCCATCTTAAAACGAAATCTTCATATCCTTACCAAAAGATAAAGACCTAGTATTGGTAACTGCCTTAAAATCTTCTAGGAGATCCTTATCAAATTTCTCGTACTTTCTAGGCAAGGTAATATCGACACTCTCTTTTAAAGACTTTTTGTTTTGGTTTTTATACATTCTTACTTCAGAAATCAAATTCATTAGCTCTTCATAGCTTTCATTTAGTTTCTTATCAACAGCTTCAATCTCTGGCCATTCGCTAATATGGATACTTTTAATCTTTTCATTTTTTAAGAAATACTTCTGATAAACCTCTTCAGTTATGTGTGGGATTATCGGAGCCATTAATTTTATTATTTTTAATAAAGACGCATACAATGCATACTGTGCAGACAATCTTGCTTCTTTTCCTCTTTTATCTGGATTATACAACCTATCTTTGATAATCTCTAAGTAATTATCACAAAAAGTATGCCAGAAAAATTGTTCAGTATCTAACTTTACCCTAGAATAATCGTATGAGTCAAAAGATTCTGTGCAATCTTTAACAAGTTTATTTAGTTTTGAAACCAAACATCTATCTGTGGTTAAAATTTTTTTAGGCTTCTTGAAATTAAAATCTTCCATATGCATAAAAACAAACTTAGAAGCATTCCATAATTTAACAGTAATTTTCTGACATGCAATTAATTCTTTTTCCTGAAATGCAAGATTATCTCCAAGTTTAGATCCAGAAGCCCAAAACCTTAAACAGTCTGAAGAATACTTTTTCATCATATCCTGTGGTTCAATAATATTGCCCTTAGACTTAGACATTTTTTTACCCTTGGGATCTAAGCCCCAACCACTAATCATCACATCTTTCCAAGGATTTTTTTTAAAGTGTAACTGACTCTTTACTAGTGTATTAACTAACCAAAAAGTGATTATATCTTGAGCCTGCGCTCTCAGAGACATAGGAAAAAGTTTTTTCTTTAAACTCTCATTCTTTATAAGTTCAATAGCGATCCGCGGAGTTAAAGAAGAAGTTGCCCAGGTATCCAAAACATCTTTTTCAGGTATAAACTCTTTGCAAGAGCATTTAGGGCATTTAGCTACGTTAGGTCTCTTATACAATGGATCTGCAGGTAAATCCTTTTCGTCAGCTAATATGGTTTCAGAGCATTTTTTACAATACCAAACAGGAAATGGAACGCCAAAATACCTTTGCCTCGAAATACACCAGTCCCATTGCAACCCCTTAACCCAGTTATCATACCTTACTTTCATGTATTCAGGATGCCAATTAAGTTTACCCCCATCTTTCAAAAATTTTTCCTTAAGATCTAAATATTTGATAAACCATTGTTTAGAAACCCTGTACTCAACATCAGTTCCACATCTTTCGTGAACATTAACCACATGTTTCAGAGGTTCTATTTTCTTAACTGCACCTATTGCCTGTAAGTCCTCAACAATTTTCTTCCTAGTTTCTAGAATATTAAGTCCCTTATATTTCCCGGCATCTTGATTCATGGTGCCATCTTTATTTAAAATATAAATCTTATTCTTAACAGGATGATTCTTTTCCCATTCTAGGAACTGTGCATCTCCACTACTGCAAAAATAAACAACTCCTGTTGCAAAATTAGGATCTACAATTTTATCAGCAGTTACAATGATTTTAGAACCAGTTATTGGCATCACCACCTTCTTACCAACGATATTCTTATATCTTGCATCCTCTGGATTAACAGACATCCCAACACAAGAAGGATATAATTCAGGTCTTGTTGTTGCAAAAACTAAAGGTGTTCCATCTTCTGTTTTGACTTCTATATAAACAAGATCAGTCATCTTTTCTTCATCTTGCATTTCTACCTGGGCAATTGCAGTTCTGCATTCAGTACACCAAATTGTAGGTCCTTCTTTCCTATAAGCCCTTTTTTGTCTATACAAATCTAAAAAAGATTTTTGAGAAATTTTCTGAGAATGTTCATTTATTGTAGTGTAAAACAGAGAAAAATCACAACTCATTCCAATTTTTTTCCAATCTTGAATATATCTAGGTCTAAACTCTTTTTCTAACGAGTCCAAGCACAATTTTACAAAAGCTTTTCTCTCCATATCCACAGCTTTAACACCTTTCTCTCTTTCAATTAGTCTTTCAGTAGGCAACCCATTATCATCAGTCCCAAAAGGGTAAAACAAATTGTAACCTTTCATTCTTTTGTATCTGGCAATAAAATCCATTTGTGAATAGGAGAAAGCATGTCCCATGTGCATTTTACCTGAAACTGTAGGCGGGGGCGTGTCAATAGAAAAAATTGGTTTTTTGCTTTTAATATCAAATTGATAAATTTTATTTGTTTCCCAGAATTTTTGGAGTCTTGGCTCTGCTTCATTCGGATTATAGTTTTCTTTCATAATTTTTCCCTGTAAACAAACTATTTAAAGATTTTTAATGACTTTCTCTCTTACAATCTTAACAGAATTATTTAGGTATTTGTTATAATCATTTTTAATAAGCTCATTTGCTTCTTTCATAACAGCATAAATTTTTCTTATTTTTATGTTAGAAGATTTTAGCGATCTGTATTTTATTAAAGTTATTAACTTAAAAATTATGCTTCTCGTAGAATATGGCTTTTTTAATATTCCTATTCTATAAGAATCTTTTACAGCTCTTTTTAATTTATCATGTTTCAAAACCTTCTCAAGATAATAAACTATATCTTCTTTTTCCATGGATTTGATAGATTCAATAAGAGATTTAGCCAATGAAGGATATCTCTTTAAAAGCATTTTATCCATACAAGTTTCAACTGCAGCATGCCCCATGTCAATAGGAACATTAAACTTATTAGAAATAATTTTCGCTTTTTTTATAACATAATTTTTATGCATATACTCATCAACAAATATATGTGATTTAATTCCCGCTGCTAAATACTTCACTTTTCCGTCTTTCTCAAGTTTTTTCACAAGATTTTTCATGAGTATATGCTTTCTATCTCTAGTAATCAATAAGGTAACATCAGGCAATATGCTTCCTAAAATAAACTGCTTCTTGTTGCATACTTTTTTACTAATGTAAACATGTGCAATGGAATAGGGCATAAATTTTCTAATCTTGTATTCTTTAAATAATTATTTACTTTAGAAATCTTTATAAGAGTGTCTTAGTGTCTTTTTAAATAAGGGAGTGTAGCTCAAAGATTTAAGCGATAGTTTAAGTCTGGCGAAGCCTGGGAGAGCCTAAGGTTAATATTTTGCCTTATCTCAGACACGGCTGAAGAGTCATATTTAGATACCGTGGTGTCAGGAGTTCAAATCTCCTCACTCCCAAACTTTATCTTAACAATTTCATTAAAGTCCATTTTATTTTTTAGCCATCTTCCACACAAATTCAAAATATTTTTTATAGGAGTCAACTATTTGTTTATCTTCCAATAAGAAGCCAACAGACATATCCCCCCATGAAATAATGGCGACTTTCTCTCCGTAGATGATAGTAGAAATTAAAGTCATGTATTCTTTGGGCAAATATCTTGTTTCAGCATGTTCTACAATATCAGTATTTTTTATTGTTTCAGAAGCAATTAGTCTACACCTTACTTTGTTTATTTTTATCTTTTTCTGGAATTGTTTAAAATATATACCTAATGTATCTTTAAACTTCCCAGAAGAACCAAACACAAGGTATTCATTATGAATCAGGATATCTTCAAATATAGATTTTACACCTTTCTTTCCTGCGTAAACATATGCTGCAGGGCTTTCAACAGGACTTCTTATTTTCTTAATTAGACTAGGAATTATCTCTCTTATTTCTTTTTCTTTTTTCTCAATACAAGCTTTTTCTTCCTTAACGATATTTAACAATCTCTCAGGAGGCTCAACTCTGAAGTATTTCCTATTGGACTGGATTATGTATGAAACTAGTCCCTTTTCAATTAACCTTCGCAAGGCATCATAACAGTTAGTTCTATTAATCATAGCTTTCTTTGTAATTACCCCCGCCAAGGATGGTCCAAGTTCCAATAAAGATAAATAGACTTTTGATTCTGATTGACCCAATCCTAAATTTTGCAATATTTTTTCCATTAACCTAATAATTTTTCTTGATTTTTAAACCTTACTATTGTTGTTATTAATGACAACAACAAAAATTTAAGAACCTGCTCGAGATTATTAAACAGTGATAACGATGGAATACGTACGATCAAGACAGGAACAAATTGAAGAACAGCTTTTAGAGGTCTTTAGAACTTTTTATTCTAGATGTTTTTCTACTAGTTATCATGTTTATTATGTAAGCCCTCAAAATAAAGAGAATATAGAAAAAATTGAATCAAAACTTGGAAATCCAGACTTTAAAAAAATACTCAGAAATCTGGATTTAGCTCTTGAAGATCCAGTTTTGATATTTGGCAGAGGTGAAGAATATGTTTTGTTATATGAAGATGAGAGTTTAACCTCAGTTATTTACATTATTGGGAATGATAAGCGTGCGCATAAAATAATGAGGTCTAGACCATTCTTTACAGAGGCAACGATTGTACTATGAATAATGACATAATCATTGTTGATGACGACAAGGACTATCTGCAAAGCCTTTGCGACTTAGTAGGAATATATAATCCTCTTTTTATAGGTCGTCTTAATCCTTTAGGGTTTGAACTTCCTGATAATGCGATAGAGCATTTGCAACAAAGAGGAGAAGAAGCAATAGGTTACTTCATAGATATGAAGCCTATTGGGGGGTTAAATGAAGATAGGATCAAGAATCTTTCAAAAACAGAGCTAATCCTTTTGGATTTGCCAGAAAGGATATACAATTATCTCAAAGAAAAACGTGTAATCGATGTAAAAAATTTTTATTTTATTACTGCAATGCTTTCACAACACGATTATGATGTTGTAGAAAGAACTGGAGCAACGGTTCTACTTAAAGAGGATATTCGTACTATTAAACAAGCAGTAAGTGCTATTGTAGACAGAACCTACAGAAATAGATGGGATGATATTGAATGATAAAAGGTCCGATTTTAATTGTGGATGATGAGCAAAGTAATATATTAAAGGGATACTTTGAAGACCTAGGTTATTATGTTGTTGCCTTTAGTGATGGACTCTCTGCTAGTGGTTCAATTAGAAACGGCTTAAAATATAAAGTTGGAATTATTGACATTAATTTACAAGGTATCAGCGGAGAAGAGGTTATTGATATTTCTAAAGAAATTAATCCTACTATTCCAATAGTCAGTCTTTCTGGTTGGTCATTTAAGCCAAAAAAAGCAAATAAGCACATTATAAAGGGGGCATGGGAAGCCGAATCTCTCGAACAGTGCATTAAAGAATTTCTAATATAGTAAATGTGCAAAGCCGCTTTTCAGGAAGAGCTTACCTTTGAACAGCTAGCTGCAACAGTCGGAATTTCAGCTAGTTACATGCAGCAAGTTGAGAGTGGGCAATGTGTCCCGTCTCCGAGAATCTTAAACGCGATTGATTCAATTAAGGATTATTAAAATCCCAGTTCTCAGTTTTTTTGCATTACATTTATATAATTCAGGTAATATCTTATTAAATGGAAAGAGAAGAATTTTCTAAACAAGAAAAAGAATTTTTTAGGTCTAACTTTTCAAGGCTTAACAGGAATTCTATAGATTATATGTTAAAAGACAATGAGCTTACAATTCAGTATATCATAGACCATCCAAGCTCTTTCGGATATATAATGGAATTTCCAACAGGAATATTAATGACAATAAATAGAAACAGTTCTCAAGAAGAAATAGATTTAACAATCATTCATGAAATGCTGCACCCTCATTATGAAACTTATTTAGGAAAAACACTTTTTGAATATTTATGTGAAAAATACGGCGAATTAATGGATCACTGGGGTATTTTATTTTTCGATGGAAAAAAGGGAAAAATGTATCACAACCAATGGGAATCTTTTCTGGACGAAGAGGCTGTACTGCTTCAAAAAGAAGATCCAGGATTAGCCCAGTATATTAAAAGTAAATCTACTGAGATAATTCGTAGACCACAATGGAGAGGAATATATGTAAGAGGTTGTGAAAGATCTCTTAATCCATTTAAAGGAGCAACATTAGTCTGGAAATACAGATAGCGATACATATTTAAAGAATCGAAACTTTTTCTAAAGCTATGGATATAGTCGCAGATGTCATGACTAAAAATGTTCAAACTTCTTCAGAAAATGAAACCATCATGAACATTGCAAGAATGATGTATTCCAGGAAGATAGGTTCAATTGTTATGGTAAGTTTAAACAAACCAATCGGTATAATAACAGAAAGAGACCTTTTATCAAA
>JACOZR010000013.1 GCA_016181245.1 Candidatus Woesearchaeota archaeon | reverse complement strand
ACAGCTGAAGATCTTCCAAATGCTTCTTTTGCGGGCCAGCAATCAACATATCTTAACACAAAAGGCCAGGATGAATTAATAAAAGCAGTTCAGGGATGCTGGGCTAGTCTTTTCAACGCTCGTGCAATATTCTACAGAATTAAAAACAATTTTCCACATGAAAAAGTTCTTATCGCAGTTATAGTTCAAAAACAAATTGATTCAGACGCATCAGGAGTAATGTTTACTCTAAATCCTTCTACAAACAACAAGGATGAAATAGTAATTGAATCTGCTTTTGGCTTAGGCGAAGCAATTGTTTCTGGTATGATAAACCCCGATTTTTACTTGGTTGATAGAAAATCCATGGAAATAAAGGAAAAACAAATGAAAGTTCAGGGCTCTTATATAATAAGAGATCCATTGACAGGAAAAACAATAAAGAAAAAACTTCCTTCTAACCTGGAAAACAAGCAGGTCTTATCAGATAATGAAATAAAAAAACTTGCAGAATATGGTATTAAGATAGAAAAGCATTATAAATTTCCTCAAGATATTGAATTTGCAGTTGAAAACAAGAAAATATTCATTGTTCAGACAAGACCTGTAACAGCAATAAAAAAAGAAGAAGAAATAGGAAAGATAGAAAAAGAATTATTATTAAAAGGCTTGGCAGCAAGCTCTGGAATTGCAACTGGACCTGTAAAGATATTAAAAGATTCATCTGAATTATACAAGATAAGCAAAGGTGATATTTTAGTTACATACATGACAAATCCTGATTTTGTTCCAGCAATGCAGAAAGCATCAGCAATAATAACCGATTCAGGTGGAATTACTTCCCATGCAAGTATTGTTTCTCGTGAACTAGGAATCCCATGTATAGTCGGAACAATAGATGCAACTAAAAAACTTAAAGAGGATCAAATAGTAACAGTAAATGGCAGCGAGGGAAAAGTTTATGCAGGAGCAATTCTTTTTGAAGAAAAAGAAAAACCAATAGAAACAGAAACAGTTTCAGAAGACAACAGCACAATAACGCAGGTAAAGGTAAACTGCGATATGCCTGCAAGCGCAGAAAGAGCATCATTGACAAATGCAGATGGTATTGGCTTGATTAGAGTTGAATTTATGATAGCTGAAAAAGGAAAACATCCTAATTATTACCTGCAAAATAGATTAAGTGAATATACTAAATTATTAAAAGATGGAATTTTAGAAATTGCCAAGTCATTTAAAAACAAGCCTATTTGGGTAAGAACATCTGATATTAGAACAGATGAGTATAATAACTTAGAAGGCTCTGATAATATTAATGAAAGCAATCCAATGCTTGGTTGGCATGGCATTAGAAGAAGTGTGGACCAGCCTGAATTATTAAAAGCAGAATTTGAAGCAATAAAGCAAATTCATGATGAAGGTTATAATAATATTGGTGTTATGTTGCCCATGGTTATTTCTGTAGATGAAATTAGAAAAGCCAAAGATATCTTAAGAGAAGTTGGCTTGGAACCCCAGGAAAACATTGATTTTGGTGTTATGATAGAATGTCCAGCAGCTGTCCAGATAATAAAAGAATTATGCGAAGAAGGCATTGATTTTATCAGCTTTGGAACAAATGACTTAACCCAGTTTACATTGGCTATTGATAGAAATAATTCAAAAGTTCAAAGCTTGTATAATGAAATGCATCCAGCTGTTTTGCGTCAGATAAAGCATGTTATTGATGTATGCAAAAAATATGATGTTGAAACAAGCATTTGCGGACAGGCAGCAAGCAATGAAGAAATGGCAGAATTCTTGGTTAAAGCTGGAATTGAAAGCATAAGCGCAAATATAGACTCTGTTAAAAAAATAAGAAAAATAGTTGCTAAAACAGAGAAAAAACTTCTTCTTGGTGTTGCTAGAAAAGGGTTTAAAATATAAGATGGTAGAATATTTTATTGATACTTGTATATGACTCTCATAAAGTTGTTTTTCTTGTTACGATTACTGACAAAAAAGTCCAGCAGCAAGTCATAGATTTAATAAAAGCAAATTTAGATGTATATAAGGATATGTTAGAAAAGAAGCTGAATGATATTAAATCTCCTTGATATTTCCTGTTAAGATATCCTTGATGCCGCTTGCTATATCATGGAGTAAATCAATATCTACTTCCTGTAATTTCTTGAGTTTTTGATATTCTTCCTTGGGTATAGTAATTGTTTCCATAATTCTGATAAGTATAATACTCCTATATAAATGTATACTCCTACTAATTAGTAATAACATACCGAAAGATTTAAATACTAGTTCTGCCATCATTTTCATTAAGATTTATGGAGAAACATAAATGAAAACAATAGATAAGATTTTAGGAACAGTTCCAAGAATAATTGCCGGTGGGATTGTAGCAATAGCTTTACCTTTTTTAATAAGATCATGTTCAATTAATCAGTCAAATCATCCTTATATGCAAGGAGAATACAAAAGAGCAAAATACAGTTTTGCTAATAATGGTCTCATTGGACACACTTATACAATAATTGCTCAAGATGGAACAAAATTAAGATGTGATGATCTAGGAGTGAATTTTAGATATAATTATGATCAGGAGATAATCGACAGTGTAATCGTCTATGATAAAGATAACAAGATCACAAAAATCTATAAAAATAATCTAGGAAAAAAAGATAAAAATGATGAATTCTTGCATAATTTAACTGCTCAAGTAAAAGAAGCAGAAGTGGTTATATCAACAAGGATAGAAACCCAATCACAAATGGAAACATTAGATAGAAATATTCATTTAAAAGAAGATCAATCAAATTTATTAAAAAAGATAGGAGGATAAAAAAATGGCTTACAAAATAGAAGATTTCAACAAATGGTATCTAGATGCTGGAAAAGACATCAAAAATGTAGACAACATAAACTGCTTTGATAAATTAAGAATAGAAACTTACAAAGAGATATATGACACAGCAGACAAAGAAAAAGACCCGGCAAAAAAGCACGAAGCTCTATTTAATCTATACAACAGACTTAAGCAGGAGATAGCTTACTTTGTAGGAGCAGAAGGCATTAAACCTACAGGAAAGTTAAGCAATATTCAAGAGAATACAACTAATGGATTAAGAGCATTGGAAGAAGCTTTAAAATAAATTTTTTTATTTTTTTTCTATATATTTTTTCATTTCATTTACAAATTCTTCTGTCAGTTTTCTGTAATTATCATAGTCTTTTCCAGAAATCTCTCTAATTTCTCTGTGTGTAATCTTCTTGAACAAGCCATAAAGCAGTCTCATTGTGCTTGCATATTTTGAATTAATATGCTTCCCGCCAACTAATTTGCTCTCTAATAAATCAGCAACATGCTCTGGTGATGGAGGAATTTCTCCTAGCTTCATTAAAGCTGCATGAGCTGAATCAATAGCTGACCAATATAAATCAACTGCAGCAATCAATAAATGCTCTTTGCTTCTTACTAATGATGCTGGAGCCATTGTAAAATATGTCCATACAGACTCATCACTAGGTCTTATCCTTCCCTGCTCTAATAAGGTCTGTAATGGATCAAAAAAACCATTATCAATTAATGCCAATCCCCCTCTTAAAATATTGATTGCAACTGGATCTCCATTTCTTATATATTCCCAAAAACTTGATAGTTTCATTGATTGTATATGCAGTCTTTTAGGCTCTACATCAGCTGTAATCTTTTCTGTCACAATCCTGTAAGTTTCAACTAATTCCTGTGAAAATACAACATGAATATCATCCAATACAACTAATATATCTATATCATCTGCTTTTTTTTCTTTTACAGCAGAGCCAAAAACAACCAAAGCTTGTATAAAATTACCTAATTCCTTGTACATTGCTGTAGCAAATTTTCTTGCAGTCTCAATATCCTCTTTTGCTAAAGAAATATTTTTTGCAACTCTTTTTTGTATCTTAAACTCCATTTATTCACCTCTTTTCTTGTAAAAACTAAAATTTTTACTTATTTAAAGGTTACGCTCCAAACTCTTCCTGCAATCCCAAACCAGACCAGAATGGCCCTCCTTTATATTCAGCACTAGGCGCATACCCCCCTATAACATATCTTGTTGGGCTTGTTCTTCCAAAATAGCTTCCTTCTACTTCACTCCATGAAGTTCTGTAAATAGGGCTACCTAATACTTTCCAGGCAGATGTTAATGTCCTATATTCTTGCCCTTCTGCTTGTCCTCCAGCTTCAATAATCATAGATGGTATTTTTCCTTCTTTTTGCAATTCATCAACAAATTCTTTTATAGGAACATTTCCTTGTCCAGGAGCTAAATGAGTATCATGATATCCAAAATTATCGCTTAAATGCACATGCCCGATAATTCCATCTTCCTGCAGATTTTTAACTTGAACAATCATCCAGTCTTGAAACTCATCTTCTTTTCCAGAAAAAAACTTTTTCCATGTGTTTGCATGCGCAATGTCAAATGTTGCCTTGATATGCTCTTTTGCAATATTTTTCGCTTCATCTTCATCCATGTTTCTTTCATCCATTAATCTTCTTGCCATGGACTCTCTTGATTCTAGAATTATGTTTTTCAATTCCTCAGGATGCCCCCCATATTGTTCTGGAAAAACATTTTCAGGAGCAATAAACAATGGTTTCTCTAAATTTTGAGCTTTCTCTTTGTCATAAGCGTAGATAGCAGCTTTTGCAATATTATCAGCTGATTTCTGTATTGCATAACCCTCTAAGGGTTTTATATTTTTCATCTCTTCTTCTTTAGTAGCATGCGCCCTTCCATATGATAATGCGCCCTCTTTGTAAAAATCAATCTGGTTTTTTGACTTGCCAATTATTTCTTTTAAAAATTTAATAGGATCTTCTTTATAATTTTTATACTCCTCTATTTCAACAAAAGGATCAGGTTCTCTTATTCCCATATCCCTTAAACGCAGCATTGCAGAACTCTTTGCATCTTCAAGATTTGTTTTTGCCTGTTCTTCAATAGAATTTTCTATTTTTTTAAGCCCTTTATACTTTTCTTCTAATTCTCGTACATTATCAAAATATCTCTTTTCTTCAAACTCATAATTCTGCAGTTCTCTCTGCTCAGACTCTTTGAACATTAGCATAGCAGGATCAATTTTTTCTCCTGTTTCTTCATATTTTTTCTTGGCTTCTTTGACATAATAATCATATCTTCTTGGCTCATATTCATATCCCCCAACAAGTTCTCCTGTTTCTTTATTCTTTTTTAGGATATATTCTCCTGTTTTCTCGTCAACTTTTGGAACCATTACCTCTATATCTCTTCTAAAACCTTTTATTACACCTGTTCTTTCATCAACCAAGTAAACCGGAGCTTTTTTTGTTTTTTTTTTATATGATTCAAAACCCTTAAACTTGGAAATCTCTCTTGGAAATTCTCCTGTGTGTATTACAATAGGCCCTCCCTGGGTTGTATCAGCTGCAAAATCAATTGTTCTTTTGACCTCCTGCATATTATCTGCTGCAATCTCATCTCTAAAACCACCCTCTCCTAAACCAGAAAAACCAATTACATTAACAGGAGCATGCACAGATGTTGTAACCTCATTTATCTTTGCTAATTGTTTTATTGCTTCTCTTTCTTCTTTTCCGTAAACCTCTGGAACAGCTCTTCCAGCTTCTTTTCCTCTTCCGGCAAATCCGATTTCTATTGTTGATGCTCCCCAAAATATTCTTGATTTTAATTCTTGCAGCTGGTCTTTGGCAGGATGCGTGCTTGTTCCCAAATATCTTGCGCTTATCCCAGAATATGGATTTTCCTTGTCCAATGCATTAAAATAATCATTGTTGAATTTCATTTAATATTCCTCTTTTTTTGGCTTGTACTTTATGACATTTTCCAATAGTGTTTTATCCTTTAAAAATATTTCCTTGGCTTCCGGGCTCATGGACATTCCCTCAAATTTTCTCAAGTCATCTCTTGCCTGCTCCAATGCCTCTGATTCTGTTCTTGTCAATGGCTCATTCTGATAAGACATGCCTTTAAGGTCATTATATGTTTTTGTCAGGTTGCTTGT
>JACOZR010000012.1 GCA_016181245.1 Candidatus Woesearchaeota archaeon | reverse complement strand
AATGTTATATTGGAAAAAGAAAATAAAGAACTATTTTTTGAAGAAAGAACAATTGACATGATTGGATTGTATGATGAAATTCCTGGAAGTGATTCTGAATTTGATTGTAGTGAAAAAACTTGGAAAAAAAGCGATGTTGAAAGAAACTTTAGGGATATTGTTCAAACAAATGTAGGTAATGTTAGAATTAATGGAGATTCTAAATACTATAATCTAGATGTTAATACAAATGCACAAGTTAACTTTAGGTATTCTAACAATTGGCCTTTCTTAATGAATGTTATACCTGATGAAGGAGATGTTATGAAAGGAGATTCAATTATTGGGAAAAAAGGCGCTTTGAAATATCTATCTAGATTCTTATGCTTGAATACTTACCATTTTGTTTATGACATCCAATATCCAGTTTTGGTCACGTTAAGTGAAAATGGATATACCTTCCAATATGCTTTTATGGTTGTAGTGGATAACAATCAACCTAGAACTAATAATTTTGATTTTGATTTAATTGAGGATGATACTTTTGATGTTTGCAATGTTAAAAACCATATTATAGATGTTAGTGTTCTTGGAGATGGAGTTGGATTAGACAATGCAGATGTAAGTTTCCAATGTTTCAATTCTGTTTGCTCGATTGGTAAAACTATCAATGGAAATCTTAATGAAAAATTTCCTCAATGCTTGAATGGTAAGATTATTGCAGAGAGAGAAGGATATGATAAAGCAGAATTGATTTTAGATACCAATGAAGCAGGCAGTGTTGCTTTGAACTTAGAACCAATTTATGCTAAAAATTTAGAAATTAAACTTATTGATAAGAAAACAGGGATTATCAGAGATGTGCTCAATGAGATTGTATCTATTGAAGCTACAGAAGAAAATGGGCATAGTACTTCTATTAGCTTTCCTGACAGCAAAAATATTGAATTGATAAAAGGAAATTATAATTTTAATGTTATTGTTTCAAAATTAGGAGAAGTTAATATCCCTGCGCAAGAAATAGAAAAATGCACTAAAATACCAGGATCTGGATTATTTGGAGACTTCCTTAGCAAAGAAAATTGTGTTAAAGAAACTCTTGAACCTACAAAACTTGATCAACAATTAATTGGTGGAAATGTTTTTAACTTTGACATTACACGGGAAGACTTGATTCAATCGAATAAGATAATAGTTTATGCTTTAGTTGAAGATAAAGAGATTACACAAGAAAATATTATTTCGGTTTATGAGACTTTAGATACCAACCATCTAAATTCAAAGTTTAAATTACCGGAGTTTATATGAAAAAGATAATTGCAATATTTTGTATACTTTTAATATTGAGTACTAGTTATGCAAGTGCCCAATCTACTAGAAATAATGACATTCCAGTTTTTACTAATACCATTGAAGAGACTGGTGAATCTATAATTGTTAATGTTGGGAAATTAGAGCCAACTATTGTTCCAACTAATATCTTAGAAGAGCAAAATGTTCCTGTTTATGTTTATTTGAAAGGAGCTACTTTGGGAAGTTTGGCTTTCGGAGAAGATGCTCCTGAAAATTTTCCTTTTTATGGAATACCTGAAATTGAAAGAGTGAGCATTTCAAATGTTGAAAGCACCAATAATTTGGTTTCCAGAGTTGTGCATGTAAAACCTAGAGATAGGAGATATGTTGTTGAAAAAGGTGAGAGATTCTTTGATATGGGCTATTTGATTTTAGAATTGAGAAAAATTAAAGATGAAAAAGAATTGCCTCAGTTTAATGATACTGCTTTAGCCAGAATTAAAGATGATAATTTGGAACTATTGAGAACTGGCGGACCAACTATTGATGCCAAAATATCTATGGATATAAGGTTTAATACTGAAAATAGCTTTGGCGCTTTTGGCGCCCAAGATTTAAGATTAACTGAGCAAATTAATGAAAAAGAATGGATTGATGGAGCTGAAAAAACTTCTTTCTGGCGAAGAAATGGATATATTAGAGCATATAGAATTAGAGATGATGGTGTGTCTTTAAGTGTTTATGATGGAAGAAACAGGAGAATTCACGGTGCTACTCTTAATAAAAATGGGGATGAAAGTTCACCTATAAGATTAAAAGAATTTGGCCCTATTGAAAATAGCTTGTTTAGAATTAGGTTGAATAATGTTGTTGTTCCTAAAGACAGTGCTGAATTTTCTATTAATGGAGATATCTATAACTTAATTGAAGGTCAGAGATTATATCCTGGAAGTAATTGGAAAGTTGAAAAAATTAGGAAAGATATTGAAATTAAGAATGATGATAACAAAGTTACTGCTCAGTATGATGAAGTTACTTTGGTTGGAAAAGAAGGGCAAAGAAAAAGTTTGAAAATTGTTAAATTTGGTGAATTAGATGTTAAAACTGGAAAAGTAGTGCCTCAAAAAGATGTTACTAAAGTTGATAGAACTACTGCTGGATATAATAAATTTAAGAATATACTTGATAATGATCCAGAATTTATTATTGAAGTTGAAAAAGTAGCTAGCAGACTAAATATTAATCCAGATCATTTGATGGCTGTGATGGCACTTGAAAGTGAATTTGATCCTAGTGTTGAAAACCCCAGTCCGGATTCTGAAGCAACAGGCTTAATTCAATTTCTACCGTCTATTGCTGATAGTTTAGGTACTTCTATTTCTTCTTTAAAAGCTATGACTAGAACAAGCCAACTTGAATTCGTCGAAAAATATTTTAATCAATACAAAAGTAGAATTAGAAAAGATAACCTAGAAGATGTTTACATGACTGTCTTATACCCTGAAGCTATAGGCAAATCAGACACTACTAAAATTCTCTACAGAATCTATGAGAAAAATGGAAAAATAATTAATGAATATAATGCTAACAAAGGATTAGATGTTAATAAAGATGGTGAGATTAGTGTAAGAGAAGCTGTTGTTAAAGTTACGGAAAAATATCCACTCACTTCCACAGGCACCTCTCAAACAAATACCGTAGAGTCTCAACAATCAATCTCCTTACAAGATGATGATATATGTATTAATGTTAACTTTGAAGATAGTGAAGCATTAGACAAAACAAGCAATCAGTTGTATTGCAAATCTATTCAGGAAATTGAAGAAGCTATAAACAAAGGATTAACTGGAGAAACGCTAAATGAAGCTTATTATAGATTAGGAGAAGCTAATGGAGTTCTTGGAAAAGATAACTTATACTATAAGAGAGAAGCCATTCTTGCATTTGAGAATATTAAATCTGGAAATCTTTATGATGCAGCCCAAGAAAAGAAAATTAATTTGGAAGCAGAAGTTGCTGGTAAGATTAATACTGCAGGAGCAACAGTTTTCTTAGAAGATGAAAATATCGATATTACATTTAGATCTATTAAATCTGTAAAAGAAAAAGATAAGGCTAGTGCTACTTTGAGTATCGATAACAATCAGAAAGTGTATAATGTCGGAGAAGTTGTTGCTAAAGGAAGTGATGAGCAGAACAAGAATTTTAATTGGATTATTGAATCTATTTCATCTGATAAAATTGTTTTAAGACAAAGTTTTGAACAATCTGAAATCTCTGGAAGAAGGGAAACAGTTAGGATTAATGAGGTTGTTTCTTTACAAACTGAAAAAGATAAATCTGTGACAATTCAGATTCTTGATATTGATACAAAAAGACAAGCCTATATCACGATATTACCGGGAAGTGGAAAGGCAATTAGCAGGAGTGTTGTTGATGTCAAGATTCCAATTGAGAGAAGAGCAATTCAGTTTAATACTGAACAAATCGACTGGCAGATTAATAAAACTAGAGATGTTATAAAAAAATTAGATTCTATAATTGATAAACTAGACACAACTGTTAAAGTTTGGAAAGGTACTTGTTTGACTGTATTTGCCTTTATTAGTGCAAAGAACTTGCTTAAACCAAGTATTGAAGGAGAAGCTAGGAATTTAGTCATGAGGGGTATTGATGGCAAAAGCGGATTTAGTGCTTATTGTAACCAGAATAGCGGTCTAGGTAAAGCTTATTCTAATTATGATGAATGTATTTTCAAGAATCAAGCCTATATTGAAAAGAGAATCAGTGAAGAAAAAACTAATGTTGAAAGCGCCAATGATTACTTGAAGAATGGTTATCCATCTCAATATGGGGATTATAGATATGATGATAGCAGTGATCCTTTAGTTTCTAGGAGTGAAGCTAAAGAGTTTGAATTGCTAAGGTTACAATTAGCTAAATCAAAAGAAAATCTTGATAAATTGCCTGCTGGAAGTATTGAGAGAGGTTTGGAGCAGGAAAATTATAATAAACTAGATGAAAGGTATAAACTTAAACAAGAAACTATAAGTGAATTAAATAAAGACATTACTAATGCTAAGACATTTGCAGGCAAAGTAAGCGATTCTAGCCTTAGAAAAGAAGCATTTTCTGTTAAGTTAAATGAATTATCGTTAAATGAAAAGACTACGGTATCTGTTGAAGACATTCCTGGCATAAGGAAAGTTGTATTTGCCAATGGCATGGCATTAGATGATGATGGAAATGTTGTTGAAACCAGGGAAGTATTTGGAAGTGAATATTCGACAACCTTGAAAGAGATTGCAAAGAAAGAAACAGATGAAAATAAGAAAAAAAGACTTAGTGCTTTACTAAGCAAAATTGAAAAGGAGCCAAATAAGCTAGTTGTTACAGAAGGAGGTTATACAATATATAAAGACAATTCTGGGAATTATTATTATGTCGCAGGAGAAGATTATCTGGGATTAAGAATAAGAAGAACTTATGCAAGGCCTAATATTGCGGAATATTATGAAAATGGAAGACCATTTTGCGTGCCAACAGGAGAAGGCAACTATGCCAGAGTTTTAGAATACTATGCAGATGGAACTGCTAAAACTGTTGATGAAAGAAATGTAGGTACTAATGGTGTTATGTGTGATGAGGATGATGTCATTATTAATTCTGATAGTTTGGTTAAATTAAATCCTCAAAAGGAACAAGAATTAAAGAGAGCTGCTGCAAGAGCCGGAACTTGTTCACCTGGAACATATAAGGTTGGTAGCTTTGTTTGCAGCCACGCCAGAGCTAAAGCTGCACAAGCTGTAACTAAATTACACTGCACTGATACAATGAGTATTAGCGATTGTAAAGTATTATTCAATGTTTGTGATCCTGTAATGTGCCCAACTTCCAGATTCAACTTAGGTGGAAAATGGAATGTAAATAGTGTTCCAGAAACTGGAATAATTGGGTCTGTGGTTTTAGGTCAAAATACGGATAATAATCCTCTTTCTAAGATTTGTTATTCTGGTGTGCTATCTGGATTAGAAGGGATAAGAAGTGTTTTTCAAGGATATGAGCAATGCTTACAAACTTCTAAAGTAGATGGAACAACTGTTGGAATATGCGATAAAGTTAAGAGCGTCTTTATTTGTGAAAATGTTTGGAGGGAGACTGTAGCAATAACTGGAAGTGTTGGAGGATTTAGTGCTTTTAGTGGAAAATTATTTGGAAATGTTGATGGCGGAGGGGAATACGCTCCAAATGAATTTGGCAAGAGATTAAAGCAGACTAGTGATTCTGCCAAGTTCTTTGCCAATGATTATGCTACATCAAGTTTAGCCTCTTACGAGGCAAGATCTTTAGGTGAAGTTGGAAGCCAAATCTGCAGGAATATTTATGCAGGCAAAGCTCCTGGAATAGGGAAGTTAATTGACCAAATTACAACACCTGAAAGTCCACCTCAATTTACTGCGTTCTTTGATGAATACCCTTGGAGCAGTGATGCAGGAGATACCAGACTAAATGTTGGCGCGGGATTATTTAGCAATGTACAAGAGCAATCGAGATATAGTGTGTTCTACCATATTTATGCAGGAAGAGCTACTGATGTAAAATATAGTGTTTATTTGAAAGACAGATTAGGAAATGTTGCTTATGTTACTGAAAGAGCTGGAGGGAGATCTAGAGGATTTATTCCAAGAGAAGAATTTGCAAGCAAGAATATAGACTTTATTGGAAAGAGCGGATTTACCGAAATTTGTGTTGAAATTAATGGAAGAGAAACTTGTGGATTTGGAAGGTCAAGCACTGATTTTGCAAATGAATTGCAAAAAGAAATTAATACTAAAGAGCAATGTGTGCCTGAGAATAATGCAGGACCTACCCTTGGAGGTATTGCTACTCCTGAAAATATCAATACAGGAGATGTTACTGGAGGCATTGTAAGAGTTTGCAGCCATCAGAATCCTGGTGAAGGGGGGAATGAGGCAAGATGGCAAGTTGTTGGTCAATGTGGGAAAGATAAAGAAAAAATTGAATTAGGAAGCTGCTGGATAGATGTTAATACCATAAGGATTAATGATTTGTCTAAACAAGAACAAAATGTTCAAAATATTATTAATAAATATGATGTTAAAGACGGTGAAGTTAGCCTTGGATTGAGCAAGGAAGAATTTAGCACACTTTTGATTAACAATGATGCTTTAGTAGCAGACTATGGATTCCCATCTATTCTTGATAAACCAAATAAACTTCTTGATAATGTCAAGAAATCTTTTATTACAACAATTGGAACTGAAGATGATAAAACAAGTTTGAGATTTATTGCTGCTCAATCTATTGATTATGGTGCAATTGCTCAATTAAGAATAGGAGAAATTTATTTGGCTTTGGCTAATGATAAGAATATTATTGAAAATGTTGCAGAGCAGAACCAGCAGCAAACATTGCAGAAAGAAAAATCTTCTGGAAGTGAATCAGGTACAGAAGTTTCACAAGGTCCTACTTACACTTTGGAGTATTCTGGCGAAGGCATAAATGGGGAATTACATATAGTCTTTAAAGGCTTGGAAAGAGATTATTATGTTAAAGATAAACCTGGTAAAGATGAAGAAGAGAGAGTTACTGATTATCCTATTTATCAAAGAGTAGGAGATACTCATACTGAGGTAGGCTATATTTCACTTAATGGGGTGGTTGTTACAGATACAAGCGATAGTTCTAATACCCTTAAAAATTTAAATATTGATTTGTTAACTGTAACTAATTTATTTGAAAACAAAAAAGGAGGCATATTTTTTGCTTCTAGTGGCAAACCTTTTACAGGAGATACGGTTCTATTGAATGAACAAAAACTAAAATCTCTGACAGGTGCAGAAAAACAGGAAGGAGAGAAGGTGTTATCTAAGCTTGTTTCAGATGGGAAGGGAATTCTTAAGTATGATCCTGCTATTTTTGCATTTAGAGATATTCTTTATTACAAGTATCTAAACGGTTGGCAATGGAGTCCTGATAAAGAGAACTGGATGCCTGTAACTTGGATTACAGTTATAGGGGGAGATGATGATGGTAAAGAGCCTCCACAGGCACATCTTGATATTATTAACACTCTGAGTTTTGTAGATTCTACTACTTCTTCAGTTGAAGCTTCACAGTCTTTGACAGCTTTATCAACAGATTCTAAGGTAGAAAGTGGTAAGAATGTTTTATCTAAGCTTGTCCCAGATGAAAATGGAATATTTACCTATAAGCCTTTTGGGGTTCTGGCAACAGAATTTCCTTACTATAAATATGAGAATGGATGGTTGTTGGGTTCTGACACATCTAACTGGAAACCTGTTAAGACTATAACTACAGAGGAAGAAAGATTATTACCTTCAAATCAAAGAGATCTTATTGGTTACTTAAAAACTGATGAGCCTACCGTTGATACTGTCAAGGATGCTGTGCGTGTTGCTACTCTTGACAAACTTGGCAACCCGGATTCTAATGGAGTTTATTCCTATAGTTCAACCTCTGATAATCTTGTGGCTGGTGTTTCTCCTACTCTTTATTTAAGGGAAATTAGCGGTTCTTGGGAATGGAGTACTGAAAAAACTAATTGGGGGAGGACTACTTTTGTTTCTTCTGGAGATGAAAATAAACTTATGCAGGACCAAGTTGATGTTATTAATTCGCTGAGCTTTGTACAATCTGAGCAACAATCTGGATATCCACAATCTATTTTTTCTGTTGGATTAAATGGCAAAAGAATAGTTATTGATCCAGGACATGGAGGAGATGATAGTGGAACTACTTATAATGAAAATGGTAAAATTATCAGGGAGTCTGATGTTGTTCTCGTAATATCTAAAAAACTTAAGGAAGAATTTGAGAAAAATGGGGCAACTGTATTTATGACGAGGGATAGTGATATTTCTCTTGGGCTTTTTACTAGGAAAAAAATTGCTAATTCCTATAATCCTGATCTTTTTATAAGTATACATGTGAATGATTTGAAGACAGGCTGTTCTGATGGAACTCAAACTTTTATTTTTTGTGCTAGTAATGAGGATTCTTTACAGGATGGCGTTACTAGTTTTGTTCCTTTAGGTCAATGTACTATTAAGAATGAGTATTATGATGGTAGTCTTAGGGCTGCGCAGGAAATCAACCCCCTTATTGTGAACTACATAGGGACTAGAAATAGGGGTGTTGGCGCAGCAGACTTTAGTGTTTTGCAGGATAGTCTCGGTGTGAAGATTGAAGCACCCGCAATGCTTATAGAAACTGGGTATTTGTGCAATGCTGATGACCGGTCAAAGCTTGTAGATGCAGAAACTCAAAGAAGACTTGCCACTTCTATAGTCCAAGGGGCAACTCAATTTTTTGCTTAGATTAATATGAAAAAAACAATAAAAAACATTCTTAGAACTTTTTTATTAGACTTTGGATTTGTTTTATTTTTAGGAACTTTTTTGATACTGGCCAGAAATAAAGTAGGAAACTATATATCTCAAATGAACATTTATTTACCTCAGATTAATTCTATTGACCCCAACATAGATCCCGCTGCAGCTGAACTCCTGATTAAAGATGCAAACTCCATTGCCAATAACATGTTTATATTTTTAATAGTTATACCTATTGTTGTTTTTTTAATTTATTTTATATTTCAAGGATTAAGCTTTTATTATTTTAAAAAAGAAAGAAAATATTTAATTTATTTTTTTGTAACTAGTTTATTTTCTTACTTGTTACTAATAATTTTATTGACTAAGGGATTTAATATTCCTCTTATCTTAGTATTTTTATTAACTTCATACTTAACATTTTTGTCTTATCTAGACGTTAAAGAAGAAAATTATTTAAGATTACTGAAAAGATCTCATTTAATGTTTCTTGTTTTCTTTGGGTATACTACTCTGTGGATTATTTCTTTATCTTTGTTTTTAATGGCAATTTTAAAATATATTATTAGTGATATGAACTATATTCTTTTTGCTGGCTTAGGCTTTTTAGTTTTATTGGGAATAAGCTACTGCAAGATTTTGATTGTTAAGAGATTTTCTTAAGAAGTAGTTAGCTTCTTTTGTCGAACTCAACA
>JACOZR010000022.1 GCA_016181245.1 Candidatus Woesearchaeota archaeon | reverse complement strand
GATTAAGCCAAATAACAGCAAGGATTATAATACACAATGCAAGAAAACTTGCGTATTATAATAAGCTGACAAAAGTCAGCTAATATCCACGCAAAGCCGATAAAAAGTATCCCTCTAGTTGCTTAAAAATTCCTTGAAAAGTTAACAAACTGCTAATCTAATGGCCACATCAGATTGCCATCACAATCATAGATTGGAATAGCATATTCTGGATCTTTCATACATATGGGGAGTATGTAGTCCCTAATTATGCCAAGCTTTTCTCTTGGTACAATCATGGCCCGTATTGCCTTAAAAGGTATTGGTTTTTGACTTGCTATTTCATTATCCCACAGGGTTATATTCCTTCCATGTGTTATACCAAGGTTATACCATTTTTCTTCTATATACTCTTGCATCTTCCTTGAATGTCCGTCACCACCACCATCACCATACCCAAAGCAAAATTGTTTTTTTTCATTCTTAATATAGTCTCTATCTATGATGAATTGGACCCGATTAGCATATTCATAATACATACGAGGCTTAACATCATCATTGTAAAATAAAGAAACATAGTCCGGAACGTTGTTGCCATAAAAACCACCCTTTCCTACCCTATCAATTATCCTAGGCGGGCATAACCCCTTAGTTGGAAACTCTGCCAAATGTTTTTTTGTCCAATTGAATTTGGTCACATGCGTAAAGGTTGGTTGGAATATATTCATCTTTTTCTTTTCGCAAACTTGTTTGATTTGGTTCCACTTATCAAAATCCAGCTCATACTTTTTTATACTCGTTATAAAACGATTATAAGCTAAATTATTAATCTGATATGCTTCATGTGAATAATCAAATTCTAAATCGGGATTAGATAGTATGTTTTTTCTTTTGAACTTTCTTTGCGCATATATTACGGTTTGGGTGATTTCTCTTCTGTTTAAAATAATTGATAATAATCTTCTTTTTCTTCTATTAAAAATTCCGGTTTTTAAAAAATCTTTAAACTCATTTAGGTCACTAAGTGAAATCCTATGCATTAATAATTGCCGATAATCATCCACACGATCATACAATCTTTTCTTAGAAATGGTATTACATATAATCCAATAATCATTTAAGAAGATTATAAATTGGTGCCATTTTTTTGATAATTGGTTATAAAATATAAGGTCTTCTTTTGAGTAATCACCCATACTTTAAATAAATAAAATTAATACCTATAAATCTTTGTATTTAAAGTAGCTAGTCAGATAAAGGGTTATAGATAAAAAATAGAGCCTAAAATTCTATTGGGTTATACCTAGATAAAACACTTTCTATATTGGGTAGATCATCTGCAACAAATGATGTTTCTGCTGTTAACATTGATTTGCCTAAAAGTAAGGGTAAATGCTCAACACCCAAAACTTTCATTGATAGATTCGGCTCTTTTGAATTATTGAGTCGAACATCTTCTCCTACATGGATTGAATTAGGAAAAGATATATTTTCCATGTAGTATTGCCTTAAAATATTTGGTTCACGACCTAACTCTCTTACTGTAAGTCTTAAATCATAAATGTATACCATCATATTCATCTCACATTAAATAGTTATATAAAAAAGAAAAAAAGGATTAAACCTTTTTAGTCACGTCAATGCACATACCTGCAGCAACAGTACTTCCTGCATCTCTGATAGCAAACCTTGCCATGTGAGGTATATCCTTTTGTTTTTCAATAACCATTGGCTTAGTTGGTCTTATCTTTACAATCGCAGCATCACCATTTTTCAACATATCAGGTTTTTCTTTTAAAGTTTCACCTGTAGCTGGGTTGATTGTTTTTACCAACTCAACAAATTGGCATGCTACTTGTGCAGTGTGTACATGGAAAACCGGAGTATATCCTGCAGTTATAACAGTTGGATGGTTCAAGATAACAATCTGAGCTGTAAATTCAGAAGCTACAGTTGGAGGGTTATCGGTATGTCCTAAAACATCTCCTCTGGCAATATCTTTCTTTCCAATGCCTCTTACATTAAATCCAATATTGTCTCCTGGTTCTGCTTGGGTAACTTGCTCATGGTGCATTTCAATAGTCTTTACTTCACCAGGAACACCCTTACCTTCTCTTCCTGGAGTTACAATAACCTTGTCTCCAATCTTCATTATTCCTGTTTCAACTCTTCCAACAGGAACAACACCAATACCAGTAATATTATATACATCCTGAATCGGTAATCTCAAAGGTAAGTTAGTTGGTTTCTCAGGTAATTTTAGTAAATCAAGTTGTTCTCTTAATGTTGGTCCTGTATACCATCCTAGGTTGCTTGATTTCTTAACAACATTGTCTCCAGGGAATGAAGCAATTGGAACAAATGCAACAGTATCTAATTTAAATCCTGCAGTCTTCAAAACATTGCTAACATCTTCCTTGACTTTGTTAAATCTAGCCTGTTCATACTTTACTGCATCCATTTTATTGACAGCAATAATCATTTGCCCAACACCTAAAGTTCTACTCAACCATATATGCTCTTTAGTTTGTTCCATAACACCATCAGTTGCAGCAACAACTAAAACAGCAGCATCTGCTTGACTAGCTCCTGTAATCATGTTTTTAATAAAATCTTTATGTCCTGGTGCATCAATTATAGTAAACTCATATTTGTCAGTAACAAATTTTTTATGAGAAAGGTCAATAGTAACCCCCCTTTCTCTTTCCTCTTTCAAATTGTCCATAACAAAAGCAAATTCGAATCCTTTCTTTCCTAATTCTTCTGCTTTTTCTCTTAATTTTCTTAAAGCCTGTTCGGTGATAGCTCCAGAATCAAATAATAGTCTACCTACTGTAGTACTCTTTCCGTGGTCTACATGACCAATAAACACTAAATTGAGATGTGGTTTTTCTTTAGCCATTTTATCATAATCCTCCTTTGATATACAAGTTCACGAAAAACTTAATTTATAAATATTACTGTTAACAGGAGTTTATAAAACTTTCTATTTTTACTACTAATAGAAGGTAACTATTTTTGTTCAATTAAAGCATTTACTACCTCAATATAAGCTCTTTGAGATTTAACAAAAGCAGAATCTCTCGAAACACCTGCAAACTCAACAGATATCCATTTACCATCTTTAAACAAACCCGCCCTATCAACAAAACCATCTACAGGTTTTCTAAACCCCGCAGACCCAACGCTATTTCTCCCCAAAGCACCATCAGATATAATCAAGAAAAATGTTCTATGCCTATTAACAAATATTTCTTTTCTAGCAGTTATAGAGTAAAAATCATAAACCGGCACAATAACACTATCTTGAAAGGCTTTGTCTAAAGTAGGTAATAACTTCAATTCCAATGAATAATGAGTATATGTACTATCGCTTGTTTCAACAGTCTTTTCATCTTTAAATACCAAGCTCGTTAGACCCAAATGTTCTATTCCTGATTTTGGCAATAAATACCTTGTCACAGAAGAAACATCAACATTATCAGAAATAAGAGCTAATTTTTCCAAATTTTTTGTAGTATATCTATGATGAAATAAAAAATGTCTTCCATCCAAAGAGTTAACTTTTATATCTTGTTGATAAGGACCTATTCTTATCTCATCTTGAGAAAAAGAGCTAGAATAAAAAAATAAAGATGCACTTAATAAGCTGATTAAACCTCTTCTCATTTCTCCTCAGATTCAGAAACAGTTTCAGTCTTCAAACCTTTTCTTTGTCTTATGCTCTTAATCACTTTATCTTGTAACTCACTAGGTAACTTTTCAAAAGCCTGATCAAGAACAAAGAAACTTCCTCTGCCCTCAGTAGCGCTTCTCAAATCATTGCTTAGTCCAAACATTTCAGCAACAGGTAATTTAATCTTACAAGTTATGTGCTCGCCTTCTTGTTCAACAGTTAAAAGTTGTCCTCTTTTATTTCCAGCTAATTTAGAAATTTCTCCTAAATACTCTGCAGGAATATCTACTTGTAAAATTTGTAACGGCTCAAACAAAACTGCCTGTGCATCAACCATTGCTCCTCTTATTGATTCTCTAACAGCAGGCAATACTTGTGATGGCCCCCTATGAATAGCATCTTCATGTAGTGTAGTATCTTTCAATCTTACTACCATCTTAATACCAGGTTCTCTTGCTAATGGTCCTTCTCTCATAACCTGCTCAAACCCATCCATGATTAATTCAATAACTTCACCAATGTGAACAATACCCTTACTTGAATCAATCAAAACATTTCCATTGAATATTTGCTTAACACTTCTAGCTTCCTTCATTTCATATCCTAATTTAACAAATTTGTCCCAAAGATCTCTGTCGGTTTTCTTTATCCTGCCATCTTGGATCTCTCCACTTTTAATCGCTTCATAAACATTATCTGGTATTGGCTCAACAATAAAGTAAAATTTATTATGTTTATTTGGACTTTTACCTTCTATTTCTCTAGATTTTTTCAGTATTGATTCTCTATAAACAACAATAGGATTAGAAGTTTTAACATCAACTCCTTTTTCTTTTCTTATCCTGTTTTCAACAACTTCTAAATGCAGCTCTCCCATTCCCGCTATTAAATTTTCTCCCGTTTCTTCATTAATAGAAACAAAAATACTTGGATCTTCTTTGTTAACTTGTCTCAAAACTTCAACTAGTTTGGGCAAGTCACTTGCTTTCTTTGCTTCAATAGATTTTGTAACAACAGGCTCAAAAATATGCTTGATAGCTTCAAAAGGTTCCATGTCGATACTTGAAACAGTTTCTCCTGCAAAAGCATCTTTTAGTCCAATAATCCCAATAATATTTCCTGCAACAGCACTTTCTACCTGAAATCTCTGTGCTCCCTTATAAATATTAATTTGCTGCGCTCTTAATCTTCTCTTAGCTCCAATCATATAAACCTCTTGCCCTTGTTTTACAGTTCCAGAAAATAATCTTCCCGCAGCAACCTCTCCTGCATGTTTATCAACAACAATTTTAGTAACAACAAACGCAACTTCTCCATTCGGATCGCAGCTTAATAAAGATTTTCCTAAACTTGACTCTAAATCTCCCTGCCATATTCTCGGTATTCTATAAGCTTGAGCTTGTCTTGGATTAGGATGATGTCTTGTAACAATATCTAAAACAACTTGATGCATAGGAGCTTTCTTCGCCAACTCTGATTGCTTTTCAGAAACATAAGCCTCAATCACATCCTTAAAAGAAATTCCATGTTTCTGCATATAAGGAACGCTTAATCCCCATTTATGGAAAGCGCTTCCAAATGCAACACTTCCATCTTGAACATTAACCTGCCATTTCTCTTTATACTCATCAGGTGCAATACTTTTAATTAATCTATTAACATCTGTAATAATCTTAATGAATCTTTGCTGCATTGCTTCAGGGGTCAACTTAACTTCTTTGATTAACCTATCAACTTTATTAATAAATAAAATTGGCTTAACTCTTTCTCTTAATGCTTGTTTTAAAACAGTCTCTGTCTGAGGCATTATTCCTTCAACAGCACAAACTAAAACAATAGCTCCATCACAAGCTCTCATTGCTCTTGTAACATCTCCTCCAAAATCAACATGTCCTGGAGTATCAATCAAGTTAATTAAAAATTCTTTATCTGCCAACTTATGGATCATAGAAACATTAGCAGCATCAATAGTAATGCCTCTTTCTTTCTCATCTTCATGAAAATCTAAAGACAACTGTTTACCTGCTAAATCCTCAGAGATCATGCCTGCTCCTAAAAGCAAATTATCACTAAATGTCGTCTTCCCATGCTGTCGTAACTTAAAAGTAGTAAATTATTAAGTTATATCGATATGGGCACACGTACATATATTCCTAATCTGCTCAGGATTATTCATTAACTCTCTTACTCTCTTTACAACATCTACATCTGCCATTTAAGTATTGGAAATGTAAAGTCTTTTTAAATCTTTTTAAAAAATTATTTTTTTGCTTCCGAAAAATGCCTCTCTAAAATTTCTAAACACTCGCCATAGGCTTGTAGCGAAGAATGATAAATCCATGGTGTCTTGTTTGGTTTTTTTGCCTCTTCTAAAAGTGTCCTTATCTCATCACAACATAAAGAAACTCTTTCACTTACATTTTCCTCAAGTGATTTAATCTTGTCTGGCAAGGTTCTACCCATTAAGGGAAGTATACCAAACTCTATGTTGGTATTAGGAGGATAAATAAAATCTGCATCTACACTTCTAATAAACCCAATAAATCCCTCTCGTTCTGGAATCCCTAAAGCATAAACTAATGTCGAAAGTCTATGCAAACTTCTTGTTTTGCTCAAAGTTCTAGCACTATTTCCATTAGAACCATACATATAACCTTCAGTTACATTTCTAACATAAAGAGAAGCAGATTCAGGATATTTAAATTCAAGAGACCTATGCATAACTTTTCCTATAAAGTCAAAATCTAGCAATTCTGTAGCAATCTTAAAAAGAATAATCCTTCCAATTTCCTTTTCACTTGTAGGCATAGGCTAATAAAAGCAAAGAAGTTAAAAAGGCTATTGTGTAACTACTTTAAAATAAAAACAATAGAAAAGTTTATATATATGTTGGTATCCCTATATTATATCACCTCTTTTTCCCATGGGGTTGGCTCTCGGGCTGACCTTGTGGGTTTTAAAATTATTTTCTAGAAGAAAATAATCCTAGTTTATACTGTTCATTATATCTTTCTAAAGGAGTTTCTTGCATCGCTTCTCCAGCTGCTTCTCTTATCTTAGCACTTAGTCCTGCATCTTGTACACCACCAATAGCTGCAACCATCGTCTCAGCAGAGTTTACTAGTTCTTGAATAAAATACGCTCTTCTTCCTGAAAGTACTCCACTTCCCTCATACAGATTAGGACGTCCTTGATATCCATCCAAAAAACCCTCAAATTCGGGTGTTGCTTTAACCTGTTTTTCAGTTTTAATAGAACCATCAAACCAAGAATAAACTTTTCTTGGCTTTTTGCCCATTTGAAAATCAGCTCTAGCTTCTAAACCATTAGTCCTAATAAACTTAATTAAAATTTCCCTTAAATCTGCCATTTTTAAAAAGAATTTATTTAATTTCTAGATAATGACAATGCCCACAATATAATCTATCTTTATGTTCTGCAAAAAATACTCCAGGTCCACACTTAGGACAATTTCTAGCTCTTGTTATTTTTCCATCTATTAATTTAAATTTAGTCCACTTAGTACTTGGTTTTTTATTCTTTACTTGCTTCTTTTTTGCCATCTTCTTTCTTCTTAGCTTTCTTCTTGATTATTTCTATATGTTTGAAAGCATTCTCATCTTTGTAAATATTAGCTATAACCTTAGCTTTTGTAACACCATATCCAGGAACAATATTCTTAATTTTGATGAGCTCTTTAGAAGCCTTAGTAGCTTCAGCAATTTTTTGTAAAATCTCATCACTCTTAGGTGTTTTTGATCCTGCATGTTCTATTTCAAAAGTTATTTGTTCTCTCTTCAATAAAGGATGATTTATTTTTTGAACGATTTTCATAGTTTTATAACATATTCTCCATTAACAGCAATACCCATTTTACTAGCAACCTCAGATTTATCATGCTTTAAAATAGTTATCCTTCCTTTCCAAGTATCATTAAACTGATTACTTCCACAAATAGGACATTTATCCTTTTCAACAAAAATTTTGCACTTCTTGCATACTTTTCTTGCCATTTTTATTTATTCTTTACCCTCCCAAAAGATGAATCATCCCAGTTCTTAATCTTTCTAACTGGGCTCTTTGTTCTAGTGTTAACTCTTTAGGGTTCATATCTTCATCCCTGCATAAAAATCTCGTGTAGTTCTCTATTAAAGAAAGAGTCTCATCAAAATAAATAACATTACTATCCGTGTCTTGTCTCATTCTTAATGTTTGTGCCCATACTATAAATTCATCTACAGCCCTAGTTCTAATTCCATTTCCATATGTAGTCCACCCAGTCATTTTTTCTTATCTTCTCCCTTAGCATCTTTAACTTCTTTTTCAATATCTTCTAATTTACCAAATCTTGGCTGCCTCATAGTCAATCCAATTTTCGGTTCATTAACATTTTTATAGCTTATTGCAATTATTCTTGCTCTGCATGAATCCTTGACTTTCAAAGTTCTTTTAGATTCTTTTCCTGTTAAAACATTAGTCTTGCTGAAATTAACAAAATCATCCATTGTCTGGCTAATATGTATCATTCCATCTGCTGGTCCAATATCAATAAAAGCGCCAAAATCAGTAATATCAGTAATTGTACCTAAAACAACTTCCTGTAATTCAGGCTTAAAAGCTAAAACTTTAAATGTAGTATCATAATAAGCTGCTCCATCTCCAGGGATTATAACTCCTTCTCCAACATTTACAATATCAGAAATTGCAATAACAATTCCAAAATCTTTAGAAACCATATTATTAAATTGTTCTCTTAATCTCTTCAATATAGAATCTCCAGTATCATCCCCAAATAGGTGCGGAGGTACTCTTATATGGCTTCTCAAAGTTACTTCATAAAACATTTTTCAATTCCAAATATTTTTTCTGCCTTATAAAGATTATGGGCAGTTTTTTAGTTTCTAATCTCCTTTTTAAATCTATGTCTTGTGTAGCTATTATAAAACTTTTATCTAATTTTGCTAAGATATCATCAACATAGTCTTTTGTATTTGTTTTTATAATATTAACCTTTTTTTTATTTAATAACGCTTTTACAAGCTTTTCATTAGGTTTTCCCTTTAATTCAGTTAGAGTTTTATCTAAAACAGAGATATTATAGTCAAAAATGCATATTTTTTCAATTTCCCCAAATACATCTATCTTAAACTTTAGAGCTGTAATCAAAAAATTTGTATCTAAAACTATAGTATACATCATTTAAAAAACAAAAGACAATCTTTATAAGATTATGGTTTTAGTTGCCCAGAGGTTTATGAATAACATCATGAGTTTGGCTCTTCTTCATGTAAAATCCTTTCAAGAACTCTTGGTATAATAAAACTCTCCCTTCTAGGTGCATCAATAGAGATATTTGATCCAATTAAACCTTTTTTAGGAAGCTGCCCTTCAAGATGGACTGAACCAAAAGAGGATAGAGGGTTTAATCCAATTAGTACTTTTCCATCAACTGGTCTTGTAAGTCTTAAAAATATATTTAATCCTCCCTGATGGTCAGAATATACAGGAATAGATGAGAGTTCTATTTCTAACAATCCTTCTCTAGAAGCATGATAAGTAACCATACCATTTTTTCCTTTCGTTCCTTCAGATAATTCAAGGCCATACGTCTCTGAAAGCTTTTGCCAAAATTTTAAATCTCTCTGCTTAAAAGGTAGCATCGGAACAATTAATGTGTGATGGACCCCATTAAAAGGAGAAGATATATCCACATTAAACAATACTTTGATTATTTTATTACCCACATTTAATGCATATCCTGTTATTCCGGGAATATCTTGCCCAGTCATTTCAATATTACCAGATCTAAATGAATATCCTGGTCTTCCCTCGCTATCATTTAAAGTTTCAATAGTAAAGACATTAACGGTTTGTTCATAAGATCTAACAATCGTAGTATTAGGTAAGACTAACTGAGTCAAGTTCATTAACTCATTCTCATTTCGTTCTTCTATGTAAACCCAAGAACCATAACTATGAACTAAAGCAAAATCTCCGGGTTTGTTAAATATGTTTCTTGGAACAAACTCGTGAGGCGTTTCTCCAGGTACAAAGTCTACTTTATCTGGATCATATCCTAAATGGATAATCCCCAGTGCATCAAGAGACCTTAAATTTCTAAATTCACCCATTTAAACTATAAGAGTAAAAATTCTTAAAAGGCTTTCGTAACAAAATTTTGAAACCAAAAGCTTTAAATAAAACTAAGAAGTAACTAAAAAATAAGATTAATTCTTCCAACTTAGAGAGGGAAAATAATATGAGAACAGATTCAGTAAACAAAGAGGTTGTAAAAACAGGAACAACAACATTAGGAATTATCTGTAAAGATGGTATTGTATTCGCTGCAGATAAAAGGACAAGTGCAGGGTATATGATAGTTAATAAAAGACAAAGAAAAATAGCTAAAATTAGTGATAATATTGCAATAACCCATGCAGGATTAGTTTCAGATGCTCAATTGTTAACAAGAATAATAAGAGCTCAAGTTAGGTTAGATTCCTTAAGAAGAGGAAAAAATCTTTATGTAGCAGAAGTAGCTAACTTACTGGGGAATTTATTATACTCAAATATAAGAAGACCAAGCATGGTTCCAGGAATAGTTGGGTTCATACTAGGCGGGGTTGATCAAAAAGGATTTCATTTATTTGACTTAGGAATTGATGGTTCAATAACAAAATATACAGACTATGCCTCATCAGGCTCTGGAAGTATAACTGCAATAGGTGTTCTAGAAGCTTTGTATACTCCAAATATGTCAATGAAAGAAGGTATAGAACTAGCAAAGAAAGCGGTTAATGCAGCAGTGCAAAGAGATATGGCTTCAGGAGATGGTATTGATATTGTAACCATAACAGAAGCAGGAGTTCAACCCTTAATGGAGAAAGAAGCAAGAATTTCGTTAGAATAATTTTCTTTAAAATTTCAAGTTTTCGATAAATGGTAAATATATTAAAAGAAGTACTAAAAGATGTCCCGGAATCAGCAGACATTTCTGATTCAGGATTTGAAGGAGCAAACATTGTTCTGTATACTAAGAATAAAGAATTTTTCTTAAACAACAATGGAACTCTTAAAGAAATAGTTGACAAAATAAAAAAAAGAGTAGAATTAAGACCCGATCCTTCTATTATTTTAGATGAAGAAAAAGCAGAAGAAATTATTAGAAAAGAAATACCTTCTGAAGCTGGAGAGATTGAAATAAATTTTGATCATCAAAGGTCAATTGTAGTAATTGAAGCTGAAAAGCCAGGCATTGCAATTGGCAAGGGCGGTGAAGTACTAAAGTCAATAAAAGAAAAGACATTCTGGGTTCCAATTGTAAAAAGAAAACCAGCAATTAGATCAATAATAATAGAAAAAATAAGAAAGGTTCTATTTGAAAATGATGACTATAGGAAAAAATTCTTAGACAAAGTAGGTCATAGAATTTATGATGGCTGGATAAGGGAGAAAAAAGATGAGTGGGTAAGACTTAGTTTCCTAGGCGCAGCAAGACAAGTGGGAAGATCATGTTTCTTATTGCAAACCCCAGAATCAAGAATTTTATTAGATTGTGGAGTTGATGTTTCAAATGATAAAGAGCCATTTCCATATTTAGACGCCCCAGAATTTGATATTGAAGAATTGGATGCAATTATCTTGTCTCATCCGCATACAGATCATGCAGCATTAATCCCCTATTTATACAAGATGGGATATAAAGGTCCGATTTACTGCACAGAACCAACAAGAGACATAGCTGCTTTATTGTGTTTAGATTACATAGGAATCGCAAATAAAGAAAATAAAAAATCAATTTATTCTAGTACTGACATTAAAGAAATGGTAAAACATTCCATTACTTTAAATTATGAAGAAGTTACAGATGTTACACCAGATGTTCGTTTAACATTTTACAATGCCGGCCACGTTTTAGGTAGTTCACTAGTTCATTTGCATATTGGTAACGGTTTGCATAACCTACTATATTGTGGAGATTTAAATTATGAAACTTCAAATTTATTGTCTTCTGCAAATACAAGATTCCCGAGATTAGAAACAGTAATGATAGAAGCAACTTACGGAGGCAAAGATGACAATCCTCCAGCAAGAAAAGAATCTGAAGAAGAACTCGTAAAAATAGTAAAAGAAACAGTAGAAAGAAAAGGAAAAGTTTTAATTCCTGTCCTAGGAGTTGGAAGGGCTCAGGAAGTTATGGTCATTATTGAAAAATTAATACGCTCAGGACAAATGGAAAAAGTTCCAATCTATGTCCAAGGTTTAGTTTGGGATATAACTGCAATTCACACAGCATATCCCGATTATTTTAATAACATAGTAAAGAAATTAATTTTCCACAGAGATCAAAATCCATTTTTAAGTGATGTTTTCAAACATATAGCAGGTCAAAAAGAAATGAAAGAAGTTTTAGAAGGTGGTCCTTGTGTTATCCTGGCAACATCAGGAATGTTGAATGCAGGAGCCTCAGTTGAATACTTTAAAGAATTGGCTTCTGATGAAAGAAACTCCATAGTTCTTGTTTCTTATCAAGGTCCAGGTAGCATTGGAAGAAGAATCCAAAATGGAGAAAAAGAAATTACTTTTGATACAAACAACGTAGTTCCAGTTAACATGTCAATTCATACATTGTCTGGATTCTCAGGTCATAGTTCCAGAAAGCAGTTGTTAAATTTTGTTCATAGATTAGATCCTAAGCCTAAGAAAATAATTCTTGTACATGGAGAAAGTTCAAAATGTTTAGACTTGGCTTCTACAATCCACAAGTTAGAAAGAATTGAAACCGTTGCTCCTAAAAATTTAGAAGTTATAAGAATTAGATGATTACTATTTATTCTTTAATAACATACCGACCACCTACTTCATAAACAACTTTTCCTTGTATATGCTCCGGTGTGTGACAGAAAAGCGAATTAGATAAGTTAATTAAGAGCGCTTGCAATTCTCCAGATGTTTTCTCGTTAGTTGCATCAGGATAAGTTGCTTCCACCATATACTGTGCATCAAATCTTCTAGCAAATTGAAGTAAGCCATCAACATTTATTACGCCACTTAACCCCATTAAATGATTCATATCTTCCATCAGAGAAAGCTCCAGTTCTTTGGGAACATTTCTACGAACTGCAGGTAAAGATAACTCTGCCTCAATCTCCTGTCTTGAAGCACTACATCCAAAAAATCCATAAGCTTTTCCTACTTTTTTCATAATATTAAGTAGTCAAACCCGTATATAAACCTTTGTATAATTAACTACTAAGAAATAATAACAAAACAGAAACGTTTATAAAGTAAATTTTGCTATTTTCACCATGGAAAAAGAGAATTTAATAGATATAGTTAGAGAAATTTTACCTTCAAATAAGTACACAAAACTTCAACCTTTTAGAGGGGAAAATGGTTCTATGCGTCAAACATTTACAGCTTTACAAGGCAAAGATGGAGAAGGAAGACCTGTCTTCATAAAAGTAGACAAAGTCCCAAGTACCCAGAATGGAACGTTGTTAAGAGAAAGAGGTTGTGATACTAGAAATGAAATTTCAGCCTTATTATCAATGGGGATAGATGAAGCATTAGCACATAGTATAAGCCCATTAGCAGATTTTTATGAACAAGACGGAACATATGTGTCAGTAGAACCACAATTTACTAGTTCAAAATCTCTAAGAAGAACAGTAGAAGAAGATGGTATTTTAGAGGCAAAAGAATTTGAAACAGTTTTTTCTCAAGTAATACCTGGAGTAAGATATTTAATTAAAGAAAAAGGTTTGTTTCACAGAGATCTGACCCCTCCAAATATTTTAGTGAGAAGAAACGGAAGTATTGAGACAAGAATAACAGATTTAGCAAATTCTTCAAGTATAGCAGAGATAAGAGAAAGTGTTATGCCAACAGCTGGAGCAAGATTCGTTCGTGACCCATTATTAGGAGACACATTTACAGGGCAAGAGTCTAAATATACAGAGCAAGCAGAAATTTATGCCCTAGGTATGAATATGTTCTATGCATTAACAGGAAAAGTTCCATTCAGTTATGATTTTTTAGAAAGAGAAGGAAAAAGCACAGTAACAGGAGAGAGTATACTAAGTGGGGGATTAATAGACAAAAGGAAACATAGCAAAACTTTAGAAGGAGGATTAAAATTAATTCCAAGAAAAGCAAGAAAGTATTCCCAATTAATCAGAAAATGTTTGACATTAAATGAAGCAGAAAGATACAATTCAATAGATGAATTAGTTGAAGATTTTGACAGAGCAACAAAGAAAGATTCAAAAACAAAATCAAGACTTAAAAGATTTTTAGTAGGAGGCTTATTCGCTGCAAGTTTAGCTATTCCAGGGATTAGTTATCTACAAACAAATACTGAAAAAATAGTAGAACAAAAATACCCAGTGAAAGCTGAATTTTCCGGATCCACATTAGGTATTGATAACAACTTAGTTGATATTAATCTTAAAGTATATAAAAGAAATCCATATGAACTGTGTAAAGATGTAGAAAAGTTTCTATCATTAGGCAAAGGAGACAGTATAGAAGTAAATGTAAAAGTGAAAGAAAAGCCATGGCCTAACAGAAGTCATTGTTCAATACCCACATTTGAAGGAAAAGTATATTTCGAAGGATATCAACCAATAGAGTTTGCTGTTAGTGCAGAAAGATACGATGATATAGGAAGTGAAGGATATGGATGGTATCCGTATGTAAAAATGAAAGCCCCAGAGGAAGATGGAATATATATCTTAGCAGCAGAGATATACGCTCATGATAAGCCAGATAAAGAAGGCGTTATAACAGCATTAAAAGAAATAGAGTACTTAGAACCCGGCAAATGCCTGGCAAGAAAAAGAGTCCCAATAATTGTTGGAAATCAAAAAGACAAAGTATGGCTAAGATCATTAGAACTAGGAGGATATGCAGAACTCCCACGCATAGAAACACCAGATTATGAATCCCTACAAGAAAAACTAGCATGTGATGTATCAATACCGGAAGATGGGTTCAAAACAGAGATAAGACAAGGTAATTTTGTTAATGGAATTTTTTCCAATCTTGGTTTACCCATAGGGGAAGATACAACCACAAAAACACTACAGTTTGCTTTAAAAAATAAAAGCGGAAGAGTAATTGGGTATTATGCAGTACCAATACATAGAGAACATATTGTAGAAAACACGTTTTGGTGGGAACTTGCATTACCAACACCAGACTTTTCAGAAAAACTTGTTGGATACAGAAAGGCTCTAGAAAGAAACAACTAAAAGATGATTATTCATTCTGATTATAGTTTCTAAAATTTGAAATAAGTAAATATCAACTAAATTTTTTTGTTTTAATTTTTTATTTATAGCTTCATATTTATTAGCAAAAATAACAGCCTCTTTCTTATTAAAATTAAATAATAATTTATGATATAAATGTAAAAATTCTTTCAGTTCTCTAATCGTAGAAACATCATTATTTGCTAAATTCTTATTCTTTTTTAATTCTAAAGAAATCTTTTTATATAAATCTCCGATTTCTTCTAGTAAAGAGACTATTGAATACATTTGCAATGTTCTATCAAATCTAATATACCCTTTCTTGTTCAGTATTCTCAAGCAAAAGTTCACAAATTTGTTTATGCTAGAATCCATGTCAATAATAGGTTTTAAATCTTGTTTCTTGCTTATAGAATTAACAAGCTCATCTGCCATAGAATCTAAAATTAAGAATATTCTGTTAACAACCTCATCAATATTTTGGTTGTCTACAGTAGCAATATCTTTTATAATAAGACTAGAGTTAGTTTGTTTAATAATCTCAAATCCTATTAATTCGTTTATAACTCTTTTTTGAAAATCAGAAACTTCACTTGTATTAGAAAATCTTACTTCTAACTCATCAATTCCTCGAACATAAAAGGAAATTAGAATCCTATTAACCAAAGGATTAAAACCAGTAACATCTATAATTGCTTTATTTGAGTTAACTAAAGAAGAATCAGTTTTGATTATCAATCCTTTATCAAACTCCTCAACGTAAACTTCATCGCCCTTCTTAAGATTAAATTTTCTAATCCATTTTGCAGGCAAACTAACCATCATAGTTGCGGTTCCTTGTTTTACTATTCTTCTTTTCATAAAATTACAAAAACCTCCTAATATTTAAATATTTCTAAAAAGTATATATATTTATACTAATATATAAAGTATAATAAAAAAGTTTAAGTATGAAATTAGTTCTCTTAAGATTATAAATTACTAAGGAGTGATAAAAATGAAAACAAAGAACATAATCACCGGTACAGCAATGATATTCGCAAGTTTATTGCCTATAAAAGAAATTAAAGCTGATCCATTAAGTTTAATAGCAAGTGTCACAGCAAGAGACAAATATCTTAGTCCAGTAGGTTTTGAAGTAGAAAAAGAACCAGCACTTCAATCATCTTTGGTTGCAAGTAAAAATAACTTTTATATTTATACATGGAACAATGTAAACTTAGATAGGAAAGTATTGACAGAATATGATTTAGGTTTAGGATATAGCAGGAATTTTCAAGGAGTAAATACTGATCTAGCCTATAATTTGTTTGATTTTAGAAATTTAGGGGATAAAAGAGTAAACGACAACCTTCAAGAAGCATGGTTAGTGCTAAGCAGAAAAAGCCCTTTTTCTCCAAGATTGAAACTTGTTCAAAATATTTCTGCAGGAACATTTGACAATAGTAAAGGACAAGAAGTGAGTCTTAGTTTAAACGAAAGCAGAAATGTAGGAAGAATACCAGTTTCACTTGATGCGCATTTTCATTACAACAACCACTATTTCATTGAAGGTTCTGGAGTGAGTGTAGTTCAAGCAGAAGCAAGTATGCCTTTGTCATACAGAGGAGTTTCTATAAACCCAAGTTTCAAATTTCAAAAAGCCGTAAAAAAAGATTTTGATGATAAAACGGGTTTGAGTTTAATGTTAAATTACGATTTCAAGAGGGGCGCAAAATGAAATTAAGTAAACTCATTCTAGGCATAGGTGTAGCTGCAGCAACATTACTTCCAGTTAAGGAAACACAAGCAGACCTAAAAGGAAATGTAAGATATATCAAAACTGAAAACGAAAGAAATTCATATGGATCTTACGCAGAAGCTCAAGGTGCATATTCATTGCCTCTTGGATTCAAGGGTTTCTCTTTCATAGATTTATACGACCACAACAGAAATAAAGGCGAAGGATATTTTGGCAGAACAACACTAAGAAGAGAAATAAAAAATTTAGTATTATCAAAAACACAATTATTATACTCAAATGAACTTGCTAAAAGATTTGGAACAGGAATTGCAACAAAGATTCCAGGCCTCCCAGAAGGATCATCCATAGAACTAAGTCTTTTACCTATATGGTTTAACAACAATGGAGAAAGAATAGAAAGTTTAGCAGAACTACAATATGGATTTAATGCAAAGCTCCCACACGGACTTAATTTTAGTGGTTTTGGGCAATGGAATGTTGCAAAAAAAGGATTTCCTTGGATGTATGGGGAAGTAAAGTTAGGCAAAAAAGTACATGGTTTAAACATTGCATATGATTCCGCATTAATAAGTGATGGAGACAAAATTCCAGAATTAGAAAATAGAGTATCTCTAGGTATTGACTTTTAATCTTTTAACTGCTCTATAACCATGAGCGTATGATGTGTAACCTAATCTTGTACCGTGATTCCTCATTAAGTCTCTCAATTTTAGATTCTCGGTTATGACGAAAACAACAGCTTCTAATCCCCATTCAAGTGCAATTTCTTCTGCCCTATTTTTTAAAAATCTTAAATAACCAAGACTGTTATGCCTAGGCTCAATTCCCACCAAATCAATAATCACT
This sequence comes from Candidatus Woesearchaeota archaeon, assembly GCA_016181245.1. GTDB lineage: Archaea > Nanobdellota > Nanobdellia > SCGC-AAA011-G17 > GW2011-AR20 > JACQNJ01. The sequence continues at coordinate 27,372 of JACOZR010000022.1, read as the reverse complement.
TTTTTTTCTTCGTAATCTCTCTCTTTAAAATCACAGCCAGATAAAGGGTTTGCATTTTCTTTAGGTATAGTCTGAGGTATGACTCTTAAGTCCATAAATCCTATAGAACCGCTCTTATTCCAACGATCGGGATTAGGTGCCTCTGAATAGCTACGTTTCGGAGGAAGTATTTTCCTTTGTGTTGAGTCTATCAATTCTCCAAGGGCTACTCTATAAGTATCACATCTATTTTCTTCTGGAGAAAAGCCAGAATCTTCACTGTGTTTCTTTAACCAAAATTCATGAACTTCCATGATAAAACCTACCTAATACTAAGAGCAGTTATTGCCTTTCTTACTTTCATATAATCTTCAATGGTTTGAGATTGTTCTGGATATCTTATTCTTAAATTTCTAGTTCTATGATTAGCATATAGCATACCTAAAGCAAGCCCGATATTAGCACCAACAACAAGACCAAGATACCCTCCAAAAAATAGTTTACCAAAATCAGTTATAGGATCACCATTTAACATTTCTCCATGCATAAAAAAATACCCCGAAAGTGATCCGAGAGTTATACCCATAGGGATTCCAGCCATAATGCCTCTTCCCATATACTTATCCCTATTTTTTTCAAGTTCTGTAACTAATGTAGTTCCTAGCCTTAATTTTAGCTCTAAGAATCTATCTGCCAACTCTTCCTCTGAGTTAATTCTTAATCTTGTTTCTGACATTTTATGTTTTCTCGATAACTTTGTAAGCTTCTAGCTCAAGTTTACACCAGTAAAGCTTATTCTTAAATCTTTCCATTATTTAACCACTGTAAAGTAACATAAAATAGTAATATTTATATACAAGTTCTAATACTATCTAATAGTGATTAAAATGGAAATAAACTGTAAAAAATGCGGAATGATTTATACATTAAGAGAAGGAAACCTACCAGAAGGAATGATGTGTAGTTGTAAAAACACAGAATTCAAAATTCTAGATTCTAGAAAAGTAATTTCACCACTAGAAGCCCAATAAAACAGCCAATAGTTAAAGGTGGCATAGCAGGATAAAATTTATCTTTCTTAGAATAAAATAACAACCCAAGTAAACTTAATCCTATAATAAAGCTTACAATAAGTGCAGGTAAAGCGCCAAATTCTTTTAAAATAACTCCTGAAAATAATAAAGTAAATCCAATATCTCCCCCGCCCAAAAGAGCAGCCTTTTTCTCATAAGGAACATATAAGCCGCTAAAGATTTTTCCTTTGGATTGAAATTTAGCTAATTTAACCATATGTTTTGTCTTAAAGACAGCAATAAAGTCATAAATTGAAATTAAGATTAATAATATTGAAATGCTCCATAAATTAAAAACAGGAACAAAAATTGAAACTAATCCTCCGTAAAGAAAAACTTCACTAAAGTTATGAACATAAACATTATACTTGAAAACTCTAAAAATAGAAAATATTAAAGCCAAAATTAAAGCAATGTTTTGCGCAACAAAAGCCCCAAAAGCAATAGTTAAGGTTATCATTAAGCTGATAAAAAACCAAAATTTCCAAAGAAACATTGTTTTAAATCTTGATAACAAAAGCATTAAAGCTGTTCCAACTAAGATTATAACAAAAATAGGAATAAAGCTAGTATTCTGTTCCATCTCGGGGGGTTGTAATCCATAGGGTAAATCTTTACCTAATTCATTAACAAAGTTATACTGATTTAATATCACTAATCCTAAAACATGAGCCACAAGGAATAATAAAAATAAGAGAATAGTAATTTTCAAATTGTGCTTCATAAATAAAAGTAATAATTTAGGTTATATTAATATTTCTATACCCCTAGAGATATTCAATTAAAGTTATTTGCAACTCTTCTTCCCCTATACGCTTTAACAATATTTAAATATCTATTGGAACACTATAGGGTCAGGAGAAATGAAAAGTTGACATCAAACACATTCGGTGCATTGGACTTTATTATTGAAGGACAAGAACTAACATTAAAACAAAGAAGATTGATATATGACCTCCGAGGCAAAATAGCAGCGGGGGATCTAGACAGAGATAAATGGTATGTTGGGGAAAGGGGAAGAGTGCTGACATTTCCCGAATTATTTGATGGAGGAGGTCCGTACCGCTTAAATTTTAACCAGTGGAGAGGTCACAACATTGTTACCCCACAAATTCGAGAGTTATTAGTCGCAGAATACTTAAATACTTATTGAGCAATATTGAAGAGATGGTTAATGTTACTGATCCTTCTGCAGGTAATGCCCCAAGAATTGTGGCAGAATTAAGAAGGTTTGGTGCAAGGATAGTCGGCCATACACCAAGAGAAATAAGGGTTACACCAGAAATTGTAAGAGTATATTGCAAATACCATAATATCGAACATCTTGAAGAACCCTTTTTAATTGCAACAGGATTAAAAAAACCAGAAGAATCAGAATTAGGCTTGGTTGCTTCACAATTAGCAGCAAACGACCTTAAACCTAACTTTTATAAAATGTCAGGTCGTGTGAACAGAGATACCGCACATAGTTAAAAATCTCTTAAAAGAAAATAATATTTCTATATCTTTAAAACCCGATATTGTTCGCAAGGCTCCATATCCATTAGATAAGCATGAGATCTCATATACTCTTCAAGACCACTTGTTTTTCTTCTATGAACAGCTTCTCTTCCTAAGATTATTAAAGAAGTTTCACATGAAGCCATATCTTCTTTTTTCCATGCTGCCCCATTAAAACCAGGGGATGTTTTCGCTACCCACATAGTAACATCAGGATTAGCATTTTTCCAATAATCAGAAGAACTTTGATCAATTCCTTTATATCCATACAAATCAATTACCTTGCTCGCAGAATCTCCCCAAATTAATCCCAAAGTAAAAATAGCCTTCCATTGAACAAATTCATGAGGATAAACTAAATGACTCAATTGACCTCGTGCATATTCCTCAGCGTTTTGAACTTGTAAATCTAAAGTCTCTCCAAAAGCTTCAACCCCACTATCAAAAAGAAATAATTTTCCAGGAATAGGTTCCGTATGAACATATCTAGCTAATATCTTTCCCATGAATATTATGTAATTAAAAAAGATTAAAAAGGTTTGGATAAAATTTAGTTGAAAGGATGCACTTTATAAAATTTTAGTAATACTGAGCATCATGGAAGACCGGATGTATGCTCCTAGCGGAAGAAGATTTAGAATATTCGTAGACTGTATGAGTATGGGCAGTAGGTTAGATGTTATTCCTAGTGAAAATCCAGATTTAGAAATTGATACAGACGGCACACCAACGATATTTCTAAGTTCAGTACCATTGGTACCTGGTGCATATTTTACAGGACCTTGGCTTCCCATGTCTTATGCAGATGAACTTGTTAAGTACTTCTCAGAAACAAGAAACCCTTTAGAGGTATTAGAGAGTAAAAAAGAAATAATTCTAAAAACATTATTAGAACTTCTTCCACTCGACAATCAGTTATCAATGTTAGATAACAAGCAGGAAAGGTTAGAGGTATTATTAGACGATTTGTTAGCATTGAAAGGAGAAAGAAAACATTTGTACCAAAGGTGGTCACAAAGAATAAACGGAAAAGTTAGAGATATTTCCATTCCTCAAGATTCCTTAGAGCATCTTTTAATAGAATACGTAAAGCCGATTATAATGGAAGCTCCTTGTCATTCCCAATGCCACGGGGGAGAACAAGGTTTTTCACCAAAAAAAAGCTTAAGTAGGCATTTACCTCTAGGTACAGTATTATCTTTCGATCTAGCTAATGCATTTAAAAATACGCATATTCAGTATGTTTTTGATTTTTATTACACATTATTTGAAAATAAAATTGAAAACCGAGAAATAAGGAGGGATATAGCCGGATTTCTTACATCCATATCAACAGTATATTATAGCGATACGCAAATTTCAGCGCTTCCTGTAGGATCTCCCATAAGTATCTGCTTATTCAATAGGTTATTCTATCCTATAGATGAAGTTCTCCACATATGTGCATTGAAAAAAGGTCTGAGATACACAAGATGGGTAGATGATATAACAATCAGTGCTAAAGAAACTAACCGCAATCCAGAAAAAATATGCGGTGCAATTTCTATGGTCCGAAGAGAGTTTCCTATTGCAGTAAATAAAGTATTCTTCCAGCAAAATGTTCCAGAATTTTATTTATTGGGGCATAAAATAATTGGAAATAGGATAACTAAAATGAACAAAGAAAAATCAAAAGATAAACTAGTTCCATTAGATCCAGAATGCATTGCTACAGAGCGTGAAATTGAATGGATTCATGAAGTCTATATGGGAGAAATTCCTCCAAATCAAGGAGAATGCTCATTAGAGGGTCTAGAAGAAGATCTTCCTTTCTAGTTAGCTTTATAAATCCACTAAAACAGGTTATTATTGATGGAAAAAGAATCACAACCAGAAGTCAATATAGGGTTAATTGGCCACGTCGATAGATTTTAAGAAAAAACTTAAATCCGACTGCATGGCAAAACAACCCTAACTGAAAGATTGTCGGGTAAGTGGACAGACACCCATTCTGAAGAAGTTAAAAGAGGAATAACAATTAGATTGGGTTATGCAGATACATCAATTTACAAATGTTCTAAGAATCATTACACAACAAAAAAAACATGTGAAGTTTGTAAATCAAAAGCAATTTTTGAAAGAAAAATTTCATTCATAGATGCTCCAGGTCACGAAACTTTAATGGCAACAATGCTTTCAGGAGCAGCAATAATGGACGGCGCATTATTATTAATAGCATCAAATGAAGAATGCCCTCAGCCGCAAACAAGAGAGCATTTAATGGCTCTAGATATCATAGGAATTAAAAACATAATAGTAATCCAAAGTAAAATAGATTTAACAACAGAAGAACAAGCACTAAAAAATTATGAGCAAATAAAGAAGTTCACAAAAGGCACAATAGCTGAAAAAGCACCTATAATCCCAATATCAGCCTTGCACGATATTAATATTGATATATTATTGGAAGAAATTCAAAATACAATAAAAACTCCAAAAAGAGATTCAGATGCATCTCCATTATTTTTTGTAGCGAGAAGCTTCGACATTAACAGGCCAGGCGCAGATATAAACAGTTTAGTAGGCGGAGTTTTAGGTGGTTCATTAAAGCAAGGAAAGTTAAAAGTAAACGAGGAAATAGAAATAAGACCAGGCTTAAAAATAGATGAAACAAAAGCAGTATGGAAACCAATAATAACAAAAATTAATGGATTAAAAACAGGAGAGATAGAAGTTAAAGAATTATCTCCTGGAGGTTCATCCGGAATATTAACATCATTAGATCCTTCAATTGTAAAATCAGATAATCTAACAGGAAATGTAGTTGGATTAAAAGGCAAAGTTCCAGAAGTATTTTACGAATTTAACATAAAACCAAAATTATTAGAAAGAGTAGTTGGAGCAAAAGATGATTTAGTAGTTGAACCAATAAAAAAAGGAGAAATTTTAATGTTAAATGTTAATTCAGCCGCAACAGTGGGCGCAGTAACAGAAATGAAAAAAGATATAATCCATGTTTCATTAAAAATACCGGTTTGTGTATCAAAAACAGACAGAATAACAATTTCAAGAAATTTAGGATCTCGTTGGAGATTAATAGGTGTAGCTTCTTTAGAGAATGAAAAAAATAAAAATTAAAACATCAAAAGAGGAAATAAGAGATTTGATAAAAGCATGGATAGCAATATCAATAGCTTTTGCAATTGCTTTTAGTATCGATAGTTATGATAGTGTATTCAACGCTCCTTTTCAAAAGTTTATTGAAAATTTGGTAGTGTCAGCAATAGCAGTAGGGTTTGGATTTTTATTACATGAACTTGCTCACAAAATAGTAGCGCAGAAATATGGCTGCTGGGCAGAATTCAGGTCCTGGGATTTAATGCTTTTAGTAGCAATTGCATTATCATTTACTGGCTGGATATTTGCTGCTCCAGGTGCAGTTTTTATTTCAGGATTTGTAGGTATCCCAAGAAATGGAAGAATCTCAGTAGCAGGACCAATTACAAATTTGGTTTTAGCAATACTCTTCTTTATCTTATGGCTAGTGAGCTCAAATAGTTTAATTATAACAATTGCTCAATATGGTATTTCTGTAAATACATGGCTAGCAATATTCAATATGCTTCCTTTTGGCCCATTAGACGGTAAAAAAGTATTCTTATGGAATAAAACAATTTATTTCATAGTTTTAGGAATAGCAGTATTGTTTATGTTTGGACTTCCTGTTCTTGGATCAGTCTTAGGACAATAGTCTGTACATATAACTCAAAAGCTCTTTCAAAGAAATTAGTTTCATCTATAGATATTACAGAAATTATTCTAGTATAATCTCTATGAAAAGTCTGTCCTGTTAAGATTAAATGTTCAAGCAAAGATATTCCATACATTTCAGGATGATCTTCAGGGTTATAATGTAAAATAATACAGCCATAATCCTTTCTTGTTCTTAATAACTGGGTAGTTTTTTCAATAGAACCAGAAAAGCCCAAATTAACTCCTTTTTCTAAAAACTGCGGCAAAATCTTTCTATAAAAATCAGAGTAATGAGAAACAAAAAGAAAATTCATTTTAATCAATCTTAGAAATAATCCTTGTCAAAGATTTAACTTTATCCATTTCTTTTAACTTCATTATTCTAACACCTTGCGTATTTCTTCCAATAACACTAATCCCATTTGACGGAGTTCTAATAACAACACCTTTCTCAGTAATAAACATAACATCATCTATATCCTTAACAGTTTTAATTCCCACAACCTCTCCATTCTTCTCAGTAATCTTAATGTTTCTAACTCCCTTACCGCCTCTTCTAGTTAATCTATAATCTCCAAAAGATGTTCTTTTTCCATATCCATTTTTAGTAACAGTCAATAAAGTTCCTTCAGGATTTGCAATTTCCATTCCAACAACAGCATCTTTTTCTTTTAGTCTAATTCCTCTTACACCAGAAGCATTTCTTCCCATAACTCTTACATCTTTTTCATTAAACTTGACAGCATTTCCTTTCTTGCTTCCAACAATAATCTCCAAATTTCCAGGAGTTAACTTAACAGAAACTACCTCATCTTTATCCTCTAATTTAATGGCTTTAATCCCTGCTTTTCTAGGTTTGGAAAATGATTTCAAAGGAGTTTTCTTTAACTTGCCATTTTTAGTAGCAAACATAACATAGCTTTCTTTTTCAAGATTCAAAATTGGCAATATAGCATTTACCTTTTCCCCTTCAGCTAATTTGAATATATTTACAATAGCTTTTCCTTTCGCATATCTGCTTCCCTTAGGAATTTTATAAGCCTTTAACCAATAAACTCTTCCTGCATTAGTAAAAAACAACAAGTAATTATGACTCTTGGTTGAAAATAAATGCTCAACAATATCTTCTTCTTTCTTCTCTGTAGCAATTATACCAGTTCCGCCTCTTTTCTGCTGTTTATATTCTTCCAATAAAGTTTGTTTAATATACCCATCTCTAGTAGCAGTAATAATTATTTGTTCATTCTTAATCAAATCTTCATCTTCAATTTCATTCTCATCTTCTTCTATGATAACTGTTCTTCTGTCATCCCCATATTTTTCTTTTAACTCTAAAGTTTCTTTCTTGATTATATCTAAAATCCTTTCTTCAGAAGCAAGAATAGCCTTCATCTCAGCAATAAATACTAATAAAACCTTAAATTCTTCTTCAATCTTATTCTGTTCTAAACCAGTTAATCTCTGCAACCTCATCTCTAATATCGCTTGACTTTGTATTTCACTTAATTTGTAATTAGTTATCAATAACAACTTAGCAGATTCAACATCCTTGCTCCCCTTAATGTCCTTAACAACATCATCAATATTTTGCAAAGCAATTCTTAATCCTTCTAAAATATGAACCCTATCTTCTGCTTTCTTCAAATCAAATTGAACTCTTCTTGTAATAGTTCTTTTTCTATGCTGTATAAAGAAATTAAGCATGTTCCTCAAGCTCATAGTCTTTGGCTGCCCCGCAACTAAAGCTGTCATAATAACACTAAACGTAGATTGCAATTGAGTATGCTTATACAATTGATTCAAAACAACTTCATTATTAGCATTGTCTTTTAATTCTAAAACAATCCTCATACCTTTTCTATCACTCTCATCTCTTATGTCTCTTATACCTTCAACTCTTTTATCTTTAACTAAATCCACAATGCTTTCAATTAATATTTTTTTATTTACTTGATAAGGAATTTCAGAAATAATTATCTTATCTTTCTCAAATTCACATTTAGCTTTTACTTTTAATTTTCCTCTTCCTGTTTTGTAGGCTTTTCTAATTCCTTCTCTCCCAACAATGCTTGCATAGGTTGGAAAATCAGGTCCTTTAATATACTGCATTAATCCATCTGTTTTAAGTTCTGGATTATCAATTAAAGCAACAATAGCATCAGCAACTTCTCTTAAATTGTGTGGAGGTATGCTTGAAACCATTCCTACAGCAATTCCTGTTGTACCATTAATCACTAAATTAGGAATCTTGCTTGGTAACACTATTGGTTCTTTGTAACTTTCATCATAATTTGGTACAAACTTAACAGTATCTTTATCTATATCTTCAAGCATTTCCTCTGCTATAGGGGTTAACTTACATTCGGTATATCTCATTGAGGCAGCACTATATCCATCTATACTACCAAAATTTCCTTGCCCATGAATTAAAGGATATCTTAAAGAAAAATTCTGAGCCATTCTGACTAAAGAATCATAAACAGCAATATCTCCATGAGGATGATATCTACCTAAAACATCTCCAACAACTCTCGCACATTTTCTAAATGGTTTTGTATGCTGCAACCCCGCTTTATGCATTGCATATAATATTCTTCTATGGACTGGCTTTAAACCATCATTAACATCAGGTAATGCTCTTGCTGTTATCACAGACATAGCATAATCTATGTAACTCTCCTTCATTTCTTCTTCAATTAATTTTTGTTGAATTTTTTCAGCCATTTTATTTAAATCCGATTAACCGGAAATTCTGATAATTCATTTAAAACTTGAATTAATATACCTAAATTTTTTTGAGTTCTAACACGTCTATTCTTGCAAGCTAAAAGCCTAGACAGAGGTACGGCGTTTTTAACATTTGTTTCTTCGCGATATACATGATCAGATGCTAATCTAGTCGGAGGTTTAACTAAAACAACTACATCATAGGCAGCTATATCATGTCTTGTATTGTCTCCAATATATTCAGCAAATTCAAGTGCATATTTTGTCCCAGCATTAATTCCGATTAAATCAAATTTTTCTTTTTCTAATAATCTCCTAGCACCATCTAAGTTGCCTACACCAACCACTTCTAAGTTTGAACCAAAGCCAAGATTCAAATCACTGTCGTAATAAAGTATTCTTCTCATTTTACACATCCAAATTTCTTACCTCATTAGCATGCTCAAATATGAAATCCCTTCTAGGTCCAACTTCTTCACCCATTAAGATAGAAAACATTTGATCTGCAACAGCTGCATCATCTATAGTTATTTGTTTCATATATCTTCTTTCAGGATCCAGAGTAGTTTCCCATAACTGCTCTGCGTTCATTTCTCCAAGGCCCTTATATCTTTGTATAGCAACCCCATCCCTTCCAATTTGATCAAGAACTTTGTCTCTCTCAGCCTCATTATAAACATAAATCTCATCTTTTCCTTTTTTAATTTTAAACAAGGGAGGCATAGCAATATACACATAGCCTTTTTCAATTAAAGGCCTCATGTATCTGTAAAAAAAAGTCAATAATAATGTAGCTATATGGTGGCCATCGGTATCAGCATCACTCATTATAACAATTTTATGATATCTTAATTTATCAACATTAAATTCTTCACCAATTCCACATCCTAAAGACAAAATCAAAGGCTGCAATTTATCATTGCCAAATATCTTGTCAATTCTAGCCTTTTCTACATTCAACATTTTACCCCATAAAGGTAATATAGCTTGATTTTTTCTATCTCTTCCTCCAACAGCCGTTCCAGCAGCACTATCCCCCTCAACAATAAATATCTCAGACTTAGAAGGATCCCTTTCTTGGCAATCAGCTAGCTTACCAGGCAAACTTCCAGATTCCAAAGCAGATTTTCTTCTTGTTAACTCTCTTGCTTTTCTTGCAGCTTCTCTTGATTTAGCAGCATCAACAATTTTTTGAACAATTAACTTAGCAACTGATGGATTTTCCTCAAAAAAAGTTCCCAATTTATCATAAACAATAGAACTTACTAAACCTTTAACTTCAGAATTTCCCAATTTAGTTTTAGTTTGTCCTTCAAATTGTGGCTCAGGTACTCTGACAGAAATAACAGTAGTCAATCCTTCTCTTGCATCTTCACCAGTTAGTTTAATATCCGTAATTTTATTCTTCTTAATATAATCATTAACAACTCTTGTCAAGGCAGTCCTCCATCCTTCCTCATGAGTCCCTCCTTCAATAGTATGAATCATATTTACAAAACTATGAGTAACTTCAACATAGCTGTTGTTATATTGCATAGAAATTTCAACTTGAATTTTTTCTTTCTCAGTATCAAAATAAATAACAGGATGTAAAGCAGTTCTTCCTAAATTCAAGGATTCAACAAAACTTTTTATTCCGCCTTCATATTGGAATGTTTCAGTTTTAGAATTTCTTTCATCTAAAATTTCAATCTTCAAATTTTTATTTAAGAAAGCTAATTCCTTTAATCTTCCAACTAAGATATCATATTTAAATTCAGTTTCAGGGAATATTTCTTCATCAGGATAAAATTTAACTATAGTTCCTGTTTCTTTAGTTTCTCCAATAACTTCAACTTCACTTGTTTTAATTCCTCTAGCATAAGCTTGCTGATGTATTTTTCCATCTCTTTTAACTTGTACTATTAATAATTTAGATAAAGCATTAACAACAGAAATTCCAACACCATGCAATCCTCCAGAAACCTGATAACTTTTCTTATCAAATTTCCCTCCTGCATGTAATATTGTCATTACAACTTCTAATGCGCTTTTTTTCTCTTCTGGATGAATGTCAACAGGAATACCTCTTCCATTATCCTCTACAGTTATGCTTCCATCTTGATGAACTATAACTTTAATATGAGTGCAATATCCCGCTAAACTCTCATCAATAGAATTATCTAAAACCTCATAAACTAAATGATGTAAACCTCTTTGCCCTGTATCCCCTATGTACATCGAAGGTCTGCGCCTCGGTGCATCTAATCCTTTCAATACTTGAATGCTTTCAGCCCCGTAATTAGTTTTTTGTTCCATTTGTAATAGTCCTAAAAAGAAGATTTTAGGTTGAATTTTTCACCTTTTTTAATAAAAAAACAGGCTCCAAATTTATATACTTTTCCCAAGCTGAAATGCCCAAATTCAGAGGTTTTAAGGCTTCTAGAGACCAAAAAAAATTTTTATTGTAGAAAGATTTATAAAGAAATTAAGTGAATTTTTTAATATTAAAAAGAAGGTTAAAATAAGGTTGTTTTTAATCAAAATGTTGATCCAATAAACCTTCTAATCCATTTATAACCATCAAATCAAATTTAAATTGCTGCAAATCTCTAAATCTTTCTTCAAACATATCCTCATAAATGTCTTCTATCCTTTTGTTACACAAGAAATTCCATACTTCTCCCAAGTAGATTAAAGAAGAACCGATAGATGGGTGGCATCTACCGCATAATAGTATTAAATTCATCTCACCATCATTTTTCTTATTATAATCTATGTGATGAACATGATGGGCTCTTCTTCCTTCAGTTGCACCACACAGCTGGCATTCAAAATTATCCCTTGCCCGGATATAAGATCTCATAACATCTGTAAAAAAAACGCTATACTTAAGACGCATATGACCATTAAACAAATAGTGATTTGCCCCCCTTACTCCCACTTGAGACCTAGTAACATCTCTTCTATAATCAAGCTCTTCTTTAGATAATCCCTTCTTGAGCCACTTCAGAATAGTATGGCCACAAATTCCAAATTTTTCACCTAAAGAGCCTATACTAGAAAATTTGCTTATATTCCCATATTTATGTAATTCTATTTCAGCTTTTACAAAATCAATACATTGCGGAAATCCTTCTTTTTTTGAATTAGCATTAGATATTTTAAGTCTTGTTTCTTGAGAATGTTTCTTGCCAAACATTGGATGTTTTTCTCCTTTAAGACTAGCCATATCACTCAGTTTTTGCTGCTTAACAATATTTAACCAATAATCAAAATCCTGTCTGTCCAGATATTTACGAAGTCTATAAGATGCAGCAGTGCCACAGATATCAAATTCTTCACCTAATTGAGTAGCAAAAGTAAGTCTAGGCAAATCACCAGACCTATGTCTACGGATTTCATCACTTACATAATCTAAAAAGTCTAATAAATTTTCTTTTGTTCTAGCAGCAGTAAAATCATCCGCACGTTGTTTATTCATGGCACTAATCCTATATGCTATGTCATCTTTTGTAAGGTTTTCATCAATAATAAAAGATAAACGACCTTGAGTTATACCAAATTTACTCATCAGTTTTGTTGTACCTGTCACTCTAGAAATTTTTCCTTCCCTATGAGCCACAATCTCTTTTTTTATAAAGTCAATTATATCTTCATGTATAATTCGTCTTTGCTCAGTTAATCTTAATTTCCGCGATTGAACTAAATATTGGTTTCTAGATCTAATTTCTGAATCAGGTAAATCTTCTTTCATCCATAGATAAACTGTTTGAGAACTGATACCAAATTTTTCAGCTAATTCCTCCGAAGAAGAAACTGCAAAAGACTTGCCAGAAGAATATAAGAATAGTTCTCTTTTTACTTCAGAAATCAATAATTTTCGTCCTTCCTCATTATAACTCGACCTAGAAATAGAAATTTTTCTCCTAGTGTTTTCCCTTAATATTTTATCTCTAAGTGAAGAATCTTTTTTATTCAAAATTCTTCGAGATATTTTACGTATAGTTGTGTGAGTAACCCCATAAAGTGAAGCAAGCTCATCGTTTGAAGACAAAAATTGAATACGCCCTCCCTTATACGCCCGTAACTCATCAAGAATATAAGGTTTTAATCCATCCAGTTTAATAAGTAAATTTTTTAATTTAGTTTTAGAGGTTCTTTCTACAGACTGCCTAGACTTCTTAATTCCAGTTTTTGAAGCCGAAACTCTTCTCCCTCTTTGGAGTTCTACTATCCCAATCCTATAGTTTTTATCTGCCAAAGAAAAGTTTCTTTGGATAAGTAAAGAAGCATAGCCAGATGATATCCCAAATACAGCACCCAACTCATTGCATGTCAATAAATTATCCAACGAGCCAGATCTATATTCTCCCAGTTCTGTTCTTACATAATTAACAAGTCCATCAATTCTACTTTTCTTTGTAGCTTTGTATTGTGTAAATACTGGCATAAAGATACCTCAAAATTCCTATTTTATAAGTATTTATTTTATAACCCCTAAAAAGTAGTCAAAAATAGTAAGATTTATAAAGCATATTTACTACCAAATAATAACAAAAATAGGTTAAAATGACACTAGTTAATTATTGCGGAAAAGTAGGAGATACTAAGAGATATTTAATCCAATTAGGTCCAGATAGGGTAGAGGCACTTATATCTGATAATGGTTCCTGTTTAAAAGTGAGTGGAGAAGTTGCTGACAGAGAGTTAACAGAACTAATAGCTCAAGAAATGAGAGATCTCGTTCTTAGACAACAAAACGGAGAATTAGTAACAAGAGTTAATGAAATACTAGAAGGAATTGGGGAAGAAACTGTAGAACCAGAAGAATATACTCAAAATATAGACCCCCAAGCTTTAAAGGATTTAAAAGAAGCCTTCAGAGAGTGGAAAGGCAGAGCAACACCGTATCAAAGAAGGGTGTTAGCCAAAATCGGTTTGATGTATATAGACGGAGAAGATGGAAAAGGTCACCACAGAATTGCAAGAATAGATGATCCGAAAAAATTTGTGTCTATGCCATCATCACCAAGCGACGTTAGAACTGGAAGAAACAAAGCAACACAAATAGTTACCCGTTTATTAAGAGATTAAAATGACGCAAAAATTATACTTTATAGATGTAGATGAAGAAACTGAAAAGGAAAAGAAGATTTCTTTTTCAGAATTCTTAGATAGAGAAAGAGCTGCGTATGAAACAAGTATAGATGGATTTAGTAGGTTATTAGAAGTATCCCCATCAAAAGTAATGGGCTACATTTGTTCGCAAAGAAATCCTAAAAAACAAGACTTTCTAAAAATAATAAGCTTCCTAGGATATTCACCAACTCAGTTTAAAGGAGTAGATGAGTTATTATTAAAAGTTCCAGAAAAAGGAAGTTCAGAATATATTCAAATACTAAGAAAGATAGGAGAAAAAGTATTAGAAGAAGATTCAAAATTAAGACAAGAAGGGAAAAGACAATTATTATCTAGTCCAATAATCCAACAAGTAGATTCATCTTTTTATGGCACCTACGGTTACACATATGAAGGAAGAAGAAAATTGTATGAAGAAATTATTGCATTAGACCCAAGATTTTCTGAAATTGGATTGCAGCACATCGAGAACAATCAAGGAAATATCGTAAGATTGAGGAAAATTCCAGATGGCCGTTTAGAAGAAGATGTAATCGTCAATGAAATAATTAACTATGTCGAAGAAACAGGATTAACCGAAAAAGGGCGTATGAGAAAAGGATCATATGAGATTATAAGAAAAAGATTAAATGAAATACTAAGAGAGCAAGGTTTAGAGGAAAGAACAGAAGATTCTGTAAGAGGAATTGTAAACAAATTATGGGCAGGGAAAAAAGATGGAAATGGGCAAGCAAAGGGAAGCCCTAACCCTCATCCCTACATTCTAGAAGAAGTAGTAGAAGAAAGGCTTGAAGAAATCCCTCTCAACCAAGAAAAAAGGAAAAAGTTTCTCAATGCAGCAAGTTTAAGGCACCTATATCTAGTTACTTATCTAACAGATCCAAAAAATTACAAAGAACTTATAGGCGATTCAGAACTTTTAGCAGCAGATTTCCAGGAAGATATTGAAATGCCTCAAGAGTTACAAGAAAGAAACAGGGAGTTGCTAGCAGCATTGAAAAAAGGACTAAATTCTCAATACACGGAAGTTGCTGAATTTGCTAAGGCACGAATGGGTGAAAGAGAAATTCCATGGATGAGATGCGACTTAGTATACAAAACCAAAGACGGAAAATTCATGGTTATAGAAGTTAAGCCACATGCAGTAGATTCAGAAAAGTATGAAACTGCTAAAAAAGCTCGCCAGCAATTAGATGCATATGCAGCAACAATATCAGGTAACATAGCAATGTCTAACTGGAGAAGAAAAAATAATTCAGGTTATCAACAATTAGATGAAATAGTTCATGGCACTCTTGCTTGTTATAATGTACAACCTGAACTTGCAGAATTTTTAAGCTCTAAACCAAATAGAGGTGTAATCATTCTTCCAGAAAAACAAGTAAGAGATTACATAGAAGAAATAATTCATCAAAGAAAGTTAGAATCAGAAATTGCTGAAAATAATAGACTGGCACAAAGATCTCTAGAACAAATACCAAAAGGGTTAATAAATGATGTTCAAGTATTAGTATATGGAAAAACTCAAAAAGAAATAGTTGCAGAAAATGAAGCAGCTCGTCTAGCTTATGAAAAAAGAGCAACAGATTTAGAAAAAGTTAAAAGATTGATAGAATCTCAAGATACAACACTAGAACCAATCGGTACATGGGATCCAAAAAGAAGCGTCATAGAAATAGGAAAAATGTTGGTTTCTGTGGGAGACTCAAAAACTAGTAGAAGAGAAATTATGCAATTATTAAGAACCAAAAAAATCAGAGAAGGAAAAGTCAACACAATGAAATTTAAAGCGCCCATTATGCAAATCTAATTAAAAAAGCTTTTAAGATTGTTTATTTTAAAAATAACATGCAAAAAAATCTCCAAAATCAAGTAGAAGAAGACCAAGTTCAAGGACAAGGAATTCATCCCCTTAATCATGGTTATATGTGGAGACAAGGTTCCAGAGATATTTTATTTTCACCAAGTGCTTTTGCTGAAGCTCATTTTGCTTTAATGGACAGAGAACAAAGAAGAACTCAATTTGATGAACTAGCAAAAAAAGTTGATAAGACCTCGGGAGAAGCTGAAAAACATCCCCACATCGCTAAATGGATTGAATCAACTAGAAAAAATGGGAGAATGTATGCAGATAGCCAAGAAGACTTAACAAGAATTGATTTTGCAGGGTTAGAACACGATATACAACACTCAGAAGTTAAGTTATTAAAAGACACAGAAGGAAGGGTAATGTATAAAGAAGTAGAAGGCTTAAGAGTTCCTTCTCATAGGCATATTAGTACAAAAAATTTAACATCAGCCAATCCTTTAATGACTCAAAAAGTAATTGATGAAAATGTAGTTCAGCTTGGAAAGTTCTCACACCAAGGAGGGGTAATTTTAAGAGTAAAAAGCAAAGAGCATGGAAATCTTCCAGAAGCAATGAGCTATTGGGATGTAGAAGTAAGCAATCCTTTTTTGAGTAGATCAAAATCTCCATATATCTTGCAAGAATTTGATGTAGATTCAGGCGTTCAATTTCATAGACATCACAAAAGAAAAGGTTGGCTATGGTGCAATGTTGATGAAAAAATTCTCAGAGATCTAGAAAAAATGGGCTTGGACTCAACAAGATCAAGACAAACAGTATTAATACCCTATCATGGAGCAGTTGCGTTAACAAAGATAGCTTTAGAACATGCAAAACAAGGAGTTAGAGAAATAAAGTTTCTAGAGGATGATTTAGAGGCAGAGGTACTAATGCCTTTTAGGTTTACTGATAATCTTAGTAATGATTTAGTATTTAATGCAATAGTAGCTCGTTATGGTCTTGGCTTAGATTATGCAGAAACAGATGCATACTTATTAGACCGTGAAAAAGAAGTTACTTCAACCCAGTTCATGAACCTACTAAAAACAGGTAATATCACAAGAGAAGTTGTAAAAAATTTAAGAGGAATGAATGATACCCAAGTAAGAAAGATTATTCAAAAAGCCCATTTTGATTTAGCAAAAAAAGGTTACACATATCAGGGATTTGCAACTGTTTTCAAGTCAACTCCTTTTGAAACAATAGGCATAACTCACGTTAGAGGAACTGAAGTAGTATACATCTTATTTGATAACCAAAATTTCAAGCTTCCTTTACTAGTTTATAGTTATTTAAGCGATGCACCTCTCTTATACGGAAGTGAAGAAAAATTACCCGCATTAAATCTTAGTCAACATCCAGCAATAAACCAATTAGAAAAAAGATTATTAGCAGATGACTACAGGACTGGAAAAGCAAGAAGACCAACAACAGTAAGTATCCCGCCTGTAGGGTTATTAACAAAAAAAGAAATAAGCCTTTATGATACTTGGCAAAGAGAATTGAATTAAGTTTATTCTTCTTTTTTCTCTTCAACTTTTTCTTCTTTGCCTAAAATTTTAGCTAAAGAATCTTTTCCTTCTTTAACAACTTTAAGATTAACCTGAGCAATATGTAATCCTATAGTATTTCCAACAACAGTTTTTCTTTTTCTAATGCCTTTTCCTTTAACATTTAGTCCTTGCCCCTTAACAGAAAGAATTTTTTTTCTATGAATCCCAGATAAGTCATGTCTCATAGGAAACCCAGCCTTATCACTTCCACCAGTTATTTCCATCTCATATCCAGAAAAACCAAAAGAATTGCCTTCAATCTTTTCACCCATTTTTTTATTTAAAAAAGCAGAACTTTCATTCTCATTTAAAGCCTTGCTATAGCATTTGCCTTTATTTCCTACAACAATCTTAAATTCTGCCATATCAATCCTTAATGAAAACCCTTTTTAAAGTTTTCTTAAACTCCCCACATAGGATTATTTTTCCTTTTAGACTCAGCAATTTCCTTTAATAATTCAATTTCATCAGGAGTTAAAAAAGTCTTCATCTCTTTTAATCTTCTAAATTCTTCTTCATTAAGATCAGAAACTAAAACTTGTCCTTCAATTACCTGCCTTCCAACTATAACTCCAGGCAGAGAAACAGCAACTTGTTTTCCCTTGCAAACTTCATTAACATTTTTTCCCTCTTCCTGAATGCTTTTCACTTCAGTTATTCTTTTTCCAGTTCCATTCATTAAAGGCATAGTTGTTTTTAATGTTCCCTTTAAGATTTCAACGCCAACAACAGCAGGATTGCTCTGTCTAAAAACAAAATTAGGAATAATATAAACTTTGCAAGGCCTTGTTAATCTATCTAACTTCTTAGTTTCTAAGTCTTTCTTAGTATACTCTCTCCATTTCTCAAATTTCTCAATAATTGTATAAATAACATCAGAGGTTATAACTTGAACATTTTCCTTTACATCTTTAATATTAAATCCAACAATCACTCTGTTAATCTCATCTTTTTGCGATTCAGCTACTGCAATATCTCCTTTGCAAATTTCCCCAACACTAGCTCTTTTGATTGGAATCTTTTTATCTTTAAGCAAGCAAACTAAAGCCTCTAAGCTTCCTAAACTATCTGCTTTAACAACAATACCCTCTTTCCCAGTCTCAATAACAACTTCCTCAACTTGCTCTTGAACTTCTTTTTTTAATTTATTTACATCATTTAATTTGTCAACAACGGCTAAAGGCATTCCAGCACAAACTTCCTCAACATTTGGAGCAATTAAAGTTATATTAGCAGCAGCTTCTACATGCTCAACTGGTTTTTTCATTTCAAATATATTTCTTACTTTAGTAACAATTGGATTTTCAATTCCTCCAATAACAAATTCATCATTAACAGAAATCTTGCCATCATACAAAACCACATCTAAAACGGTTCCTAAACCTTTATCTTCCCTAACTTCTAAAACAACACCTTTACCTCCTTTAGAAAGTTCAACATTCAATTCATTTTCTAAATATTTTTGTGCTAAACCCACTAAAACAGCTAATAATTCTTGCAATCCTTCAGTAGTCTTGGCAGAAATAGGAACAATAGCAACCTGCTTTGTATAATCACTTACTCTGTCAAATCTTTCAGCATTAAATCCGAGTTCATATAATTTTCCAACAAGAGTATACAACTTATTATCTAATAGATCTCTAGTTGTTTCAGATTGAGAATTAATATTTGTTAAAATATCCTTTCCAACATTTTGCCTCCATCCTGAAACCAAATCAATTTTATTTAAGGCAATTATAAAAGGAGTCTTGCATTTCTTTAATATTTCAATAGCTTCTTGAGTTTGAGCTAATATTCCCTCATTTGCATCAACTACTAATATGGCAATATCAGCTAAATTTCCCCCTCTTTTTCTTAAGTTTGTAAAAGCAGCATGCCCCGGGCTATCAATAAACAAAAACCCAGGAATCTTGATTTTTATCTTTAAATTTTTTAATAGTCTTCCTGCTAAAGAATTAATATCATTTATGTCAACTTTAACAGCACTTATTTTCTGGGTAATCCTTCCCGCTTCTTTATTTAAAATCTTTTTTTTTGATATAGTCTCAATTATCTGAGACTTTCCATGGTCTACATGGCCTGTAAGTAGACATATTAGAGATCTTGTTTGTGTCATGTTCCTGAAAGATTATTTCCATTTTCATTTTTAAGACTTCTGTTAAAACACATAAGAAAAGGGGCTTTATAAACTTTATTATTAGTAAGTAGTAAAAATTATAAAAGGTTATTATTAGTAAGATACCTCTTAAATTCAGAAATAGCCCTTAAATCTTGGCGGTTAAGAAATTCTAAGGGCTCATAAATTTCTAAACGAGTTTCAAGAGCCTTCTTTTGGGTCTCAATTTCGTAATCCGCACTAGGATAGCTTACAGAAACAGGAATTAAATCCCTAATAGGGAATCTTGTTCTGCCGGGAGAATAAGAAATTCCACTTTCATATCTAAGATGATGTTGTGGGTGCACATATGTATCAGCTGCTTTTTTCCCCAAATTAAAAAAACGAGTTAATAATGAAGTAAGAACATAATCTCTCTGAATCATGTCTAGGTTACCAAAAAGATGACTAGGGTATATCCCTCCTGAGCACGGATGTTCAAAAGAGAAAACCTGCGATAAATAAGAAAGTTCTTCTTCGAAAGTAAGATTGAGAAGAGAAGATGTTAACAGTTTTGCATAAGAATATACAGGTATAGTCATCATAGCATGATCTGCATCAAATATTCCACTTAATCTATTCCCATTAAATCCAGAAAAAAATTGAAAATGTTGAGGGTATTCATCACCTTGTGCATAAACATATCTAGATTCATCTCTAAAAGGTTCAACAAGATGAACAAGTGAAGCAACTGTTTTTTCCAAGAATAAACGAGGAACAGATTCGTCCTTCTCCATGTTATGAGTATATCTATAAAACTGAGAAGCATAGTTTATTGCTCTTTTTCTTAAAAAGTATTCTTCTACGTCATCATGACAAAAGATGCCCAGTGTAGGAAGTTTTGTTAAGTTTCTAAGTCCTTCAGTGCCAATAATATGAAATGCCCTAACTGTATTAAGGCTAGAATTAACGATAAAACTTTTTTCTTCATCAAGCTGCCTTAAATAAGCAGCTTGTTCATCAGGACCATAAGTTTTCCTAGACCCCCTTATCCTATTGCCTAATTCCCTAAGTGCTAGTAGATTCAAGTCGTGTGTAGATCCATCCCAACTCTCCATTGCTAATTGATAGTAAGTAACTCTCTGATGATTAACAGTATCTAAACCAAAAACAATTGGAGTTGGAAGACCAAGGCTATTCCAAAGGCGCATTTGCTCATACTGGTATAACATGCTATCAGACAATTCATGATGCCTATTTGCTAAAGAAGCGTCAGTTCCCAAATTAATTTCTGAAGCTATCTTAAGAAATATTCTTAAAGGAAGTGTATTTTGTGCAGCATCTCTTAGTACAACTTTTTTAAGGTGCGTTCTTCGATTAAGTGTCCCCCCAATTCCCAGATCAGCAGATTGCTCACTAGCGATATCATCAATGTTAAAATCATAACCTCTTCTAGCAAGTTGTTCTATAACATAATCTCTTGCAAGGATTTCCCTATAGTATTCAACAGAAGGCGTATATAGCAAAGCAGTGCTCTCCAATCCATTTGAATTATGGTTCACACTACCTTGAGTAGATACAGTACCAATAGAACTAAGTTGGGTCATATTAATCCTAATTCAATATTCTGTAGCAAAGCTTAAAAAAGTTTGTTTTAACTGTAAACTCTTCTTCCAAGATTATGAATTGAAGAAACTATACTTTTAAAGTTTTCTAAAATAATAGGAGCATACCTGACATTCCACACTTTTTCATGCAATTCATTGCACTTCTTAGAAAGATTTGATTTATTTAAAGAAAGTCTAAAGGCCAATTCTACATCATTAGTATAATACGCTTTCATAGTTTCCCAATAAAAAGTCTCAATTTCCTCCAAAACCTTTAAAAGTTCTTTCTTAGTTTGCAAAGAAGTGCTCATTTTTGAAAATTCTCTTGCTGTTCTTTTTATATCATCTGCAATACCTTCGACAGTCAATGCAACATCCCACACATTTAAAATATTCCCCATGCTTATTCTATTTTCTTTATGAGATAAACTCGGAGTATCTAAAGTAAATCTCATAGTCCTTATAATCAAATAAACCATCCTATTTACTTCTTCATCTCTTTCAAGGATAGCCTGAGAAGTATCTTCTTTGGATATATTTTTCAAATCAACGATCATAGATCTCGTTATAGTATCCATTTTCCTTAATATTTCTTGAAAAGTTATCTCTCCTATATCTAAAAAGTCTTTAGCAACTAAAGAATCAGCATTATGTTCTACTACCTCTAAAGCAGTTAATCCTGTTATTATATTTTTAATCTCTTTAATAAAATTTGCAGAAAGTTTTCCTTTAATTCTTATAATACCATAGTTATTAATGTAAGAGGAAACAATTTCTCTTTTAATTCTAGTTAAATCCTTGTTCTCAGTATTAATAACAATTTCTTTTCTTTGTTCAGACCTGTTTTTAGATGGAACACTTAAAACAAGTTCATTATTAACATTTTCAGAAATAGAGAGAAGATCTCCCTTTCCAAGTTTATTTTTTTTAGTCCAATCAATAGGTAAAGATAGTATAAGAGATGAGGTTCCAAATTTAATGATTTTTCTGAATTTTTCCATAGTATATATACTTTATATCTAATATATAGGTTAACTATATATAGTTAACGGTTGTTCAAAAAAATAGGTGGTGTTATATGAAAAGAAGAAAGAATTATGAAGACGAATTAGCACAGCAAGAAGATGTTTACACTGAAGAAGGAAGAGAATCTCAGTTAAACGATGATGAAATAGAAGACTGGGAAGCTGGTTTCATGGAAGGTTATGAAGGAGAAGAAGAATCTTAAAATCCTTCAATAATCTTTTCAAAAAAGCCCTTTTCTATCTTTAAAGTTTCTTTGTTTTCTGCTGCAAATTCTTTTAACAATTTTTTTTGCTTTACATTAAGTTTAGTAGGAGTCTTAACTATCACATTAACATACTGATCTCCTTGTCCTCTTGAAGTTTCAACTCCCTTATCTCTTAATCTAAAAGTAGTTCCTGTTTGTGTCCCAGCAGGTATATTCATTTTAACACTTCCTTCTAATGTTGGAACTTTAATTTCATCCCCTAAAGCAGCCTGGCTAAAGCTTAAAGGCATTTGCAAATAAATATCACTTCCTTTTCTCTCAAAAATTTCATGTGGTTTAACAGTTAGATAAATATAAAGATCTCCAGATTTTCCATTTTTGATTGCCTCTCCCGCATTTGTAACTCTTATCCTATTTCCATTTTCAACACCAGCAGGAATCTTAATATTCAAAGTTTTATCATCTTCTATTAAACCAGTGCCATTACATTCTTTACATTTAGACTTAGCAATTTCCCCATATCCCTCACATTCCCTACATGTAGCAACATGGCTAAAAATACCAAAAGGAGTTTTAGTTGTTTTCCTTGTTTGTCCAGTCCCGTTGCAATATCCGCATTTTATCAAATGCCCCTTATCCGCACCAGTTCCATCACAACTATCACAATTAATAAGTCTTGGAATCTTGATTTTCTTCTCAACACCAAAAGCAGCATCTTCAAAACTTATATCTAGATCGTATCTTAAATCATTACCTCTCCTTTCCCTGTTTCCCCCAAAAAACATATCAAAAATATCCCCTCTTCTTCCAAAAACCTCACCGAAAATATCATCAAAATTTACATTCCTGAAAATATCTTCTTGAGAATATCTTTGATCAAATCCTGCATGACCAAATTGATCATATTGCTGCTTTTTCGTATCATCACTTAATACAGCATAAGCTTCAGAAATTTCTTTAAATTTTTCAGCATCCCCTCCCTTGTCAGGATGATGCTCTAATGCTAATCTTTTATAGGCTTTTTTAATATCTTCCTTGCTAGTTGTTTTACTTACTCCCAAAATTTCATAATAATCTCTTTTAGTTGTCATGTTAAACCGTACTTTTGTAAAAGATTACTTAACCCAGATCTCCAATGGGGATAAATTTTTACTAACTCACTTTTGGCAATTAATCCATTAAATGTTTTTTCAGGAAGCTGTTCAATAACCTCTCTTCTATATTCCTGCATATATCCACTAGTTAAAATAATAACAGAAAACGGCAGTAATCCTCTTATCTCTCTACAAAGATCATAAGTATCACAATGCACATTACCAAGATCAATTATAACTAAATCATGCTTCATTCTTCGAGCAAATACCATAGCCTCATCATCCGTTTCAGCCACATCACATAGCTGCCCCAATTCGGTACACATCTCAGTAAAAACGTGCCTAGTATTCTCATCATCATCACAAAATAATATTCTTGCCATGGTTTGTGTATTCCCTTTTTAACTTTAGTTTATAATACTTGTTCTGAATATTCTGGAAAATTTTCTTCTATATATTTGTGCACATAATTTGTCAAGTGGTGTCTAGCACTCATAACTCTAAGCTCTTTTCCAGATGCAAAGGGGTTATAAATCCATTTCATCTCAATAGGGATTCCATATATACTTTCTTCATATTCCAAATCAGCAGCATAAGCATTAATAGCGCGATCAACAGCAATCAAAAGTCTTTTAACAAAGTTTCTTGGTTTAGTCATAGACAAAGCATCACTAACAACAACTAAGACCAATTTTTCTAGCGTTGGATTTAGTTGCTCATTTATTGGATTTATCCTCATCATCTATAACCTCAGCATCTATTGTATCATCTTCTTTCTTGTCTTCTTTTACTTCCTGAGAAGTTTTAGCTGCTTCCTGATACATTTTCATACCAATTTCTTGTATCACTTTGTTAGCTTCTTCAAGTTTCTTTTTAATTTTTGCTGCATCATCTGTTTTTAAAACTTCCTTAATTTCATTTATTTCTTTCTGAACTTTTTCTCTTGTATCCTTGTCAACTTTATCACCATATTCAGATAACATTTGTTCAGTTGAGTAAACAACAGAATCTGCCTGATTTTTAATTTCAATCAATTCTTTTCTTTTCTTATCTTCTTCAGCAAATTCTTCAGCTTCCTTCTTCATTTTCTCAATTTCTTTTTCATCTAGTTTCAAACTTCCTGAAATCTTAATACTCTGCTCTTTCTTAGTTCCCAAATCTTTAGCAGAAACACTAATGATACCATTTGCATCAATATCAAAAGTAACTTCTACTTGAGGTATGCCTCTTGGAGCAGGAGGTATTCCTGTTAAAATGAATCTTCCCAAGCTTTTGTTATCAATAGCCATTTCTCTTTCTCCCTGCAAAACATTAATCTCAACACTAGGTTGATTATCTGCTGCAGTTGAAAATACTTGAGCTCTTTTAGTTGGAATTGTAGTATTTCTCTGAATCAAAGCAGTTCTTATACCGCCTAAAGTTTCAATACCCAATGTTAATGGAGTAACATCTAATAACAAAACATCCTTAACATCTCCAGCTAAAACTCCTGCTTGAATAGCTGCCCCAATAGCAACGCATTCCATCGGATCAACTCCGCCTTCTGCTTTTTTGTCTAACAACTTTTCAACAAATTGTTTAACAACAGGCATTCTTGTAGGCCCGCCGACTAAAATTATTTCATCTACTTCTTCTCTTTTTAAGTTTGCATCTTTCAAAGCTTGTTCAACTGGTTTTTTACATCTCTGCACTAAAGGATCAATTAACTTTTCCAATTGAGCTCTTGTCAACTTCATTGTTAAGTGCTTAGGTCCTTTATCAGTTGCAGTAATGAAAGGCAAGTTAATATCAGTTTCAATTACTGTGGACAATTCTATTTTTGCTTTCTCAGCAGCTTCCCTTATTCTCTGTATAGCTGTTGAATCATCACTTAAATCAACTCCTGATTCTTTTTCAAATTCTTTAAGAATAAAATTCATTATTGCCTGATCCATATCAGTTCCACCTAAACTTGTATCTCCTGATGTAGATTTAACTTCAAATACTCCTCCACCAAATTCCATAATGGTAACATCTAAAGTTCCCCCGCCTAAATCAAATACTAGGATTTTAGCATCTTTATTTTTCTTATCCAAACCATAAGCCAATGAAGCCGCAGTTGGCTCATTCACAATTCTCACAACTTCTAAACCTGCAATTGTTCCTGCATCCTTAGTAGCCTGTCTCTGATCATCATCAAAATAAGCTGGTACTGTAATAACCGCCTTTTCGACTTTATCTCCTAAAAAAGCTTCAGCATCTCTCTTTATTTTTTGTAAAATAAAAGCAGAAATTTGCTGTGGTGTATAACTTTTGCCATGAATATCATATTTAAATGTAGAACCCATCTTTCTCTTAGCAGCCATTACTGTTCCATCTGGATTGCTAACTGCTTGTCTTCTTGCTGGTTCTCCAACAAACATTTTCCCATCTTTAGTAAAAGCAACAACTGAGGGAAATGCTTTTCCATATAATGAAGCTCCCTCACTACTAGGGATCATTACTGGTCTTCCCCCTTGTAGCACAGAAGCTGCTGAATTCGAAGTTCCTAAATCTATTCCAATTATTTTACTCATTTTTATCCTCCTTGAGCTTGCTTACTTTAACTAAGCTCGGCCTCAAAATTTTATCTTTAAGCATATACCCTTTTTTTATTTCTTCAACAATTACATCTTCATGCTTATCATGTTCTACTTTTCCAATAACATCGTGTTTGTAAGGATCAAATTTTTCTCCTAAAGATTTTATTGGCTTTACTCCTTCCTCTTCTAAAGTTTTATGTAACTGCTTGAAAATCATTTCAACCCCTTTTGCAAATTCTTCACTTTCTTTTTCAGATTCTAATGCTCTCTCAAAGTCATCTTTTATACTTAGTAATTTCAAAATCAAATCATGCTTAGCATATTTTACAAATTCTTTTCTTTCTTCTTCATTTCTCTTCATATAGTTTTCAAATTCCGCTTTCAACCTCTGAAGCATGTCTAAATATTCTTGAGACTTATCTTTCTCATTACTTTCTTCTAAAGGTAAATCTAAATTTTCTTCTACAATTTGCTCATTTTGCTCATTATTTTCTTTCTTCATTTTATCCTATGTAACTTTTATCTACTGAAACTTGTTCAACAGGTTCCTCCTTCAAAAATTTCTGTTTTGGCACTTTTATTTTACCAAATTGTTTTTCATATTTTGAAACGCTGTCTTTTAATAATTCAAGTAAAGCTTTCCCCATCATAGGGTCTAAAGCTATTGTACTATGTTTTACTGCATGAGTATGATGCTGTTTATCTCCAATAACATCTATTCTTGGACTTGTTTGTCTAAAATCCACAAAAAACTTATCACTTCGATTAAACAAAGATATTCCATCTGCAAAAAATGCATGATTTGAGTGGTCTAAGTTCACATTGATATTTTGTTTTTCAGCCATTTATTTCTCCCCCTTTTTCAAAAAGCTTTTATAGTAAGCCTATGTTGATTTAAAGTAAACAACTAACTACTATATAAACATTTCTATTTAGAGTTTATATCTCGAAGATTTTGCATTACAAAGAATAAATGATAGTTGCACGAAAATGTTACACTACATAAATCTTTAAAAAATGTTATATCGTAGGTTTCAAATGATACTCCTCGACCTAAAGGTCGAGGTGTCTGATGAGGGCTTACTCAAAGAGTTGCCTGATGTTCAAAATTCCAGCCATGTTGGCTTTGCTGGATGTAATGCTGGATCGTATCAGCAGTAACATTACCTACTGACCTGTAAAATTTTCCAGCACTCCAGAAATGCCCTCTTCGGAGATATGTTTTTCGAAGAGAAGGGAAAGCATGCAAT
>JACOZR010000032.1 GCA_016181245.1 Candidatus Woesearchaeota archaeon | reverse complement strand
CCTATTACTTTTCCACAAGAAAAACATCTGACTGGTATTATCATCAAAAATCCAAAGAGTAAAGGATCTGGAGATAAGGTTGATTTAGAGATACCTGTTGACTATACACAGGCAAATGTAGTGATTAAAGGCACATCTGCTGTAGTTACAGGCGGAACTGCTGGTAGTAGTGTAGTTATGGCTGCTGTTGACAAAGCACCTTCACCTGTATTGGACACAGAAGTAACCAATAAAGCTGGAGACAATCTTATCTTGGTTGGAGGACCTGCAGTTAATAAACTAAGTGCAGAATTTTTGGGATTAACATACCCTGCATATGGAGCAGCTTCTGGAATTAATTCAGGGGAAGCAATTCTTAGCTTGAAAGATAATGGTGAAAAAGTGGCTATGATTGTAGCAGGTTATGAAGCAGCAGATACGGTCAGAGCTTCAAGAGTGTTGAGAGATTATGCAGCAAATAAAGCAAACTTGAAGGGTATGGAAGTAACTGTTAAGGGTACAACATCTAACCCTAGTGTAGTAGCTTCAACAAGTTCAAGCGGAACAACAGCTTAAGGCTTTTAGCCTTCTTTTTCTTTTTTTTATTTTATTTTTAGAAACCTTTTTATTTAGATTCTATTTTGAAAGTCATTATGAAAAAGAGTCAATGGATTGCAGTGTTTATTATTTTCTTGATGGTTTCAAGTGCTGCTGGATTTATTTTGGGGAGTTTTTCTCAAGATAGTTCTAAGAGTAATTTAAAGTATAAAGGACAAGAATTTTCACTTAATCAAGATGGAAGATATTTTATAACAATCAATGGGGTGCAATTTGTTTTTGATTATTCACCTGAAGAGTTAGAAACAGTTAGTATTCCTTCTTTAGATCTGTTTAATTCACAGAAATTTTATATTCTTTTTGAGCCATTTTATAAAAATCAGGATATAGATTACAATATGCAAAAACTTGGTTATTTTTTACAAGCAACAAACAAAGTTGTTTATGCTGCTTGCGCACAAGAAGAAGGATGTCCTGAAGACATGCCAATTAAAAACTGCCAGGATTATTCATTTTACTTTAAACAAGCAAACCAAAGCAGAGCTTATATACAAGATAAATGCTATATTATTGAAGGAGATGGGGAAGAAATAACTAAGATTACTGATAAAGTTGATTTGAAACTGGTGGGATTATAATGGATGAAAAACAAAACAAAAGAGCAAGCACAATTATCATAGTATTAATTGTAATTCTTGTGGGCTTTGTCGTTTTTGTTTCTTTTACATATGGAGAGGGATTCTTGACAGGAAAGCATATTTATGAATCTTCTTCTGGGGAGGAGTTTACTTTCATAGAGAATGAGGTTGGAGAGTTAACACTTTACGATCTCCAATTATATACAGAGAGGGTTGGAGTAGAGCATCTTTACCAAATTCCTGTGAGGAATTTACCAAAAGATGTAGCTTTTGTTTCTTTTGAAGAAGGTGTTCAGAAAAAAATTTTAAGTTCTAAGGGTGTTTTTATTACTTTAGATCCTAAATTAAATGCCCAAGCTAGTTTAGGAGCCATTGAAATAGCTGGAGTGATTGGAACTGCTGATTTTGGTGTATTTAAGATACCTACACAAGGTGCTTTTACTGAAAAAACAGATATGGATTATCCTGTGAAGACTTGTGATGATGCTAATGGGGGGGTTACTGTTGTCTTACTTAATTTGGGCCAGGGAAATAGAGTATATTCCAATGGAAGTTGTGTTATAGTAGAGGGGAATAGTTATGAAAACCTTATTAAATCGAGCGAGAGGCTTATTTTTGGCTTATTTGGTGTTCTTTAAACAGAAAAGCTATTAAAGTTCTGGCAAGATATTTTTTATGAATTGCCGCGATCGCATAACCTGGTATTGCGCTGATTCTAGTTTGAGAAAATTAGAAGTGCAAGCCTTGAGTTAATATCAGGTAAGCCAGTTTCCTTTGGATATCCCGGTTCAAATCCGGGTCGCGGCGAATTTAAAATGATGCTAAAAGTCCTTATTGGAATTCCTGTATCTGAGATGCACGCTTATGCTATTGAGGAACTTATTGATGCTTTAAGAAAAATTAGATATCCTAATTTTGATGTTCTTTTTGTGGATAACTCTAGTACTGATAAATTTTATAATTATTTAAAGGAAAAATATCCAAATATTTCAGTTATTAGAGACCATTTTTTTCACGAAAAAATCAGAAAGAAGATGGTTGAATGCAAGAACCTTCTTAGAGAAAAAGTACTAAAAGAAAAGTATGATTATCTTTTAGCTCTAGATCAGGACACTATCCCGCCAGAAGATGTTTTAGAGAGATTATTAAGCTTTAAAAAAGACTTTATAGCAGGTGTATATTTTGGGTATCCTCATAAAGAAGGCTTTAACTTGACGCAAAAAAACATTGTAAAAATTGATAAAAGAAAGGCTACTATTTTTACACCTATTGTTTGGATCAGCCATCCTGAATATCCTAAGAAAGTAAGGTATCTAACTGTAGAAGAATTAAAACCAGAAAGGCTTATTGAGGTTTTTTTAGTAGGAAGTGGGTGCATACTTCTCAGCAGGGAATTTTTAGAGAAAATAAAGTTTAGATATGTTGAGGATAATACAAATTATGATGACTATTGGCTTTGTGAGGATGCCAGAGAAAGTGGATACAAAGTTTATGCTTATACTGGTTGTATTTGCAAGCATCTTATTTTAAAAAGAGAATGGCATTGGGATAAGATAGAAAACAAATGATTAGTGTCATAATTTGCTCTAGAAATTTAGAATTGCTTAAGGGACTTTCTGAGAATATTCAAGAGACTATAGGATGTAGTTTTGAGCTTGTTGCTATAGATAATAGAAAAAACCAGTATGGTATTTGCTCAGCTTATAACTCAGGGATTAAAAAGGCAAAATCTGACATTTTATGCTTTGTTCACGAAGATGTTAGATTTTTGACTAAAAATTGGGGTGAAATTCTTTTAAAAAAATTACAGGATAAAAAAGTTGGCGTTATTGGTGTTGCTGGCACTACTTTACTTCCTGAAGATGGAATTTGGTATAATTCTCAAAGACCTTTTGTTCAAGGACAAGTAGTTCATTCTTTTAATGGCAAAGAGCAAGTAGAGAGATATGGAACTTTAGGTAAAGATAGTGAGGTTGTTGTTTTAGATGGATTGTTTTTAAGCTGCAGAAAAGAAACTGCTGAAAAGTTTAGGTTTAATGAAGCTTTATTTCAGGGATTTCATTTTTATGACATTGATTTTTGCGTGAGGGTTTCTCAAAATTTTAACAACCTTGTTACTTATGACATTCTTCTAAAGCATTTTTCAGGAGGTAATATTGATAAGGAATTTCAAGATAGCAGGAAGAAATTTATTGAATTATATAAACACTTATTACCTTATACCAAGCTTAAACTAATTTCACAAAAAAGATTTCCATGGCAAACTTTAAACTATGATTCAAACAAGAAATATCCCAAAATCTTAGTTGGATGCCCTACTTCTGATTCCCATGCTTATTGCCTTGATGAATATATTGGTGCTCTTTTTTCTTTGGATTATCCTTTTTACGATATTTTAATAGTTGATAATTCTGAAGATGGAGAGTATAAAAAGAAAATTGAGGAATATGGGGTTTGGGTCATTAAAAGTTCACATGAACCTTCTGTTCTAAAGAGAATTGTTGATTCCAGGAATGCTTTGAGGCAATATGTTTTAGAAAAAGATTACGACTATTTTTTAAGCTTAGAGCAGGATGTTGTGCCTCCTTCTGATGTTATTAAAAGACTACTAGAGGGAAAACAAAAAGTTAGTTCTGGCCTTTATTTCGGGTTTACCAATAAATATGAATTCCCAAATATTAAGTCTGGAACTGTTGTAATGCCTGTTGTATATAAACTATTTGAAAATAATGAAAAGACTAAAGAGGCTGGATTGCAAGCATTAAGGAGATTTGGTATTAATGAGATTAATCCCCCTAGGAAAGTTGCTGTCAGGATGGTTGGATTAGGCTGCATGCTAATCCATAGAGATGTTTTGGAAAAGATAACTTTTAGATATGAAGAGGGAAAAATGAACACTGATGACAGGTATTTTTCAGATGATGTATTTAAGCTTCATATTCCGATTGTGTTAGATACTTCTGTGAGATGCAAGCATTTGCTTTCTGGAAAAAGCTGGGACTGGGCTACTCTTTTTTAATTAATTCTCCATCTTTCCATACATATTCTCGGTTTATTACTAGGTGTTTGCACTTAACTGAGGTATCACAATATAAAGGAATGTTATTTTTGTATAAATCTATGCAGAACCAACGATCTTCAAACTGTTTTAGATCTTCCCTAAACCTTATTTTTGTAAATATTTCCTTTGAAACAAAAATACATGCCCCACCACAAGAAACTACCCTTAACAGTTTATTTGATGTTATTTCTTCTGGAGAGAGTTCTATCATGTCTGGTAATTCTTTATCTGAAGGGATAATTTTGTATACGTTTGGTGTATAAGCAGGCTTTCCGTCTTGGCTTTTGGCTCTGCTGAAGACTATTCCGCATATTATTGGCTTGTTTCCCTTGAGAAATCTTTCTATTGAATCTTTAGAGGGTATTGTATCTTGATCTAGGAAGAGGATATAGTCAAAATTTTCCTTTATTGCCTTGTTTATAATAACATTTCTTGAGGCTGAGATTCTTTGAACAGGAGAGTCAAAATAAGGTCCTTTTATTGCTTGAAAGCCTAGAGATTTTATTTTTTTGATGTAAATATCGTCTGGGGAATTATCTACGAAAATAATTTCTTTTTCTTGATAGGTTAATTCTTTAATTCCTTTGCAAAATTCTTCCAAGCAGTATTCTTTGTGAAAAGAAGTTGGGATACCTACAAGGATTTTCATAAGAGGTTAAAGATAAGAAATAATTTAAAGTTTATTAAAAAAGAAAAGAAAAAGAGAAGAATTATTTATTCTTCTTTTTCATTATTACAGCCACTATAGCTACCACGATTACTACGATTATTAGTATCCATAACCATGTCAAGCTTGACTTCCCTGCTGCTGTTGTTGTTCCACCAGTTGTTGTTGGTGTTGGCTCTCCTGGGGTAGTTTCAGTTGGTGTTGTTTCACTTGGAGCTGGGGCTACTTTTTCTGTTGCTGTTTGTGCTATTTTTTTCATTACTACTTTTGCAGCACCACCTGAGATACTTTCCAAGCTTACTTCCAATTCATTTGTACCATCGCCATCTAAGTCTACTTGTTTTGACTCACCTACGTTTAATGTTACTTCTATAGGGTCAGATTGGATTACAAGCGTTACTGTGCTTGCCGTAATTTTTTTGAACTTCACTGTGTGTGAGGTCTTACTATCTAAGCTAATTGTTGTACTCTGACCCTCCTTCTTAGAAACTTCAACTGTAGCATCTGTTTCTTTAGCCAAGTTGTGGTCAACCTTTACTTCAGCTACGGTTCCAGAATCTCCTCCAGTTGCTCCTCCAGCTGCTCCTCCGGTAGTTGTAGAGGATGTAAGGTGTGCTGTGAACTGGTAGGTTGCTGAAGTTACTTCATGACCTACCTCATCAGTTATCTTACAAGTAAGGCTGTAAGTTCCCGCACCCTGTGTATCGGCTCCTGTAAACGTTACTGAAGTTGTGGTCTTAGTTATTGTCTGGCTATTAGGCTTTGTTAATGTCCACAATAATGTTACAGGGCTTGCATCGCTTGATGCGCACTTATAAGTTATTGATGCTGAAGTGTCTATTGTTGTTGATGATGGTGGTGTTACTGTAACTGTTGGGTTGGCTCCATCAATAGTGTAGTTGAATGTCCCAGATGTAGTATAGACCTGATTAAATGAGTCATTAGCTACAAGCAAGAAATTTGTAAAGTTAGTGTCATTTGCTGTTCCTGCTGGAATTATTGCGCTTACCAAGTATGGTGTTCCTCTGAGGTAATTTGTAATGTTCATCATAATTACTCTTCCTGTTGCTTTTGTTGCAGGACCAGACATATTATAGATTAACATTACACTGCTGTTTACATCAAAGGTTGAATCATTTATTGTTGCATATACTGTCAAATTAACCCCAGTTAGCAAGTACTTTGTGTTGTTTAATTGACCACTTGAAGCGATCAAAGTGTTTGTACCATCTGTAATGTTAATGTTGTAAAGCCTTGGAGGCATACCATCAACATATGTCTTGAAATGCATTTCACTTGGTGCTATTGTTGCATTTGTAGAGTTATCATAAACTGTGAAGTTCCAATCAAATACTCCTTCTGTACCGTTTGCTGCTGTTGCATTGAGCCAGATATTTAATGGTACCTTAAAGCCATGGGTGAAATTATATGACGATGTTAGGTTCTCCATTGAAAGAACGCTACCTGACCTATTATAGAATATCCAACGTGTATAATTTATACCCGGATCTGAGATTGAAGTAGCATTTATAGAAACGTTCCAGAATCTTATATTGTAACCATTTGTTGGTACTGTGATATTAGCACCAGTTATTGCATCTGGACCAGTAAAGTTAATTGTAAAGTTTATAATCTCTACTTCTCCTCCCTTTGTCCACAGACTACTATTGTCAAAAATCTCTGAGCCATTTGTACCCCCTTTGGCGGTAACTGAACTTCCCGTACTGTTAAGAGTAGCTGTTCCAGAAACCAAATATGCTATAACTATAAATAAAAAACTTATAAGAATTAAATTTTTTCCATTAATAACACCCTCCTTGTAAATAATTGCACTAAATTATTATAATATTGTAAAGTTTATAAAAATCAACTGATATTTAAATGTTTCTAACGTGAATTATATATGGATAGAGTAGATAAAACCTTATTTTATGGAGTTTTGCTTATTTTTTTTCTTAAGAGCTTATTAGTAAGCATAATCCCCGCTCCTTCTGCTTTTAGTGATTCTTATATTTACTCAAAAATGGCTGAAAGTTTCTTTATTTTTGGAGAATTTTCTATTCATGGTGTAGCTACAAGCTTATTTCCACCATTGTATCCTTTGTTTTTGTCAATTTCTTATATTTTTAAGGATATGGCGAAAGTATTCTTTTTAATGAAGATAATTAATGTGATATTGTCTACTTTAATCTTTATTCCTGCCTATTTTTTAGCTAAAGAGTTTTTTGATAAAAAGAAGTCAGTTATTTTTGCCTTGCTAATTTCGATTATACCTAGCAGTTTTGCTTTTAGTGGTTATTTAATGGCTGAAAACTTACTTTATCCTTTATTTTTAACAGCTTTTTACTTTATTTATAGATCTTTTAACTCTGAAGACTATAAATTTGATGTTTTAGCAGGCGTTTTTATTGGATTAAGTTTTTTGACTAAGGTAACTTCTGTTGTTTTATTAGTTGTTACTTTTATTTATTTATTATACATAGGCGTTAAACAAATAAAGAAGAAAACTGTCTTATTTTTAGCTTTTTTAGTAACAATTTTGCCATGGTTGGTTAGAAACGGCATGCTTTTTGGCTTTGACTTTAGTGGACTAACTGGGCATTATGCCAAAGAAGCTTCTTCAACGCTTAACATATTTCAGGCCTTGCCTAATGTAGGAAGCTGGACATTACTTTATATTAGCTTTTTAGTTTTAGCTTCTGGCGTGATTTTCTTTTTAATGAGCTTTAGTACTTTATTTAGCAAAGACAAGAAGGTTAGAGATTTCTCCTTACTTGTTTTTTTGAGTGTTATACTTTTGAGTTTAATTATTGCTATTCCGAATATTAAAGCAGTAAGCTTTTATGACACCTTTTTACCTTGGTTGTTAGGAAGACCGGTTGGAAGATATATTGATTTGGTTTTGCCTTTGGTTATTCTTTTAGGATTTTTAGGATTTAATGAATATGAAAAAAAGAGGAAAAATTTTGGCGTTTCTTTTTCAGTAACTGCTTTCTTTGTTATTTTTGGTTCTATTTTGTTATTTTTCCCTTTATTTCCTGTAAATAATGTATCTTTGACTTGGTTAGGAATTTTGAATTCAATTATTGGGTTTTTATTTGGAAAAGGTTTAGAAGAAACAAGCTTTTCTTTAATTAATTACATTATCTTAACTGCTTTTTTATCTTTGGTACTTTTAGCTATTGCATTTTTACATTATAATAAAAGATTAAATTTAAAGAAAATTCTGCCTTTTATGTTTATATTTTTCTTTGTTTCCGGTTTAGGAGTTTTTGCCATCAATTATTATGATTCTAGCAAATATTGGTATAATGGAGATTTAATGCAAGCTGGTTTATGGTTAAATAATTATGATTCTGGAAATTATAAAGTTTTAATTGATGAGAGATATGAAGGAAAGATTTGGAAGAAAGATCAAAGTAGTTTGTATGAAGGAGAAGGTAATAATAGTGTTACAGTTATTGGATTTTGGATTAATAATGAAATAAGAATTGGAAACGTTGAGAATCCAGATGGTTTTAAGTATATTATCTCTAAAGATAGTTTAGATTTAAATTTAGTTCATGCGCAAGGAGAGATTAAGATATATGAAACTTGAAAGTATTTTACAATGTCCTGAATGCAGGAGTAGTTTAAAAAAGAACAAAGAGTCTTATAGATGCAAGAATAAACATAACTTTATTTTTTTTGAAAATATACCCGATTTTATTTCTAAAGAAGATAAGAAAGTTTTAGAAAAAGAATTTCACGCGCAGGAACACGCTGTCGGAAATTATAAAGAAAATGAAGCTTATATGCTTAGCTGGAAAAATTGGAAGAAAAAGTTAATTGTTGATAAAAAGGGATTAGTTTTAGATAATGGTTGTGGACCTGGGAAGTTATCTTTAGTTATTCCTGAAGGCAATACTATTGTTGGTAGTGATGTTTCTTTGGATATGCTTAGAGAGGCTAAAAAGAGAATTAACTTTGTCATTAGATCTATGGCTGAGAAATTACCTTTCAAAAATGAAACTTTCGATGTTGTTTATACTGATTCTATGCTGCATCATTTGAAAAATCCTATCGAAGGTGTTAAGGAAGTTCATAGAGTTTTGAAAAAAGATGGAATTGCTGTTTTTAGTGAGACTCATGCTGCTTTGGTTAATGGGAAACTGAGAAGATATGCTTACAAAAATAGAGCAAAATTTTCTGAATGGCATAAAAATTTTGAGAAAGAAGAACTACTTTCTATTATAGCGCCTTACTTTGAGATTTATTCTATTGAACATGTAAGTTATTTGGGATACATGTATGAAGGGACTAACAGAAAAATTCCATGTGATAAATATTTAATGAAAGCTTTTTTAATTTTTGACGAAATAATTTCTAAGATACCACTTATAAAAAATCAATCCTGGCATATTATTGTTAAGGGGGTGAAAAAATGAATGTAATAAGGTTGATTATGTTGGATGACTTAGTTGCTGATCATTTGATACTTGATGTTAAGCCGCCGCTTAAGAAAATGTTGTTACACGATATTTATTTAGAAACAGAGGGATCATTTATTTTGAAAAATAGGGGTTTAGAAGTGGATGAAAAATTTGAGAGAGAACTAGACGAATTGTTTCGAGTAGGAAAGCTCTATATAACTGATTCTGATGCGACTAGATTTTATTGTTTTACGGCATAGAAATCCTTAAATATAGTTGTATATACGTATATACATGGAAAGCAGAATAGTTCAATCTTTTGGAAATAGCAGCCATATTGTTTTGCCTAAAGAGTATATTGGTAGAAGGGTAAAATTTTTGCTAGAAACTAAGAGTATTGAGGATATTAAATCTGATGCGTTAGATATATTAAAGCCCCATTTAGGCGAAATATTGGGGGTGTATATCTAT
The DNA here is from genome assembly GCA_016181245.1 of Candidatus Woesearchaeota archaeon. Classification (GTDB taxonomy): domain Archaea; phylum Nanobdellota; class Nanobdellia; order SCGC-AAA011-G17; family GW2011-AR20; genus JACQNJ01. The sequence continues at coordinate 1,809 of JACOZR010000032.1, read as the reverse complement.
GGATCTTATACAAGAAATGAGCAAACTATTGATTCTGATATTGATATTTTGGTAATTGCTGATAAAAAAATAAAAATAAACAAAATCAAGGATTATTCAATCAGCGTTGTAACATTAGAGGAGTTAGATAAACTTTTAGAGGAAAATGCTGTTTTAGTTATACCTTTGCTAAGAGAAGCCGAGACTATTATTAATCCAAGGCTTTTAGAGAAGTATAAAGAATGCAAGTTTACAAAAAATAATATTAAACCCTTTTTAGAATCCTGCAAAGATGTTATTAAATTAAATAAAAGAGGTATAGAATTGGGTTTTGATGTTGGAAGCATTGTTTACTCTTTGATTTTGAGGATAAGAGCATTGTTTATGATACAAGAGATAATTGCAAATAAGCCTTATTCCAAGTCTTCTTTTTTTGATTTTTTGAAAAGAAATGAGATTAATAATGTTAACGAGTTGTATAGCATTTACTCTAGAGAAAGAGAAGGATTTAAGGTAAAAGAATCTAATGGTGTAAAGAAAGATGATTTAGTGAGATTATTAGTTATAGCTGAAAATATGATAAAAAAACTAAAATGAGCAAGAAAAAATACAAGAAAGGTGCTGAAAGCATTAGAAAGCAAACAGGTATCCATAAAGATGTAAAGCTGAAAACTGCGATTGATACTGGAAATATTGAACTAGCGGGTTATTACAAGAAAGAAATTGAAAGGCTAGAAGAGCAACTTAAGCAAAAAGAAGAGAAAATTTCCAAGAAAAAGTAACCCTTTTAATTGTTTCTTATTTAAATAGGATTATGGGAGAACTTGTTGTTTTAGAGAGCATAATTTTTGAATGTGCTACTGAAGCAGGCATTCCTGTTAAGAAACTAGAGCATGATATTTTTAATAGCCAGGAAGAAATGATTGGGTCTAAATGGGATGCAATAACTCAAATAAGGGAACAAGAACTGATGAAACTCCTCAGGGCAAGAGAAATTTACGCCACTAGAGAAGATAAGGAACTTCACTATAATGGAAGATGAAAAAAATTATTGTTACAATACCTGCATATAATGAAGAAGAAACTATTGGTAGTGTAATTAATGATATTAAGAAAGTAAATAAAAATTACACCGTTTTAGTTGTTGATGATGGAAGCATTGACAAAACTGCCTTAATTGCTAAAAAAAACGGGGCTATTGTTGTTTCTCACCCTAAAAATTATGGATTAGCTGAGGCTTTTAGAACTGAAATTAAAGAATGTTTGAGGTTGAAAGCTTCTATTATAGTGCATACTGATGCTGATGGGCAGTATTTGGCTTCTGATATTCCTAGATTAATTAAAGAAGTTGAAGATGGTTATGATTTAGTTCTTGGAAATAGGTTTTTAGGTGGAATTGAGAGTATGCCTTTATTGAAGCAATTAGGAAATAAGGCTTTTTCAAATGCTATTTCTAAGATTATCAGGCAAAAAGTTGGAGATTGTCAAACTGGGTTTAGAGCTTTTACCTCTGAAGTTGCTGAGAAAATTTCTATTAAATCTGATCATACTTATACCCAAGAACAAATTATTAGAGCTGTTAATCAAAAATTTAAAATTAAAGAAATTGGAACTTACTTTAAGAAAAGAGATGGGGAAAGCAGATTAATGAGAAACCCTTTTGAATATGCTTTGAGAGCCTGGATAAATATATTAAGAATTTATAGAGATTATCAACCTTTGAAATTTTTTGGGGCTATTGGACTATTCTTCTTTAGTTCTGGTGTTTTAATTGGATTGATTCTTGTATTGTTGTTTTTAACTACTGGAAGAATTGGTCATTTGCCTTTG
>JACOZR010000021.1 GCA_016181245.1 Candidatus Woesearchaeota archaeon | reverse complement strand
TCTACATGAGCTGCTTCTGCAATTTCTTTTCTTTTATCTCCTTTTACTACAAATGTTAAGATCATGAAAGGACTTTTGTAATATTTTTCAACATATTCTGGCATGGCACTTTCTATCATCGACGGTGCGAAAGGCCTCCACTGTTCTCTGTGTTTAACTTCTTTGTTGATTTTTGCTTTCATACCTGGTAAACCAGGATGACCTAAGATTGATCTTGCACCTAGAGCTCTTGGGCCAAATTCCATTTTTCCTTGGAACCAACCTACAATATTTCCTTTAGCTATCTTTAGTGCAGTTGCTCTTTCTATATCTTCGTGGTATTCTGCTTCAATTTTGCATTCATCTATTACCTTTTTTATTTCTTCATTTGTGTATTCTGGGCCTAAATATGCATGCTCCATTGTGAAATCTATATCCTTTCCTAAATCAGAATATACCTTTAATGCTGCGCCTAAAGCAGAACCAGCATCATGAGCAGCTGGTTGAATGAATATGTTTTCTGTGAAATCTTGGAATAATATTTTTGAATTCATGTCACAGTTAAGGGCAACACCACCAGCCAAACAGAAATTTTTGTAACCTGTTTCATCATACATTATTGTTGCTAATTTTACAGCAACTTTGTCTAATGTGTGTTGTAATGAGGCTGCTAAGTTTTTGTGCTTTTCTGTTATTGGATCTGTTTTCTTTCTTATTGTAAAATCGAATAACTTGCTTACTTCATAATACCAATTTCTTGAAAATTCATAACCATTCTTATTTATTTTCACAATTGGGCTTAAATCATAAATCGGTTTGCCATAGCAAGATAGACCCATTACTTTCCCCTCGTCGCTATGGGCTTTAAATCCCAAGTGTCTTGTAAATGCTGAATATAAATTTCCTAAAGAGTGATGGACACTGTAAGTCCTTGTTGTTTCTATTTTGTTATTAAGACCTGTTGCTAAAAGTGTTGAACTATTTTCTCCTCTTCCATCTAAAGAGATTATATTTGCATTTTTGAACCCTGAAACATAATATGCACTTGCTGCGTGAGCATCGTGATGTTGAACATAAGTAATTTTTTTAGAAATTTTATTGTTTTTGAAAGTGTTTACTAATTTCTTCATTTCTTTTTTATATGTGACATAAGCATCAACACCTTCAAAAGGATCCGATATGTAGTTATTTTTTTTAATAAAGGGGTAAAATCTTAGATTTTTTAAATAAGCAGAATAACCTTTTGCCATAAATGATTCGGGACTTGCAAAACCAACGGCTACTTGTTCTATATCATCCATTGTAATATTTTCTTTCTTTAAACAGAAATTGATAGCATTAATTGGCATAACTCTTGGAGCAAATTTTAACCTTGTAAAACGCTCTTCCTCAGCTGCTGCAATTAATTTTCCATCTTTTAATAGAGCTGCTGCATTATTCCATGAAATTGGCCCAGTTATACCTAATGTGTACATAAACGTTTATCATTTGAAAATAATTATAAAGGTTGCTATGCCTTTTTTGCCTTTATTAGGATACCGCCAGAAAAGAATTCTATCATGAATTTTGTGTTTATCCCACACTTCTTGATTTTACTTGATTTTTGGGAACATATTTCGATTATATCCTTGTATGTAAAATAGTGTAAATGACCCCCATCATAATGCTCTGGGTCTCCTGAGGTTTTAGGAAATCTGCCAAAAATTAATTTTAATATATGCTTGTAGTATCTTATGTTTGGGGTTGAGATGATTACAAAGCCTTCTTTTTTTGTTACCCTAAAAATTTCTTCTATTAGTTTAATAGGATCAAATACATGTTCTATGACATCTAGGCATACAACGTAATCAAAAAAGTTATCTTGAAAAGGTAGCTTTTCCTCGTTGATGTTTACTACACGCATATTAACTTTTTTATCTTTTATTTGTGATAGAGCTGTTTTTGAGATGTCAACCCCGTAATAGTTTTTACATCTGCCTTTTATTATATTGTAAAGAGCGCCATCGCCGCAGCCAACATCTAGAATTTTATTACAATCTTGTATTAAACATGAAGCTTCATAGACTCTTGTGCCTTTTTTGGCATAATCTACTACTTTGTCTTTTTTTCTTTCCCAGATTTTTTCGTATATGTATTTTTCCATTTTTACTGCAAAAACTTAGGCTTTAAAGAGCTTATCATTTCCTTATCTTCTTTTTCAAATGATCTGAATATTAAAAGCATTAAAAGGTATATTATTAGGGATGCTAAAGAAACTATTATTAAACCGAGTATTGAATTTGGTGTAAAAAATTCTTTTAGCCATTTGATAATAAAAAAAGATATAATTGCTGCGGATGCTATTTTTATGTAATTGTATTTGAAAGGAATTACTTTAGTTATTTTGTACGTTGAAATTAAAAGAAGCAATGCCATTAATAAAAGTGATATTCCTGTTGCAATTGCAGCTCCGTTTATTCCATAACTAGGAATGAAATATAAGTTCAACACTATGTTAGATAGGGCGCCAACTAGGGTAATGTAAAAAATTGTTTTTGTTTTTTCTAATGTTAAAAGAATCCTATTTGATGTCAAAAATAAATAGAATATGAAATAACAAAAAGATACGATTACTAAAACTTCTGAACCTATTGAATACTCTTTTCCGAACATTATTCCTAGAATTTCTTTGGGGAATGATGCAAATATTATGAGTAATGATAAGTTTATTCCAAATATCCATTTAGTTACTGTTTTGTATAATGAACCAAACATTTGCGTTTTCTTTTGAGCATACATTTCTGTTAGTATCGGGAGAAATAAAGCGACTAATGAATTAGGTATTACAATCATTAATTGAGCTGTAGGTAGTGCTGCATTGTATATTCCTACATCAGATGCATTTTTGAAATATCCTATCATAATTGTATCAGTCCATAGTATAACAAGAAAGACGAATGTGTTTAATACCAAAGGGACTGAATAGAAGAGTAGTTCTTTATTTGACTTTATTGATTTTACTTTTGTTTTGAGTATTGGAAATATTTTTTTTTCTACAAGGTATAAAGCAGTTATACAGGTGAAGAATACGGCAATGACGTAGGCTATACTTGCGCCGATAACGCCCAGACCCGTGTATAAGAATATGAATGTAAATGTTAACTTAAAGAAATTTTCACCTAGATTTTTTGTAAAAACCTCATATTCTATTTTTTGGAATGCTCTTATTGTATTTAGGAATATGTCTCCTATAACTGTTAATGGTATTGAAATTGCCAATATTTTTAAAATTGGAGATAACCTTGCATTGTGGAAGAAGTTTATTGAAATCTGATCTGACAAGATAAATAGAATAAATCCAAAAGACAGACTTAATGGGAGTAATATCTTTAAGGAAGACGTGATAATTCCTTTTATTCTTGCATTGTCTAGTTTTCCTTTGTAATAAGATACATATCTCTGCACACCTATATTTAGACCTAAAGTAGAAATAACAATTAAACTTCCTGAAATGGCCAGGCCTAAAGATAATAATCCGTATTCTTCTGTTCCAATTCTGCCAACTAAAACTCTGTAACCATATGAAAGAATTTTTGAGATAAACGTGCCTATTAAAACTATTAATGCGCCAGAAAATATCTTTTTTAAGTAACTGGATTCTTCCATGCTTTTTCTATATAAAAACGTTTTAAATAGGTTTGTTTCTGCAAATTAAGGTATATGTAGACAGTACTACAAGAATGATTATTCCTATGAATGTAAGCAAGATATATGGTTTTCTTATAGGATCGTAAACTAGTCTAAGATTTCCTGCTTCTTTTACTTCTATTTCCATTAAACCAAGACCATTGTTTTTTATTTCTATTTCTTTATTGTTAAGATAAGCATGCCAATATGGATTTTTTGCCAATTTTACAAGAACTTTGTTATCTTTTTTTGCATCCTTTATTGTAATGTCTATGTTCTGGCTTTCGAAAGTATTTATTGTATATTCTGTTTCATATTTGAAATCAAACCATTCTGGATTATAATCTTTTAATGAATAGACTTCAAATCTGCCAATTGAGTATTCCTTTTTGAAATTTTTTGATGATTCTAATTTATTTTTTAATTTGGGTTCTATCACCACAACATATTTTACATTAAGCATTTTTAATCTTGTAACTACCTCTTCGTCAGATATTGTTTCTATAGTTTTTCCTAAAAGTCTGTTTCCCTTAGTAGATGTTAAAGTGAACTCTGTTGGGTTTGGTGTTCCTCCTGTCCAACCACCTATGAAGTTTACATTAGTGTAATGAACCGACATTGCGTGAATACTATCGCTGTCATATTCTGAATCGGTGTTTTTCCAAAAAGATTGATATAGAATTCTTGTTTCTTTTTCATCAACATTTTTTTCTATCCAAGACCATAAAGGCAAAACCTCTTCTTTAAACATTTCTGAGCTTTCTGAGGTCTTTACTATTTTATTCTGAGGGTAATAAGAACTAAAATTAATTAAGATAAATAAGACAAAAATTATTGCCAAAATATTTCTTTTTTCATGGATAAAACTACTTGTTCTTTTATTCCATAATTCTGTTATACCATATGCTGCAAAAATGAGCATCCCTATTTCTGTGTAAATCTGAAACCTATGACTGATTAAACCGCTTATTATTGGGAGATTATGAAGGAAACTGTTTAAATGCCAAAATCCACTTGAAATTATAAAAGTTGTTATTGAAAATATTCCTATAACTGTTAGGAAAAATATTTTTTCTGAATTTTCTTTTCTATTTTTTATGTAATTCCTTACTCCTATAACTGAAAATAAAAGGATTATCAATTGAGGGAATGAAGCGACAAAGAATTGCCATAGGTTCTTTAACAACAATAGATATTCTTGATTTCTTAAAGGATTGATTAAATCATTTAGCATCAAGTTTTGTGGAACTGCAAACGCCAAAGGTAAAACTAACCTGTATAATATTTGGAAATAGTTTAATCCTAACCCCCATGCATAGCTTCTTAGCCAGCTGCTTAGGTCTATTGCCAAAGGTAATGTGTATATTGCTGTTGTTAAAAATGCTAAGAAAAAAACTACCATTAAGCCTACTGTTGTTTTTTTCACACAAACTCTCCTTATTATGAAGTTAGCTAAGAAAAATGAACCCATTAAACAAATAGCTGCAAATGTTGCAAACGGATGCGATAATATTATTAGTGAAAATAATACTGATAAGATTAAAACATATTTTATTGAATGTTTTGTATAAAACTTTATTAAAAAGTATAGGAAGATTAAAAGAAAAGAAATTCCTATATAATAAGTCCACATTCCTCCAAAAATAGTGAGTATTACGTCTTTCCATATGATTAGATAAAGTAAGCTTATTGCTAAAGAAGGCATTTTATCAAAATATTTTGAGCAAAGGAAATACAATAATAATGAAGGTGTTAAATATGCTAGAAATACTAATATTTTGTATGATAATTCTAATGGTATATTGAATACTAAGTTCATTATTGTCAATAGAAAAAAACCTATTTGCGAGTATATTGAGCCAATTGGCATGCCTGCAAAGTCGCTTGGATTAAAACCAAAAATGAAATGTTGTTTTAAAATTATTTCTTCTATGTAATATTTGTACATTGACAAATGTGTAGGATTGTCTAAGAAAAGCATGAAACCCGGTCTAAAGATTTTATATGAAATAAATATAGCAAGAGCTAGTATAATTAAATAACAATGCCAATTTTTTATATTAAATTTCATTTTTCAAAATAGAAACTATTCTTTCTGCTGCTTTTCCATCCCAAAGTTCTATTCCCCTGTATTCTTTTTTATTATTTTTAAAAATTTCATTAACAGTATTGATAACTATTTCTTTGTCTATCCCAGTTAAGTAATTTGTTCCATTTTCACAAGTAATGGGTCTTTCTGTGTTCTCTCTTAAGGTGATACATGGAATGTTTAGAACAGTAGTTTCCTCTTGAATGCCACCAGAATCTGTTAAAACAAATTTTGAGTTCATTACAGCATTCATAAATTCTAGATAACCCAGAGGTTCAATTATTGTTAAATTTTTCATTTCGTTTATGTTAAGATTAAAAGATTCAATTTTTTGCTTTGTTCTTGGATGAATTGGCCAAAGTATTTTTAGTTTCAATTGTATTTCATTTATTATTTCTAATAAATTTTTTAATGAATCTTTTGAATCAACATTAGAAGGTCTATGGAGTGTTAGAACAGCATAATCTTCGTTTAATATAGGTTTTAAATTAGAAGCCTTTTCTTTATGCATCAATAACGTGTCTATCATTAAATTGCCAACGAAAAAGATTTTACTTTTTTCTATGTTTTCATTTAACAAGTTTTTTTCTGCATCTCTTTCTGTTATGAAAAGGTAATCTGATATCTTGTCTACTAATAGTCTATTGATTTCTTCAGGCATCGCTCTGTCAAAACTTCTTAAGCCCGCTTCTATGTGGGCTACTTTTACATTTAGCTTAGATGCTGTTAAAGCGCAGGCTAATGTAGAATTAACGTCTCCTACTACTACAACTAAATCTGGAGATTCTTTTAAAAGAACTTTTTCAAATTCTATCATTATTTTTGCAGTTTGCTCTGCATGAGAGCCTGAACCAATTCCGAGATTTATGTCTGGTTTTGGGATAGATAGCTCTCTAAAGAAAGATTCCGACATTTTTTCATCATAATGTTGGCCTGTATGGACTAAAATATTCTGTATGTCGTTATGTTTAGAGGTTTCTTTGATAAAAGAAGCTATCTTTACAAAATTTGGTCTAGTTCCAACTACGCTTATTATTTTCATAAGAAACCTAAATTAAGAAGTTATTTAACTTTTATTGTGTCCTTATAGAAGTCCTTCATCCACTCTAAAGTTAAAGGAATTCCTTCATCTAATGTTATTGTTGGATTATGACCCAAAAGAGATCTTGCTTTGTCTATATTCGGTCTTTTGTTAACTACATTGTGTCTATCTTCTGGCAGGTATTCTACAAGAGAATCATCTATCCCTAAATAATTTAATATTATATTGCTCATTTCTTCAACACTCTTATACTCTGTTCCACCGATATTAACAACTTCTCCTGCTTTGAATTTATCAGCTACATTAGCTAAAGTTGGTGTAAAATCGTCTATGTACATGAAAACCCTGTTATAGCCTTTGTAAACTTGGTATGGTAACTTATGCAGGGCTCTGTAACAAAACAAGCACACAACGCTTCTGTAATTGTGATAACGCTCTCCTGGACCATAGGCATTGAAAAACCTTAACCTCATTGTTTCAAGATTGTGGCGTTTTTCAGAGTTCATTATCTGCATCTCATTTACCCATTTTGTAATAGCATAATCATTATGCTGGACTATTGGAAATTTTTTAGGAATATCTTCGTGCATTTCTGGAAAATGCTGTGATTCCCCGTATATTTCTGAGGAGCTTGCGAAAATAAGCTTAAAATTATGCTCTTTTTGTAATTCTATGGCATTTCTCATCCCTATTACATTAGTTTTCCATAAGGTGTCATAGTATTCTTCTCCGTTAATTCTGCCGAATTCAGCAGCTAAATGATAAACATAATCAAATTTTTTGTTTTTGAAAACATGAGCTAGCTGCCTAAAATTAGATACATCTGCTCTTGTATAGTTTTGATGATGAGTATGCTGTAAATCTGTACCCCATACATCATGACCTCTTTTTATGAGTTCGTGTCTTAAAGGCCGACCTAATGTACCCTCACACCCCGTTATTAATATCTTTGCCATATTTTCTTGTGGTAGGAAAACCTTTTTAATGTTACTGTTGGCAAAAAGAAAGTATTTTAATTGTTTTTCTAAGCTCTATATTTTATGAAATACCTAGTTATTACAAATACTGATGCCAATCATGTGAGAATTGTTTATTTGCTTAAAGAAATGCTTAGCAGGAATGAAGAGGTTCATTTGATGTGCTCTGGAAGTTCCGGTGAAGATTCTTTAAGAAATATCTATGGTGATAAAATTCATTTACATAAGTTTCCTGTTGACACCAAGAGGTTTTCTAACTTGAAAATGTTCAGGTATCTCATGTTCTTTATGTCTGCTAAAGGAAGCATAGCTAAAGTTATTGATGAGATTAAGCCAGATGTTGTTTATGCTTATAATTTATTATCGGGATATCCCACAATGAAAGCCATGCATGGGAGAGATATTCCCTTCTATTTTGACATGACCGACTTCTTTTATGAGATATTTAGGTCAAACATGAATCTTGATAGGGAAAGCTTTGTCATTAATAAGATTAAGAAGATGGAGCAAGATGTTGTTAATTCTTCTACTAAGGTATTTACTGTTAGCGAGGCTTTTAGAAAAGCTATTATGGGTTTTTCTGAAAAGAAGAAAGAAGATATTATTGTTGTTCATGAAGGAGCAGATATTGAAGTTTTTAGACCTGGAGAGAAAGACAAGGAAATTTCTATAAGGTATAACCTTAAAGATAAACTCGTAATTACTTTTGTAGGTGGAATAGAGAAACATGACAACTTGGATATGGTTGTTGAGACTGCAAAATCACTTTGTGAAGTTCATAAGAATGTAATATTTTTGATTGTTGGGGATGGAAAGTATTTGCCCACTGTTAAAGAATTAGTTAAAAGTTATAATTTAGAAGAATTTTTTGTTTTTACAGGATGGATTCCTTTTAGAATCATTAATACTTACTTGTCTGTTTCTGATATTGCAATTTTAGTTTATTCTAATACAATGATAACTAGATATGTTGGGACCACTAAGCTTTATGAATATTTAGCATGTGGAATTCCTGTTGTTTCTCATGATTTGCTAGGAACTAGAGAAGTTTTAGGAAATAATGAATATGGACTATTATTTACATGCGATGATAAAGAGATGTTTACTGAAAAACTTAAGAAACTAATCGAAGATCCAGAATTAAGAAAAGAATTAGGCAAAAAAGCCAGAGAGCTAGTTGTTGAAAAGTATAATGTCTTGAATCAATCTAAGAAAATGGTTGATGCTATGAGAGTTTAGTAGTAAATCAAAAAGCGAAATATATATATATATATCAAAGATATTCTAAAATGTTATGAAGAAAGGCAGTTTGGTATTTTTAGGAGTTCTAATTTCTGTTGTGTTCATTGTTTCTGCCTGTGAAGATGCTGTGGGTAGACGTACGCCTTCTCAGGAAGCCTATTCACAAAGTAATGTAAAATGCGATGACCCCGATAGTAAATTTAATGCTACACTTAATCCAAATAGTAAGTACTCTAAGAAAACGACCGTTTCTTATACTCTAAAAGGAGAAGCAATTAGGAAGACTGATGTGTGTGTTACTGCTGAGGGTTATGAAAGAGAAGATTGTGTTTTGCTAGGCATTGATTGTTCTGTTAAAGAGTATTATTGCGGCGGGTTATATAATATAAAAAGTGAATTATTCCCATGCGAATCTGGGTGTAGTAACGGCGAATGTTTAAAACGTGTAGGATGTGGTGAATATACTGCTGAGTTTAGCTGTATTCGAGACAGAGCGTGTGAATGGAATGAAAATTCTCAAAAGTGTGTATATCAGTGCACTGATTACAAAATTGAGTATACCTGCAGTCGGGACTCTAACTGTTTATGGTATGATGTAACAAAACAATGTGGTAAGAAGTAGTTTGATATTTTTATCAACCATTTAACAATCTTTAAAAGAGTTCTTTTATTATTTCTTTTATGAAAATTGCACATATTAACATGTTTTACCTGCCTACTTTCGGCGGTGTAGAACAAGTAATGTATGAATTAGCTAAAAGGCAAGTTAAAGAAGGACATGAAGTGCATGTTTTTTGCTGTGATTCTGACAAGTATAAAAGATTAGAAGTTAAGGAAGAGGTTATTGAAGGTGTTCATGTTCATAGATATCCCTATTGGTTTAGATTATCATTGTCAACTTTTATCTGGCCATCTTTGTTGTGGAAATTACCCAAGTATGATTTTGATGTTATCCATAGCCACGTTTCAGGGCATGCTTATATTTTGATAGCGGGAATTGTTGCTAGAAAAAAGAATACAATTCATGTGCATACAACTCATTGCCCTTGGACTGATGCTTTTAGACCTAAAATTTTAAAGCCTTTTTTGTTCATAAATGATTTATTTCTAAATAGGTTATCATTTAGACTAATAGATAAAATAGTCTCTATAACTCCATGGGAACTAGACACTTTAAAAAAGTGGACTAATGAAAAAAAGATTATAGTAATTCCTAATGGTACTGATGAAATATTATTTAATAAAATTAAAGTTAATAATTTTAAAAAAGATAATAAGATTAAGGGAAAATTAGTTTTATTTTTTGGAAGATTGAATCCTACTAAGGGGCCTGAGAAATTAGCCCAGGCTGCTGTTGAAATCTCTAAAGAAAGAAAAGGTATTAGTTTTGTTTGGATTGGATCTGATGAGGGAAAAGCTGAAGAGGTTAAAAAAATTATTGAAGGACATAAAAATATGCAGTATCTTGGACCTATAAGAGGCAAAAATAAAATAGCTGAAATGTTCCAGGCTTCAGATGTTTATGTTTTACCGAGTTACAGAGAAGGATTGCCATTGACTTTATTTGAAGCTTATGCATCTGGATTGCCTGTAATTGCTTCTCCAGTAAATGGCATACCTTATGAAATGGAAGATGGAGTTAATGGTTATTTTGTAAATTATGGAGATATTGAAAATTTAAAGAAGAGAATTTTAGAAGTTTTGGATAATAAAAAATTAGCCTTGAAGTTTAGCAAAAATAATATTAAGAAAGCTAAAAATTATTCTTGGGAAATTATTGCTAAAAGGTATGAAGATTTGTATAAAGAGCTTATTGAAAATCAATCTTAGCTAATCAACTCTTTCTCAATATCTTTCTGCAGTTCATAGAAATCTTTAGTTTTAAGGTCGGATATTATAGCTTTAATCTGCATTATGTTCAAGATATTCTTTTCTTTACAGAAAAATAAGAAAGCAGGAATGTCAATGACTTGTATTCCCTTATTTTCTGCAATCTTACCTGCTTTTCGATCATCCATCAAAAGTTTTGCTCTTTGGTCTTTAGCAAGAGTTATGGATTGCCTTTCACCTTCACCAAGATTCCTTGGGATATCTTCTGCTGAAACTTCTTTCACGATAATTTTATTTTTAGGGGCTGTAAAATAAGGCATTAAAATATCAAAAACTGGTGATTCTTTAAGTTCATCGTAAACTGCTCTTGTGATCACTATTTCTGTTGTTTTGAACACGCTAAAAATTAAATCAACTTTGTCAATCTTGCTGAATGCACTTAAGAAATCAGCATCTGAGACTATCATTTATGCTCCTATATTTTTAGCCCTATTCTTCATATCTTCAACTGTTCCAGAACCTCTCTTAATTGTTATACCTCTTTCTACCAAAATTTTTTTTATCTCTTCATAATTCACATCTGCAATTTCTACAGCCTTGCCTAAAGAAATTTTTTCTTTTTTATAGAGTTCGCACGCTATCGCTATTCTCAAGTCCCTTCTAGATGCTAATAAAGTCCTAGTTGCATCCCTCAAAAATTCGCTTTTATTGTCATAGTATCCTATATTTGCTGTTGCTTCTATCTCCATTTTCAACAATTCTGGTGCAGTAAAGCTAATGTTTTTTGCGGTCATAATAATATCACCATACTATTGGAATAACATTTATATATAAATGTATCTGTTTAAACTCAAAGAGGAATAGCTTATTGCTTGTAAAAGGTAGGGTCTTCAATTCCTGCCCAATAAAAGCCTTTTTTTCTTAACATACAGCTTAAACATTTTCCACAATGCATCAGGCTATTATTTTGAAATCTGTTACCGATGTAGCAGCTGTAAGTCAATCCAAAAGGGACATTCAATTCCTGGCCTAGTTTTATTACTTCTGTTTTATCCATTTTAATTAAGGGTGCGATTATATTAAAAGTTCCTTCGTTTGTTGATTCTTTTGCCAGAGAGTTCACTTTTTTTACAAATTTTTCTGTAGTGTCTTTCATATTAACTAAACCTTCATTAATTAAACCTATAACTAAATCGTGGTTTTCTTTTGTTTTGATAAATTCGCTTTCTGCATATGCCAGAGCATTAATAAGAAATACCGCGTTTCTACAAGGAACCCACCAGGGGCTTATATCTTTCTTGTCATCTTCTAGGTCTTTTTCTGTTGTTTCCTGGAAGTTTCTTTCATTATTTATAACTGAAGCGCTAATATCTCCTAACCAGTTTAATTCAATTTTCTTGAATTCTGCTTTTAACTTTCTTGCATTTTCTTTACAGCAAAATTCTTCTTCTCTTAATGATCTTTGCCCATAGTCAAATAATAAGAATTTTAGGTTATCATATTCTAGGTTATTCTTTAAGTAATAAGAGGCTACTGTGCTATCTATGCCTCCGCTCATGATAACTATTGCATTTTTCATGACTTTATTAATAATAAGGCTTATAAAATCTTTTTGCAATTAGAAAACTATGACTTTAGCTAAGAATTTGAAGAAAGGAGATAAAGTTGTTATTAACTTTTTGAACCTTACAGTTGAAAATGTTGAGGTTTCTAAGATAGCCAAACATGGAAAGCCTAAATGCAGAATTGAGGCTTTAACCAAGGATAATGAGAAAAAGGTGCTTATTGTGTTAGCTGATGATGAGATAGCTGTTCAGTAGGCTATAAGTCTTTCCACGCTTCTTCATCCTCTTTTGAGAGCCAATTTTTAGCTAAAACCTCTTCGCTTGCTAACATTGCAAACATGGCGTCACTCATTTTTTTCATGTTCATAAGCTCTATCAGAGACTTAATAAGATTTTCTTTTTTAGGTTAGATTATGATACACATTATTATTACTGCTTGCGGAGAGCCTAATACTACAGAAAGAGCTATTAGGGCTTTTTTAGAGCAGAATATTCAAGAAGATTATGAAATTATAGTTTCTGATCCTTTTACTGAGACTAAGTGGATGATAGAGGAAAAATTTCCTGGCAATTCTAAAATAAGGTTTTTTGAGGATCCTGGAAAAGGGAAAAGCAATGCCCTTAACATGCTGTTTAATGAAATTTATCCTAAAGGCAAAAATGACATCTTGATACTAACTGATGGAGATGTTTATGTTTCTAATGATTCTGTAAAAACCATTTTGAAACAATTTGAAAAGCCACATGTTGGATGTGTTTCTGGAAGACCAATGTCTGTTAACTCTAGAAGTGATAAGTATGGTTACTGGAGTCACTTTTTAGTCGATATTGGAGCTCATGAAATATCAAGAAAAAGGAGGTACAATAAAGGAATGTTTCTTGAGACTACAGGTTATTTATTTGCTTTTAGAAATGGCTTAATAAGAAAAATTCCATTAGATGTGGCAGAGGATACAATAATACCTTATTTTATTTATAATTTAGGCTATACAATAGGATATGCTGAGGAGGCTAAAGTTTACGTTAAATGGCCAACTAATTTTAAAGATTGGATGAAACAAAAGAAAAGAGCTGCTGATGGGCATACAAAATTGACCAAATATGTCAAGGATTTTCCCAAGGTTAAATCTTTTTCAGGCGAACTTATTTCAGGCTTAGTTTATTTACCGAAAATATTTTCTTATCCTAAAAATTTTAGAGAACTTGCTTGGACTTTAGAGTTGTTTATTGTAAGATTTTATATGTGGATTTCTTTGTTTGCAGATTTGCATTTTAAGAAAAAGTCTTATTCAGATGGATGGAGAGAGAATTTAGAAGTTGAATCTACTAGGATGTTAGATTAGTTTTAGTTTTTTGAACCAATAAGCCCAAACTGGCTCTAGTTTTAATTTTTTAATTTCTTGTATTGTATACCAATTCATTGATTTTGTTTCTTTTTCATTTCTTTTTGGAATTCCTGAAACCTCGCATTCAAATAAATACCAGTAATGTACTCTTATGCCTTTGCTACAGAAATTCCAGTTTAATTCTTCTTCTAATAATAATTTGTAATCTGTTACCTTAAGGCTTGCTTCTTCTTTTACTTCTCTGATTAAAGCTTTGAACTTGTTTTCCCCTCCATCTATATGACCTCCTACTCCTGCAAAACCATATGGAGGATAAGCTCTGTCTATTAAAAGAAATTTGTTATCTTTTTTTATTAAAGCTCCTATAGAATAATGCATATCTCTTTTGTCTTTTGATTTTCCTAATTTAGATTCTGGCATAGAAATCTTGTAATGTACACAATTATAAATTTTTAGTTCTTATAATAATAGCCAAAAAGTTTAGTTGTTGTATATTATTGTGTCCATTACTTCACTTTGATCCTTAATACCTTGTTCTGCACAGATCTCTTTATCTGCCGGTTCTAGCAGTACACGTTCCTTTGACTGTTCTCTTGGTTTTGTAGAATCATAACTAATAGACTGTTCATAAACACATCCCATGACAAAATAGCATCGGTCGCTTACTGATAAGTAATTGCTTACCACATAGTTTGGATTCGAGCATTTATGAGTTGCATAACGCGTAAAGGGAAAATCAGGTATATCTTCGTCGCTTCCTTTCTTTACACACCTTGCATATTTGTCATCCTCATAAATAGGCTTACACCCTGTTGTTAACTTACATCTAGATTGGATAAGACCTGTGCAAGTATTTCCCTCTGTTGCTGAATAGGCCTGAACCGTTCCAGTGCATAGTTTTCTTCCACCAGGGATTATTTCACATTTGTTACTTAGGCATTCCTCATTATAGCCACATTCTTGACCATTTCTAAGTTTGCCCCCGGTTCCTCCGACTGCACTATACTGACAACCAGAGATTGTTAAAATAGAAATTAAAAGTAAACTAAAAACCACTAAATATCTTTTTTGCATGAATTTTTTAAGGATTTAATATATATATACCTTTCTGTTTTAATTTTTATTTCACTCTTTCTAGAAATTTTTTTAGATTTACAATTTTAAAACTTCTAATTTCATTTGATTTTAAAAAGTGCCTATTCTCTGATATTAAACAATCAGCACCAATAGAATCACAAAATGAGGCAATTATGATATCTCCTTTTTTCAGTTCTAACTTTTTATATTTTTCAATCACCTCTTCCGGAATATTATCCCAAGACACATTAAATTTTGGACTTTTTATTAAATTAATAAAATCTATAACTAAATCTTTTCTTAAATTTCTTATTACTTCTCTGAAAATCAAATCATTCAAAAATATCTCTACGTTATTCAAAGCCAACAATCTCTGCATGTCTTCTGTTTTATTATCAAAATAAAAGACATATTCATTGCTATCCAAGACAAGCTTTATTTTAACCATAAATATGTTTGTATTTTTCTTCCCAAAGCTCTTCCCTTGTTTTTCTAAGTCTCTTAAGAATTTCTTCTTTAGAAAGATTTGACGTGTCAAGTCCTTTTCCTTTTTCTTCTTCAAACCAAGCTCTAATTAATTTCGTCTTTTGTATTTGGTTTTTATTTAATTCAATTTCATCTTTTATGCCTTCTCTTACTAATTCAGAAAAATTAGAATATATTCCCTCATCTATCAAAACTTTTGATTTGTTTACCAAGTTTTTCGGCAATGTTATGTTTATTCTTTGGACTTCTGGCATATACACACTCAATACACACTAATATTTAAACTTTTCTATCTCTTTTTTTAAATTTTTCATTTCAATTATTTTGACAGAATTAAAACACATGACACATATCCTATATTTTTTATTTAAACTTTTTTTGTCTTCCACTATACCTATTATTGGCTTGTTTTTTGCATGCGCGTAGCCTAATTCCCATGCTGTTCCCGAGCTTATACCCTCCCAGTCAAGTAAAGCTATCATTATATCGCACCAATCAATCATATCTCTATCTTTTTTGAAAATTGGTAAAGGATCCATGCCTTCATCATAAATCCCTGCATCTCTATGGGGTAAGAAAGTTTTCATTCCTAAGTCTTTGCATATTTTATCTATTTCTTCTACTTTAACTCTGTCTTTCACTTCCCAGAGTTTTCCTGCAATATAGGCTTTTTTCATGATTAGATACTTAAAAGCTAATTTTAAAAGTGTTATTATTTATTATTACAGTATGGAAAATAAATGGAACAGGGACTGCAGGTCATTTAAAGGAGTTTATTCATGTGATATAATGACTGGAGAAGACTATAGAGACTGCTCTGAATGCGGGTTTTATGATAAGATAGGCAAAAAAATTTTGATATTGAAACTTGGGGCTATGGGGGATGTTGTTAGGGGGACTACAATATTGCCAGCTTTAAAAGAAAAATATGGCCAAGATTCTCATATCACGTGGGTCATTGATGATAAGTCTAAAGAAATTTTATATAATAATCCTTATGTTGATAGGATATTGTCTTATAATAATGAAACAGTGTTAATTCTACAACAAGAAAAGTTTGATGTTTTATTAAGCTTGGAAGTTTCTCCTCCTACAACTTTGATTGCTAATCTGATTAATGTTGAAGAAAAGTATGGATTTTACTTTGATGGGGATGGACATCCTTCTGCTTATAAAAAAGGTGCTTTAGAGCATTTAGAAACTGTTTTTTCAAATAAACTGAGCAAAGAATGCAAGAAAACCCATCAAGAAATGCTTTTTAATAATGTTGAACTTGATTATAAAAAACAAGATTATGTCTTAATTTTAGAGGATTATGAAAAAGAATATGCTTCTGATGTTATTGGCGATAAAAAAAGAAAAATTATTGGTATTAACGTTGGGAGTGCTGGAAGGTGGGTTTCAAAAGCGTGGCATCCTGATTTGATTATTGAGTTTATTAAGAAAATTTCTAAAGACTATGATGTAATTCTTTTAGGCGGAAAAAGAGAAGAAGAGCTATTGAATGATATTGAAAATTCTGTTAAGAAAGAAAGAATTTCTGTTTTGAAAAATGATCCTGAAAACTCTGTTAGGGAGTTTATGGCTGTGATAAATGCTTGCGATTTAATAATTACTGGCGATACATTAGCTTTGCATTTAGCAATAGGATTAAAGAAGAAAACAATTGCTTTGTTCTTTTGCGCTCCGCCATGGCAGATAGAAGATTATTCTTTTTTTAAAAAGATAATATCTCCCTTATTAGATAAGTATTATATGGACGATAGGTATATTGAAGAATTAGTAAACTCTATTTCTGTTGATGAGGTTTTAGGAGCTGTGAAATCTTTATGAAAACTGTTGTTACTGCCTTGATATTGAATCCTAGTAAAGATAAATTTCTTATAGTAAAAAGAAAAAAATCTGATTCGATACACTCTTTGTTATGGTCTTTTCCGGGAGGGAAAGTTAAAGAAAATGAAAGCATTATTGATGCACTAATAAGGGAAGTGAAAGAAGAGACCAATTTAGAAACTAATAAAGATTTTAAGAAATTGTCTGAATTTAGCTATGCAAGACCTAACAAAGGCATTACTGTTGGAATTTGCTTTAGCTGCGTTGCTTTAAGCGAAGATGTTAAAATCTCTAAAGAGCATGATGGATTTAAGTGGGTAAACCCCGAAGATTTTTCTAATTATAATCATATTCCTGGATTAGAGAATGAAGTAAAGAATGTCTTTTCTGGATAATTTTAAATACATTTCTTTCTGAAGGAAATTATGGATTTCTCAAGCATACTTGATAGGTTTAAAGAAAAGAAGATTTTGGTAGCTGGAGATATAATGCTTGATAAACATATTTATGGAAGTGTTTCCAGAATATCTCCTGAAGCTCCTGTGCCTGTTTTGAAAGCTGAGAAAGAAATTTTTAATCCGGGAGGAGCTGCCAATTTAGCAAGTAACCTTTCTTCCTTAGGCGCTAAGGTTTATTTAGCTGGGATTGTTGGAAATGATGATGCCCAGAAAATTTTGTTTAATGAGCTACACAAGATGAATATTGATAGTTCTTGTATTGTAAAATCTAACAAACCGACTATTCAAAAAATTAGGGGGTTATCAAAACAACATTTGTTCAGAATAGATTATGAAGATAATTCTAAAATCAATTTGGAAGATGAATCTACGCTATTGAGTTTGGTGAGAAGCAAAATTCATGATGTTGATGCTGTCATCTTAAGCGATTATGCAAAAGGAACATTAACTGAAAACCTTGTGAAAGAAATAATCTCTTTAGCTAGACAGAATGGTAGGTTAATAACGGCAGATTGTAAGCCTATAAATTTTTATTTTTATAAAAATGTGGATTTATTAAAACCTAATAAGAAAGAAGCTATTGAAATGACATTAAAAGAGAATGTGGAAGATGCTGGTAGAAAATTGATGGATATGATGGGCGCCCATATATTAGTAACTAGAGGTAATGAGGGTATGACTTTATTTGAAAAAGATGCAGTTACTACTTTTCCTGCAAAAGCTAAAAATATTTTTGATGTTTCTGGAGCAGGAGATACAGTATTGGCAACTTTGACTTTAGCTTGGATAAGCGGGGCTAGTTTAAAAGAAGCTGCTGAATTGTCTAATAATGCTGCTGCCATTGTAATTGAAAAACCAGGTGTTGTTGTGATAACTTCTGATGAACTAAAAAGCAGTTTAGTAAGTTCTGTAAAGATAGTTCCAAAAGTTTGGGGTGAAGAACAATGGCTTGTTAATAACGAAAAATACTGTGGAAAAAGAATGTCAATTAAAGAGGGGTATTACTGCTCTTACCATAAACACAGGATAAAGGAAGAGACATTTTATGTTTTAGATGGAACTTTAGAGGTTATTAAAGAAGGACAGTATCTTGTTGTAAAAACAGGAGAAACTTTACATTTAAAACCTGGAGAGTATCATAGTTTTAGAGCTTTGAAAGACACTACTTTTTTTGAATTCTCAACACAGCATTTTGATGAGGACAATTATAGATTAACACAAAGTAGTTACGGTAGTCATGAAAAATGGAAAAATGAAATTGAAGAAGTAATAAAATGAATAAAGCTATTTTTTTAGACAAAGATGGTACAATTACAGTAGATACAGGGTATACTTACAAAGTAGAAGACTTGAAATTTGAAGATAATGCTTTGATAGCGTTAAGGTTATTGCAAACTCCAGAATATTTGTTAATCATAGTTACAGGACAATCTGGAATTGGTAGAGGCATGTATACTGAGCAAGATTATCATAAATTCATGAAAGCCATGTATGAGAAGTTTAGGCTTGAAGGAATCAATATTGATGGAGAATATTTTTGCCCACATCATCCAAAAGAAGGTATTGGCAAATATAAGATTGATTGTGAATGCAGAAAACCAAAAATTGGGATGTTAGAGCAAGCTGCTAGAGAGTTTAATATTGATTTATCGCAAAGTTGGGTAATTGGAGACAAGACTGATGATATTGAGATGGGAAGAAGAGCTGGATGCAGAACTATTTTAGTTAGAGCAGGAAAATGTGGAAAAGATAAAAATTTTGATGTAAAACCAGATTACACTGCAAATGACCTCTTAGAAGCTGCAGCTTATGTAATAGCAAATCCTTTTAAAACTTAGTTTATTAAAAGTTTTATGTCTTTTACTGAGAAAGCGAAAGAGTGGTTTAAGGATAGATATAACTTACTTTTTGTAGCTATTTTACTTTTTGCTTTTATCTTGAGAGTAAAATATTTTGATATTAATGCTTTATCTCTATGGTGGGATGAGGCTACTTATTTAGCTTCTGGAAGATACTGGGCTTTTGGAGACACATTATGGGCTGTTGAAGCTGCTAGACCCCCTTTTTTTATGTTGATGATTGCTTTATTTTTCAAATTAGGATTTAATGAATTATTAGTTAGGTTCTTTACTGTTGTAGTGCCTTCTTTGTTAATAGTTTTATTTACTTATTTATTGGGAAAAGAACTTTATGATAAGAGAGTTGGACTGATTGCCGCTTTAATCGCTAGTGTTTCGTGGATGTTTTTAGTTAATATTGCGAGAGCGCATTCTGATTTATTGGCTGGAGCTTTAGGATTGGCTGCAATTTATTATTTCTGGAAAGGCTATGTTGTTCCTGAAAAAAAGAATACTTTGTATCTTTTCCTGTGCGGTATTTTTCTAGGGCTTGGATTCATGACTAGATTATCTAATCTAATAGTTGTTGGTATTATTGGTTTGTACTTAATTATTACAGAACAACATAGATTCCTTAAACATAAGCAAGTTTGGTATGCGGGATTATTCCTTTTCTTATCTGTTTTACCTTACCTTATTTGGAGCAAGTTTCAATATGGTACATTTTTAGCTTGGGCAGGACAATATGGTGCTGGTGCTGAAGCTGCTGCTGCCAAGCCTTTAGCGTGGAATGTTTTTTCTGTAATCAAAATTTATCTGTCTCCTCAATTATTCTTTGGTGGAGGTCAAGATTTCATATTTTACGTATTATTCTTTATAGGATTAATTATTAGTTTGAAATTTCTTTTAGGAATTGATTTAGTTGTTAAAAATAAGAGTAAAGAGTTGAATGCAGATTTAATAACTATTTTAATGGTTGTCGCTACTATAATGTTTTTTGTTGTTATTCAAAGAGATTTGGGAGATCCTAGGTGGCAAATGTTTGCTGCTCCTGCAATTTTTTTGGTTGTTGCTAGAGGCATTATTTGGATTTATGATAGCTTCAAAAAATATTCGTCAATTGCTGTTGCCACCGTTTTAGGAATTTTGTTATTGGTTGGTTCTGTTTCTCAGATTGTGCAAGCGAGTGCTATTTTAAATCATCAAAAGAATGATCAAGCTGGAATTAAAAGTGCTGCTGAATGGATTAAGGCTAATAGTGCTAAGGGACAATGGGTTTTAAGCAATAATATTCATGCTGAGATGACTTACTGGGCGGATAGACCTACTAGGGGATTTGGTCTTTATGATAATGGAACTTTTGAAGTGATTGATGAATTAAAGCCTGCTTATTTGGTCGTTACTGGTTACTTTCAATCATTACCTTGGACCTATGAATACCCGGGAAAATATCCTGAAAGATTTGAGCCTGCTGCTGTGTTTGATGCAGAAGGAAAACCTGTTACTAATGAAAATCAGAGACCTATAATTGTGATTTATAGGATCGAGTATTAATAATTATTTAGAACAATAAAATTAAGCCAAATCTTCTTCATCTTTAATGAATACAGAACTAACTTTTTGGCTAACTAAATTTTTAACTATTTTAGCACTATATCTTACTTCTTCAATTGACTTATTTTTTGGTAATATCGTATTCATAATAAATCTTGGACTTGTTAATGACCTAATTTTATGCTGCATGAATTCTGCATAAGCCTGCCTTTGAATTTCTTGTAGTTGATCTCCTGTAAAGTAATGTGTTCTGTATTGAGATGCGCCTAAGCTGCTTGATTCTTTAATGCCATCATCTAACAATCCTTCTTTTTCAAATCTTTCATATAAGGGAGTTCCGGCATAAGGCTGAGCTACATAAAATTGCGCAAAATCCAATCCTGAAGTTTTAGCAAATTCAATTGTGTCTCTGATATGCTTTTTAGTTTCATGAGGAAAGCCTATTAAAAATGTAGAGCAAGTCCATATTCCTAGTTTATGGCAAGTTGCTATTATTTTTTTAGCATATTTCAAATTAATAGGCTTATCAATATACTTCAAAGTTTCTTCATTTCCTGATTCGATGCCAAATATAGCTAAGTAATAACCAGCTTTTTTCATTAATGAAAGAATTTCTTCATTTAAAGTCCATATTGCAATTCCATTTGGGGTATACCATTTTATATCGAGTTTTCTTTTTATTATTTCTTCACAGATTTCTTTTATTCTTTTTCCAGATACTGCTAAATTATCATCTTGGATTCTGAATTGAGTTACATTGTAAGTTTTAACTACGTGTTCTATTTCATCTACGACATTTTTTGGAGATCTTGAACGCCAAACTCTTCCCCATACTGTGAATATTGAGCAAAAAGAACAATGTTGAGGGCAACCTCTGCTTGTTATAATATCTGTGCTCCTACCGCGCATAGCCCATAAAGAACTATCTGGGTGATTGATATAACGCTCCATTGGCAGTAAATGTCTTGCAGGAAAAGGTAATTCATCTAAATTTTTTATAAATTCTCTTGGTTTGTTTTTTATTGGACCTTCTTTACCTCTGATTATAGTTCCTTCTATTTCTGTTAAAGGTTCTTTATTTTCATATTTTGAAACTACTTCATTAAATGTGAATTCGCCTTCTCCATAAGCTATTAAATCTACATTTGGATTTTTAAAAACTGATGAAGGTTTTGCTGAAGAATGAGCTCCTCCAAAAACCACTAAGCAATTTGGATTAACTTTTTTGGCTAAATTTGCTATTTCAAAAGCATCTTGTTCATAAGCAGTATAACCACAATTAATACCTACAACATCGGGTTTAATGTCTCGCATTCTTTTTTCTATTTCTGGATAATCAAGACCTACATGATACATGTTTTTTCCTATTTTTTTTACTTGATCATAATGTGCAAGAGCATCTATTATTCTAACAAAGAAACCATTTTTTTCTAAATAAGCTGCTAAATAAGCTGCCCCTAAAGGAATTTTAACATTTCTAATTCCTGCTCTTAAATCCCCTCTTAATGGTGGAATTACGAATAGAACACGAGTCTTTTTCATTATTATTAGAAGAGCTTTATGTTTTATAAGGTTTTCGTGAAGAGGATTTGGAATTGGGTTTATTTTGATTAAACCATTAGTTCATTGAATTAATCCTCTTTCAACACTAGGGAGTTATATATTTCTAGGGGGGTTATAAATATATAATTTTGATTACAAAATAGAGGATCACTTTGATTTATCAAAACATATTTTTCTGTACCTATTACACATCCTGCAAATTGATAACAATCCTTATTCTTTTTGTCTGTGCTTTTCATTGGTGTCCCCATATAATCAAACCTAGGATCTCTAGGTGCCCTTTTTGGATCATTAAGTTGAATTGAGTCGCATCGAAAAATTTTTCCATTGTACAATGAACTTTCCTCTGCTTTAACAATAGGTTCTTTTCTTATTAAAGATTTCCTTTGCATATCTTTACTTAAAGGGATAGTATCTTCGTGGTTACAAAAATCAAGATCGCTTCTGGATATCAAAACATATCTTTCTTCTATATCGGGTCTTTTTTCTTGGATATCTGTTTTTATACACCCTTCTAATATGAAACAACCATCTTCGCTCTTTATTGGTATTCCTGTATTGTAATTTCTACATGGACCGACTTCTGTTTTGGCAGTAGTAGTTACAACTTGAGGAGTACTAGGTTTAACAGGGGATATATCTGGTTTAACAGTTGGTGATTGTCTAAGAGTACCTCCCACTGCATTCTGGCATCCAGAAATGATTAAAACAGAAATTAAAAATAAACTAAAAACCACTAAATATCTTTTTCGCATGAAAATTCTAAAGTTATTTGATATATATATTTCGCTTTTAATTTTTCTTAAATACCCCCTGCAGCCATGCTTTTGCATATATCAGCGTTATTAGGAATACAGAAGGGGCATGCAATAACCAGGCAGATTCTTTGGTTTGGATGTAATGCTTTAAAGAGACAACCAGATTAGGGATTACAATTATTGATTTTATTAAAAAAGACAAAAACGTTTTATATTCTCTAAAGGTTCTTGGCTCCCAGGAATATTTTCTTCCTTTTATATTCTTGTATCTTTGATGCATTGCCCAATAATTTCTTTTTTTTAAGAACTCTGAGAAACTGTTGATTGTTAAATGGTGTGTAAAAGCATTTTTTGGTATTGCTAGTTTGTTTTTACCTCTTGAAGCTAATTCGTAAATCATTTCTACATCTTGCGTATAGCCATGAATTTCATCTAATAATTTTTTTCTTATAATAAAACAATTGCCACCAGTGCATAAGCAATTTTCTTTTTTGATTATATAAGTAAAATAGTCTCCTTCATCTTTCAAATTTATTTTATTTAAAGCCATTCTACCTTCTATTGAGCGATAAATAGCAAAAGGATCTGTGCCAACTAAACTGAGATATCTATTTGTAATACTATCTTCTTTTTTTACTAAAAGCTTACAAGCGCAGCCTATAATTTCTTTATCCTTCATTAAAGGTTGAACCATGTTTGATAACCAAGAATCAGTTTGAACCTCATTATCTTGATCAACAAAAGCTATTAATTCGTTTTTAGCAGCTTTAACGCCTTGAGATTTTCCCATTCCTTTTCCTTCAGGAAATCTTTTTTTGTTATTGATAATCTTAACATGGTATTCTTTTAACAGTTCTAATGTTCCATCTGTGCTACCTCCATCTATTGTTATAATTTCAATTTTATTTTTGGGATATTTTTGAAATAGAATGGCATCTAGACAGCGTTTTACAAGTACTTTATTATTGTAAGTTGGTATGATAAAGCTTACACTTGGAGTTTTCATAATAAATTAAGGAAAAGAAGAATTTTAATGCTTTCTATGGGTCAATTTTTGGACCATTGGAATTTGGTTGATGAATTTATACTTATCATAAAGTACGTTTTCATTGACACCGCAGGATGCGCAAATGCCTACCCTTTTCTTTATTAATTGCTTTCTGAAGGCTCTAGCTTTTTCATTATTCCATATTTTCATGAAAGGCTCTTCAAAGACATTGCCAAAAACTATCTCATTTTCAGCATAAAAGTCGCAAGGGCAAACATTTCCATCCCAAGTTATATAAGGTGTATACCACGGCAAGTAACATGCAGACATTGTATTGTGACCTTTATTTACGCTTTCCCCTTTAATATTTTCAAATTTATATAGGAAGTTTACTAAGTTACCAATTCTTACTTCTGTTTTTACTTCCTTCAGAGCTTCTATTGTTTCTTGCCTGACTTTTTTAATATCTTCAGGGGAACAAGAATCTAGACCTATTTCTTTGTTTTCATTCATTCCTAAGCGAATGACAAAAGTTCCATTGATTGAATCGACACCTATTTTATCAGCCCACCTGATGTATTCTGGAAGCTGCATAAGATTATCTTGCTGAACTACCATAAAAGTATGAATCTTTGTATCTTCTTTCTTTAATTCTTTTTTTAACTTAACAAAATTTTCAGTATTTTTTATTACTGTTTCGAAATTGGCTCTTACTCTAATTTTTTCAAAAGTTTCTTTTTTCATACCGTCAATAGATATAGATAAAATACTAGGAGAAGCATTTAACATTTTAATGCCATTATCTCTGTTAAGCAAAGTTGCATTTGTGTCTAGTTTTACAAAAGTGTTTTTAGAGCGAGCATGAGAGATTATTTTGAATATGTCTTTGTTAAGCAAAGGCTCCCCTATTCCTGTTAAGTTTAAGTAGCATGGATAAATTTGATCAAAAATATGCCTATAATTTTCATAAGACAGAGATCCTATAGGCCTTTTTAAGCCTACACCGTGAGGGCACATGTTGCATCTTAAGTTACAAACAGTAGTGTTTTCTAGTTTTACTTTAAAAGGTGTTGGAGCTTTTGGGGTAGAACGCATTGCATACCATGCATTTTCTAGAACTCTCTGTGGATATCTCCAAGACATGCTCCTTCCAAGAATGTGCATATATAACATCTTACTTTTTTAACCCCTCTGAGAAGCTCATAGGTTTGTATTTTAAGTCTCGTTCTGCGAGGTCTATACTGCCAGTTGTGCCTGATTTAATGCTTAGAACAAAGGTCTTCTTTAGTGGAAAATTTTTAGTTATCATAGAACCTATTGAACTTATAGGCAAACATATTGATATGGGTATATGAACTTTTCTCTTCTTTATATTATATTTTTTACAAACCATGTCTATGAACTCATTGAATGTTAATTCTGTTTTTCCTAATATATTGTAAATTTTGCCAATTGAATTTTTATTGTTAATGCATAAGACAATTGAGTTTACAACATCGTCTACATGAACTGGTCTGAACTTGTATTCCCCATCTCCTACTATTGGAATTACTTTAAATTTGTGTAAAAACTCCAATAGTTTTTTCATACTATTGCTGTCTTTTCCATAAATGAAAGATGGCCTTAATATTGTTACATCTAAACCAGAGTTTAACAACAACTTTTCTGCTTCTGATTTGCTTTTCCCATAATCATCTAAGTGGGTTTTTGTGGAGGCCATAGAACTTACAAATATTATTCTTTTTACTTTATTTTTTTTGCAAGCTTTTATGAGGTTCTTTGTTCCTTCTGTGTTAACTTTCTTGTATTCTTCTTTATCTTTATGGTCAATTACTGCTGCCAAATGGATAATTATTTCTGCACCTTTTGTAAAATTGTCTAAAGATTTTTTATCATTAATATCGCCTTTTATTGTTTTTACGTTTTTAAACCCGTGATCTTCTTTTCTTACAAGGCATTTAATATTCTTATTTCTTAATTTCTCTACCAAATGTCTTCCTAAAAATCCTGTTGCTCCTGTTATTGCTATCATCTTGCTGAAACAGTTAGAAACTCCTTTATTTTAAATGTAAACTTATTATTTTTGAAATGGTCAAAAAACTGGTCATACATCTGCCTTCTTAAGAAGAACTTTTGCTGGTTAATGAAATATCTTGTCTGTTCAAATGCATTTTCCTTATAAAATTCTCTCCATAAAACAGAGATAGGAACTTTTGATATGTTTGCGTGGTGACCTAAAACTCCGAAAGTTACATAATCTTTCAATGATTTTGGCATTTGTAATTTATTTTCTCTTAGACACAAGTCAAAATAGGGAGTGCCTGGAAATGGCCTGTAGATTTGTAATAGGTTTTGATCTGCTGAAATCTCCCTCATAAATTTTTTTGTTAAATTAATTTCTTCTAAAGTTTCGTCTGGATGACCCATCATATATGTAACTGTGACCATTATGCCTTTGTCTCTTAATCTTTTACTTATTTTTTTTGCTTTATCTAGGCTTATTGTTTTACCTAACATTTTTTGGATTCTTGGGCTTCCAGATTCACAACCGAGCATGATTCCTTCACACCCAGCATCAGCAATCAAATCAACCATTTTTTCAGTCATGACGTCAAATCTACTTACTGTATGCCAACCAACTTTTCTTCCTGATTCTTTCAACTCTTTTACAAATTGCTCTGTAAAAGATTGATTTGTTAAATGCATGTCTCCCCCGATATCCATTCTTGAAATGTGTTTTTTTGTCAGTGTTTTTACGTAATCAAATTGTTCTAATAATCTTTTAGCGCTCATGTTTCTGAATTTCCCGCCATATGATTTTACATCTTCATTTGCGTGATGACAAAAGCCGCATTTGTAAGGACATCCTCTGTTTGCTTCCAATAAAACATAATTATGCTTGGAATATGGAAAATATTTGTCTATGTCCTTTATTAATTCCCAGGCGGGCATAGGCTTTGCTTCCAAGTCTATGAATTTATCTTGAGGCGGAGTTATTTTTACGCTGCCATTTATCTTTAACCCCATTCCTTTTGGCTCTTGGTTAGATCCATTAAGATATGCCAGGTATTCTTCTAATGAATATTCCCCTTCCCCCATAATCACTGCATCTATTGTTGAATGGCTTAAGGTTAAATGAGGCAATATTGTTGGGTGAGGACCTCCCCATACTACATTTTTTCCAAGCTCTTTTGCAATGTCGCTTACTAAAATTGCTCTTGTTATGCCTGGACCTGTTAAAACTCCTATTGCGACCATATCTGGATTAAACTTAGAAATATCTCTTTTTACCTTGTCTTTAGTTATTTTTAACCCTGAATAATCTATAACTCCTACTTCAAATCCCTTTTCTCTTAAATAAGCTGCTACGCTAAGTATTCCTAATGGGGGATAAGCTCCGAACTCTGTTGCAGGTGCTATTAGAAGTATTCTTTTTATAGCCATTACTTAACATTGTTAAATAAGGTATTTAAAGATTATTATAGGCTTATTTTTTTGTTATTATAGAATGTAGCATACCTAAACCATAAGATATATGTATTGACAGAAAAATTAAGGGTAGTATCGGAAAATAAATAATACTTCTTCTTATAGAGATCCCTATTGAAAAAAGCAGAGCTATCGTCATATAAAGAGCAAATGGGGATGTGAAGATCTTGTGTACAAAACTTAGAGGTATTATTAACATCATATAGATTGTGAATAGAGAGGGTATAAGAAAAACTAACCCTATTCTTTTTTTGTTTAATTTTTCCTTTAATACTCTTACCTGCCCGTATCTGAATATCTGTTTGCAGAAAGAATAGTAGTCACTTCTTCTTCTGTGGTAAATTATTATTGTGGGGGAATAAGCTACTTTTATCCCATTTTGCTTCATTCGAGTTATTAACTCTGGGTCTTCTCCTGGAAACAATAAAGGATCAAAACCTTTTATTTTATTAAAGACTTTCCTTCTCACAAAAAGATTTGCTGACGTTAAACATGTTTCATCTGCATCAAGATTTAATTCTCTGATCTTATACCTGTTTCTCATGGTATATGCACCGAAAAATGAAGAAAGCGCGTAACCTGTAGCCTTAGCAAATAGCTTATCATTCTGAGGGGTTAATTGAGGCCCCCCCACTACATCTATGTCCTTATGCTTATTAAAAAATTCTTCTGCATTTTTAAGAAGACTTTTATCAACTACAGCATCATCGTCTATGAATGCTATTATTTCGCCTTTCGCTTTTTTTATTCCTCGATTTCTGTTTTCTGATGGATTTTTTCCTACTTCTACTATTACTTCGTATTTTTTATGATTGTAACCTGTTGATTTTAATGATTCTAGAACCTCTATCTCTCTTTCTGGTGCTAATGCGATTACTATTGAAAATTTATATGACATTTTTTACCTTGTTATACAGAGTTACTATAAATTTAAAAGGAGAATAGATTAATCTTAACCTGACGATTGATAAGAACATTTCGAATATTGTTTTAAGTTTTAGATGAGATCCTCCAGGTTCATTCCATTCTGTAGGAATTTCTTGTATTTTGAAACCATTTCTCTTAATTGCATATAACAAATTTACATCAAACGCCCAGCCTGTTGTTTTTCCCATACTTGGCAAAATTGTTTTTATCGCATTTTTCTTAAATAACTTTGCGCCACATTGCGTGTCTTTTACTTTTAGGTTGAAGAATAAATTTACCATTAGATTAAATGTTCTTCCAGCTATGATTCTTGTTATTGGTTGTTTGTGTTCCATTTTTGCGCCCTTT
This sequence comes from Candidatus Woesearchaeota archaeon, assembly GCA_016181245.1. Classification (GTDB taxonomy): domain Archaea; phylum Nanobdellota; class Nanobdellia; order SCGC-AAA011-G17; family GW2011-AR20; genus JACQNJ01. The sequence goes on along the minus strand of JACOZR010000021.1, from coordinate 8,715 downwards.
ATCCAGCGAGATGCTATAACTCCATCATAGTCTTCTATGTTTTTTACTAAATCATAAAATGCATCTGGTCCTGTCGCTAAATCAGCATCTACAAACCCAATTAATTCTGCATCTGCTATTTTGAATCCTTCAATAACTGCTGCACCCTTGCTTGCAACCTTTCCTATGTCAACGTATTTTATTTCTTTATTTTTTTTCGCTATTTGTGAAACAACACCGACTGTATTGTCTGTACAACCATTAACAACAACGAGAATTTCAAAATTAATCTTGCCTTTTAGATAGCTCAAAAATTCTTTTAATGTCTGTGTGATTCTTTTTTCTTCGTTATACGCAGGTATAATTATTGATAGTTTAGTACTCATCCTTCCTCAATAAAGTTGTTGCAATCATTATTATAGACATTACAAAACCTATTCCCATTAAGATCATTACTATTTGCAATAAACTTGTATGGTATAACCATATAAGCACTGCTTCAGTTATACTAAAAAAACCTAGTATAAATAGAAATTTAAGCCTATTTATTGAAATGTTGTACATTGAAACAGTGTATGTAAAAGAGAAGAACAACATAAATACTGCAAACTTCCAAAGTAAATTCGCGGCGTCTAGGTATTCATTTCCAAAAAATATTTTTACCATTATTTCCGGGATAATGAAATAGACTATACACATAGGTATCCCAATTAAAGAAATTAAGAAAAGTGATTTTGTGAGAAGTTTTTTATGCGGTTTTTTTTGCTTATAGAGTTCAGAAACTTTGGGGAACATTACCTGAGTTACAGCTATTGTTGCAAAAAATACAGTCTTCCCTATTAATGAAACAGCGGCATAGTGCCCTGCTGAAACAGAATCAAAGAAGTGTTTTACTAGTATTATATCAACACTATAGAATGACGTAAGAAGCAGTAATGTTGAAGTTACAGGCAGTAAATAGGTGTATACTGGATTTAGATTGTATTTTTCTGTTTTGTGATGAAAAAGTTTTTTTAGTGGAAAATAAGTTATAAAAAATGATATCAAGAATGCAAGGAATATTGCTAGAGCTGCTCCGTTAACCCCTAGCCCAATCATCACTAGGACTATTCCGATTATTACTTTTGATATACCTTCAAATGCCATATTGACTCCGAGATTCTTAAACCACTGCAACCCCTGCATTACTCCCCGCGATACTGGAAGTAACAAAGCAAAAACAAGAAAGCCTCCGAAGATTAGAACAGGTGTAACAGGTATATGCAAGAAAGAAGCTATTGACTTGCTAAGCAAGAAGTACAGTATTAACCCCATTACAGAGACTATTGAAAAAGTTTTTAGCATACTCACAAGAAGATACTTTATCTTTCCGTATTTTTTTTCTGCGTATAACTCTGAAACAAATTTTGTCAGTGTTGTTTGAATTGTTACAGTTGGGACCACAAGCAAAAATAATAAAGACATTAAAGCTCCTAAAACTCCATAGCTGCTTGGGCCTAATACTCTTCCCATAAAGAAATGAAAAATGAATCCGGCTGCATTCAATACCATGGTTGCTACAAAAAGAACAAAGCTATCCCTTACCAGACTTTTATCTTTTGAATATCCTTTAAGCAAAACAGATTTTATTTTCTTTATCACTTATATCACCCAAACCAGTCCTGCAAATATTAGCTCTATTAGAAGTATTAAATAAACAACTTGTTTTTCTGTATACTTTCCTTTTATTGTAAAAATGTGGGGTATTGAATATATTTTGTCGTATAGAGATTTTACTTTTCCGTTTTCATAATAACCGAAACTTTGTTTTTTGAATTTACCTCTAAGTTTTAAGAAGAACTCTATAAAGAATGGAATTGAAATTATTAATGCTGCTTTTTCTATATTGCCTACAATTGCGATTGTGGCTAAAGAAGCCCCTAAAAAATAAGTTAGAGAATCTCCGGGAAATATTTTTGCCGGGTATTTGTTATAGTAATAAAATGCCAATAATGCTGCGAATGTTACTGCTGCGATTAATGCAGCTAATGGTCTGTTGTTAAGATAGGCATATAACCCAAGATTCCCTATATAAATTAAACCTAAACCTGCTTCTAGGCCATTAAATCCAGCTAACAGGTTTACCATATTTGAAGAGCCTATAAAGATTAAAGGAATGAGAAGTAAAGGATAAATTAAGCCAAAATTAACTTCGCCTATGAATGGAAACCACATTATAGATGTGCCTGCATTGATTACCATTAAAGGGATTGCTGCGGCTGCAGTTAACAGAGGTTTTTGCCATTGTTTTAATCCAGATGTTCTATCTTTTGATCTGTTTACTAATAAATCATCTATGAACCCTACAAGTGTCACTAAAAGTAAAGACGTAGTAGCCGCGAATGTTAGTAACAATGGGGAAGAATCTTCGTAAAAAAACGTTTGGATAAAAACATAACTCATTAACCCTCCTATTACTCCACCGACAACAACTAAACCTGCTGAGACAGGAATTAGAGGTTTATCTTGTTTATTTTGATCTTTAACTATCAGACCTATGTTTCTTAGGTATTTTATCAACCTTGGAATAAAAAACATTACTATGGCAAAAGAGATTAATGCCCCGATTATTGGAATTATTCTCATATAAGAAATCTTATGTGGTAGTTATAAAAACGTTTCGAAACTAGTCAATAAACTCTTTGCCCTTGATTTTTTCAGGCAAATACTTCTCGGAAATGAAACTTATACCTTTGGTTGCTAAAGCCTGAATTTCAACTTTACCATTAAATTCTTTCATCATTTTAAATTGTTTTTGCCATTCCTTATTGTCTTTAAACCACTCATATTGAGATACTTGCTTGATTCTAGCTAAATCTTTTTCATCTAGCTTAATTAATTGTTTTTTTAGATCGTACTTTACAATATCGTCCATAGTAATCCCTAGATATTTAACTGAAGGAATGGTCAGCCTTTCAGATGCATGTGCTAAAGCTATAGAACCATATTTTACTACAGAATATATATAAGCACCGTATATATCTCCATCGCATAGGACATAAATTGGTAAATTTCCTTCATCTGCTAACCTTTGCAATAATCTTCTGATACCCCGAGTAGTTTGACCCTGACTTGTGATTAATATACAATCATTTTTTTGCCAGAATTTATCTTCGTTGAGGCGCTCGTATACAGCAGCCTTCTCCATGTATAAAACAAATTTAGCACTTATTTTCTTAAATTGTAATTCGTCGGTAATAGATGGTACGGAGTAACCTCCTCTGCCCAGTTTAGAACAGTCTATAGTATCTCCACTGTCTATCAAACTGACATTTCCCACCATACTCCCCATTTTATTTGCAGATACATGCAACTGTTCTCTTGATAAACCAGTAATAACCTCTAAGTCCTCAATTACCTTATCTGATTCAGTCTGCTCATCTACAATGTTGATATTAGTACCATGTATAGTCCTTTTTGTGATATAAAAAACCCCCCTGAGATGCTCGTGCTTTCCAGTATCTAATAATTCTTTTTTGAGTATGCTTGCAACTTCAATAGTTTGCAGGAACTTTTTTGCATGCCCCACATTAAAGAAACTTCTTTTTCCTTCTTTATCTCCGAGTTGCAAAGTTCCTGTTTTTTTATTATACTCTATGTTTGACAATGCTCTGACTGGTAGTGTAATCTCTGGATTTTTCATTGCTTTTACTTGATCTACGAGATTTTTACCTAATTGTTCGAGTGTAATTTTTGGATTATTTTTTGTCTGTGTTTTTTTCATTTTTTATTGGCTTAACTTCTCCTAGTAATAAAGGAAGTTCCTTTTTTAATTTTTTTTCTAAATGATCTTGAATAACATCTTTCTTCTCACCAGATAGTACACTTAATGAGGATGCAACTTCTGGAAGGAACCCATACTGAAGCGATGTGGATTAAAATAACTACAGGACCTGCAGGTAATGCACCTTTGCTTTGAGATAAACCGTAATTTCTCCAAGTTGTTGAGACAACTGCTTTTGTTGTTGCACATGCGCTTAATTGATATAACAATGGAACTCTATTTGCAAACCTGTAAATTTTAGCTAGATCATCGCCTGGAATAGAGCCCCCGAAAGCGAGACCCGCCTCCACAACAAAAGGATTACCACGATAAACACTTGGAGGTCTTGATACTGCAGTGTAAAATTCAGCTTCTACTTCTTTTTTCAGTCCTTTAATTATTAATTCTTCCCCTATTGGCGTGACGCAGTCCGTTGGAGGGGATATTATTTTTGTAGCGTTTAAAGATTTGTAAAGTATTTCAGCCTCCTGCATTGCAATTCTTTCAGGTCTTGCACCACAGTCTAGACTTGACTTTTCACAGACTTCTTTTGCAACTTTTGAGCTAATTCTGCAGAAATCATTTTGCAAGAAACTTTGTAAAGTCTTGGCTTCTGTATCGTGAAGCATTTTAATTAATATTCCAAGTTCAATGCCGTGAGGATGAGGTTTAATTTCTTTAGGCTCTTTTGGCAATTCGTTTGTAGCTCTGGGAAACTCTGCTTTTTCTCCTTCAGGATTAATATAAGTTAAAGACAGATGGGGATTAACTATTGCAGTTTGTTTTAAATACTGATCAACACTTTGATTTCCCTTTTGGTATTTTGCAATTAATTCTATTTCAACTTTTATTCCTGTTTTCTTTTCTGGCCAGTCTAAATCATGCTCTTGCACTATCTTTGGCTCATTTGTTTTTGTATCAATAATTAATTCAAAATAATGGGCTAATTTTTTTGGATTTGTTTTAGAAGTTATTTTTGCAGGTTTTCCTGTTGTTAATTGACCATACATGCATGAAGCTGACACACCTATTCCCTGCTGTCCTCTCGAGTTGTGGCATGCTAACCCCCCGAATCCTGCTACAAAGTTTTCTCCTTCTGGCACCGAAATGTCGTAGACGTATTCGTGCCCTTCTTTAATTTTTTTGATTTTTCTTATTTTTAGGAAAATGAAGTCTGAATTGAGTAGTCTTTCTATTTCTTTTAATTCTTGTATTGTGTTTTTTGCATGTTTTGTTATACTATAAACTCCTTTTTTGCTTTTTTGTATTAGGTTTTTTTCTTCTAGTATTCTTATCTTGTATCCTATCTTATCCGTTGAGAAGGCTTTTGCCAGTTTTGTTCTTGTTGTTTCTTGAGTGAGAGTATTTAATGTACTATAGTACTGTACCATTTCATAAGTTATTTTTTTTCCTAGTAATTCTGCCAGGCTTGTGATTGAATGCTCGTACATTGCTTTTTTTGCATTTTCTTTTGCCTGGTAGTAATTGCTTTTGTCTAATGATTTTCCTCCTATTCTTACGGCATATATCATTGATGCTGTTTTTCTGTATCCTTTGTTTAGAGATTTTGATACTCCCGCAGTTATTCCCAATGAAAGCCAGAGGTAGCAGGTTTCATTTGCTAGTCTTTGCGATGTTGTTGATAGAACTAGGATGTTTTTTTCTGGTGGTTTGTGCCCGTCTCCTATATAGAGGTAGTCTAGAAATTCCTGCCTTATGTTTTCTCTTGCTGTAAAAATAAATTCTGGTATTTTTTTATTTTTAGCGCTGTGCCCGCACCATAATCTGAATAGGTGGCTTATGACTCCTCCGAACAGTTTTACTCTTGTGCTGTTTTTTTCTGGCCTTTCTTCTATCGTGTACCCTATTCCTAGAGTATATGCTGTTTCACAAACTATTTGTATTAGTTCTCTTTCCTCTCTCGAAAATGTAAACCCTATTTGTCTTTTATCTGAATGCCCTTCTGCTACGAAAAGTCCTAGCATTCTTGCGAGCCCTTCAGTCATTGGCCAATGTGTTGCTATATTATGCTCTTTTCCATGATAGTATGTTCTGATTTCCCCTCTTATCTCTACTCCTAGGAATTTTGCCAGCCATACTGGGATGAATCCTTTTGTGATGTATTGCTTGTATGAATCATCCCGTATGTCTACTTTTCTTTTTCCGCTAGTTAACTGGCAATACTTTCTTGGCTTGTCTGTTTTTTTGTGTATTATTTTTGCATTTTCGAATATTTTTTTTATTGTTTCTTTTTTTGTGTACAGGTACCAGTACTGTTTTTTTACTTTTGTTTCTGTTATATAATCTAGGAGATTTATTTCTTCTGTTTCTTCTTTTATTTCAATTTTTTTTGGCGCTAGTATGACATCCCCTATTGTAAAATTTCTTGCCTCTGCCTCTTTTATTTTCAATGTTTTTTTGTCTATTGTGAACAGGCTGTGGCATCCTGTTACTTTTATTGCTTTTCCGTATGCTGCTGTTATTTCGTATATTTCGTTTTCTCTTTTGTGTTTTATTAAATGGCTTATTGGCTGGAACGAATACTTATAAGTTTTCCAGTTAAAGCATGGCACCTGCATATTCTCGCTTGCAGTTTCTCCTTCTTCTTTTAGGTATTTATTGATGAGTCTTTCTATTGGTACAATTTGTATTTTCCCATTTCTTCTTAGAATTATTGGCTCATCTCCTGTTACTGATTGCTTAAATCTATGGAACTTGCTTCCATATAGTAACTTAGCAAATATTCTTGGGATTTGTTCTTTTACAATTCCTGGGCCATTGTCTTCAACTATTACGATAAAACGATCTTCAGAAATAGGCTTTATTTCCACTTTTATCTCTGGAACAATTCTCGCTTCCTCGCATGCATCCAAACTATTATCACATGCCTCCTTTATTGTTGTCAAAAGAGCTTTTCTTGGATTGTCGAAACCTAGCAAATGCTTGTTCTTAACAAAGAATTCTGAGATAGATATTTCTCTTTGCCCCTTTGCTAAATCTTCTGCAGTTACAGTTTTTTCTGCTGGCATACTGTTGTGATGAATAGCTTCTTTATAAATCTTTATCTCTTTTTCTTTGTTCTTTCTATGAAACCATAGACATTTCCGTGCTTAGAGCCTTGTAACAAGTTTGTTATTGCTCTTTTTGCAAGGTATACATTATCTTGCTCGCCAATTATAGAAACAGTTTTACCATAAACACAAATTTCAGTATGACTTAGCATTTCTATCATCTTTCTTGCTTTTCCACTTGTTCCGATTAATCTTGATTTTAATCTTATCATATCTTTTTTGGATTTTTTTGAGAATTCTGTTATGTCTATTACTACTAAGATATTTTCTTCATCCACTAATTTTAATGCTACTTCTGGATTAAAACCTCGTCCTATAGCTGTAATTATTGGTTTTGTATTGAAAGTATTTAGACTTTCTTCTGATGTAATTAACACATCTCCTTCATCTGAATTAATTGTTAATGCAGTGGATGTAATCCTTTCTATCTTTCTTTTTGTTTTTCCTTTTTCTCCAATTAAAACGGCAATACGTTTTTTTGGAATTTTTAAACCTTCTTGGAACATTTTAGAATTCTTCTACGTTTTCCAGACCTTTGAGATACCCGTTCTTCTTTAACCAATCAACTTGGTTTGGTCTGTACTTTAATAGAATATCTCCTTTTGTTTCTTTATCAAATTCCCATGGCTCAACCATAACTATGTCATTTTCTCTAATCCAGAGTTTTCTTTTTAATCTTCCCGGGATTCTGCAATTTCTTTGTTTACCATCTAGGCATCTTACTATCATTCTTGAGCCACCTACTCTTTGTTCAACCACACCTAAGACTTGAATTCCTCTTGGTGTTGGAACTCTTAACACTTCTTCTTGCGGCTCTTGTTCTTTTTGCTTCATAATAGAAAATTAGAAAATTGAGTTTTTAAGAGTTTTGATTAAGATTTTTTACAAATTGTTAATCTACATGCTCTTTGAGATGAACTAGAATCACCATTTGCTTCTAATAACCATTTGTTGTTATTGCCTGCACCAGTTTCTTCTTTAAAACTGCACCCATTTACTGAAAGTTGATTTGAACCTCCGTCAAAAGGATCCCAAAGGCTAAAAGCTTCTCCATTTTCTGCGTCTATGAACTGCGCAGATTGCCCGTCTGAATCGAACAATCCATTATTTGTGACAGATACATAGAGGTCATAATGTTTTACACGTGATTGCATGATGTAAGCTTCGCTTAGTGCGTCACTTATTGGTCTTGATTGGTCATATGCTTCGCCGAGCTCAATCGAACACCCTGCACCTGTTCTGCCATTACACCATGCTTGAATGACATCTGCGAACTTAGTAGAAGTATAGGGAAATAAATCTTGAGGTCCGTTACAATAGTTGTTTACATCCGGAGATAGTATAATGCCAACAGGGCATATCCTATCCGTTGTTGATGTTCCAGTATTTGCCTTACTGAAACTTGTTACTACACACCTTTCTGATGAGGGTGATGTGCTCCCTGAAGAAGTTGGCCAACTTGTTTGTTTAACCCCCCCCAAAGTAATTCCGCTTCCACTTGTTATTTCTAAATCCCCTTCTACTTTAACTACTCTTGGTGTAGATGCTTTAGAGGTTATAATATTGGTATAAAGAACGTCATGACTTTGCTTTGATGTATCCCATGCGGGACTTGTAAATGTTTGAGCAATTACATATAAAGAACTGAATAGTAAAATAGTGATTGATAAGAATATGTATAGATGTTTTTTTTCTATATTTATTTGCATAACTAAACCTCTTTCTAGAACTAGTAAATTATTTTTCTTTAAATAACTTTCTTTTATAGTGGCTTTGCGCGGATACTCAATAGATTCAGAGTTTTAACCTCTGATTAATACATAGGCTTTCTTGCCTATGTATTCTTTTGGAGCATCAATCTTT
>JACOZR010000020.1 GCA_016181245.1 Candidatus Woesearchaeota archaeon | reverse complement strand
TGATATTTATGGGGAAAACTATGTAGAAATGTGGTTTAATGAAATTGGATTTAATTCTTCAAAGCACTTAACCAAATATGATATTTGGAAGAGATTTGGCTTTTGTCCTCCTTATACCAATATTCTTGAAAGACAAAAGATTTTAGATGAGACAATTGATGTTAATTCCTACTATTGATACGATGTATCAAGCTCCGTTAGGGCGGTTACATTTTTCTAAATACTATCATAAATTGCAAAATGTTTTTTCTTATAAAATGCCCATATCCTATCTCCATAAGACCAATGCCAATACTCTAAGGGGTAGTTAACAAACCCTGCTTCTGTCATTATCTTAATTAAAAAAAGTCTGTTGTTTTTTATTTCATTTTTAAAAGGAAATTCTGTAGCTGCTTTTATTGAAACTGCATTTATCTTAGTGCCAAAGGTTAGTTCTTTCAAATTTTTGTCTACTAAGATAAGGTCTACAGCTCCACCAGTTGTGTGTGGGGGGATTATTTTGGGGTTAGCCACCCACTTGTCTGTTTCTTTTTCAAGCTCTTTATCTGTTAGATTTGGTAATTTGTTTTTTAACTCTGAGAAAACCTGCGCATATATCCTTTTTTGCGCTTCCATGGGCCTATAACAGTCTATTATTTTAAGACAAATTCCTTTTGGCAATAAAGATTGTACTTGAGATAACATTATAGCAACGCTTTCCCTTACAAAACATTCATTTTCTTTTAAATTTTGAGCTTTCTTACTTTCTTCTTCTATTTCTATTATGATATCTTTATTGTAATCTCTTAAATTAACTAATTTCTCATTAGCCTCTTTTACTGGGATCTTCATTAATTCTTCATCCGCTACACAATTAGGCTTAAATTTCATTTTCAATTAATCCTACCATTTTTGTTGGTCCCGATAGAGCTATAGAACCTTTGCGCTTGCTTATCTCTAATAAACCTCCAGGCATAAATACCTTGTTTTTTCTTGTCTGCAATGAAGCGGCAATTGCTCCTGTTCCGCATGCTGCTGTGAAATTTTCTACGCCTCTTTCAAATGTTTGCGCGAAAATTCCTTTGTCTAGTTTCTTTATTATTGTTACATTACAGTCTAGTTTATTTCTAATCGACTTTGCAACTTTTTTAGATTTTTCGAAGTTTTCTACAATTATAGTTTTGTGAACAACATTTCCTATTGACCACAATCCATCTTTTTTCTTAAAGTTGTTAAAAAATATCTTAGGGACCTCTTTTTTAATCAAAAATGGGAATTTTAGGCCTAGTGATTCGATTACCCCTTTATCTTTACAGAGATTATTTTTAAAACAAAAAGATGCTGTAACTCTTAGTCCATTGCCACAGTTATCCAAAGAACCATCTGGATTAAAGAATCTCATTACAATATTTTTCTTGATTGTTATCTGTATCAAACCGTCTGTATTGTAATATCTATTCATTTCCTGAATCTTACATTTTTTTAATCTTGGAACATCTTTCTCATAATACATAACTACAAAGTTGTTATGAGCTCCATGCCATAGTTCTGTCTTCATATCTCTTCACCCAACACTATTCCTTTGTCTAGGCTAAATGGAGCTTCTTGTTCAAGATATTTCTCTAATCCTTTTTTTCCAAAGTGTGGAAAAACTGTACCAAAACCAATCCGATTTCTTTGTTTGCCCTTTATAGTACATCTTCCGTCATAGCCTGTACAAACTAGACTAACTTCATCATAACCAGGTATTGCGTTGAAAAATGGAAGTAGTTCCAAAGCATAACCATTTCTTCCAGCCATAAAATTTCCAGCTATGTGAACTCTTTTTGTTCTTTCATTATCTCTTTTCTTTCTTGCTGGGCTCAAGACAATATAATTTAACAAGGTGGTAGTGGGCATTAGTTCTCTTTTTACTATTGCTTGTATTGAATCTTCTGCTAATATTACAACTCTTTCGTCTTCTCTTCTGTTAAATTCAAATCTTCCTGGGTTTTCGTAGAAAGATACATTTGCTAATTCCCCTTTTTTACATATGCCGTAAACTAAATATGTTCCTTGGTTAGATTTGTGCTTAGCTTCAAATTTTTCAGGAACCTGCATCTTCCAATATGGAAATCCCGCTTCCAAATCTTCTTGTAATTTTTGGGTGAATAGAGAAAGTGCTGTAGATTCAGGAATGGGGTATGCGTTTATCTCAAGCATACTAAGAAATCTTCTTCTTAAATCTTGCAAAAATTCTGATGCAGATGAAGATGTGGCTGCTGATAATTCCATAGCCTCCACAAGTGCAATAAATCTATTTGCAAATATTATTCTCTCTTTTTTTCCAGATATAGTGTTCTTGATTATGCTTTTCCAATCTTTATCTATTTCTCTTAATATTATCTCTTTGTCGAAAGTTTGAAGTGAAATTGGTATATCGTCTCTTAGAAGAACTTGAGGAGAATTTGATTTGTCATTTGTTCTAAAGATAGTTTCTAATGTGTCTGCTGAAGGTTTTTCTCTAGAAGGGATTATTCCATCATAATCCATTAATATTATAATTGCTTTTTCTTCAGTAGCAAGTTCTAAAGTAGATGCTCTTCTGTATCCTAGTACTTCGTCTATTGTGATATTTGGAGTGAGGTGTGCAAAGCTAGATGTTACATCTATATCTACAAACCTTACTGGCTTCTCTACTCGATTTCCAGATAAATCCAATTCCTTAATTGTTTCACTAGTCCACCGTTCAGATATCATTTTTATTTACCTCCGTGTTGATTAATTCTCCTGCTGAGGTTAGTGTAACTTTCTGACCCTTGTTTTCTTTACAGCCAGATTCTATCAAACCAAAATTCCTTAGAGAACGAAGATTATTCCATGCTGTTGATTGCGAACAATTTAATTCTTTTGAAATATTGATAACTAGCTCTGTTGCGTTTATACCTAACTCTTTACTGCTTACCATTAACAGAGTTTGCTTCTGTTTTTTTGTAAGCTTGGCACTAGCTAGATAAATCAGGCCTCTTTTGAGGCTCTTTAGTTCTCCGTTGGATAGTCTTATTTTTTGAGTCATTTTAGTGAAAAAAGAGATTATAGTGCTGAAGATAAAGATTAAAAATAAAAGGCTTAAAGCAAAATAATTTCCTTAAGCAAACCTATGATGATAAAGATAGCCCCAACTAAATAGAAATAAGTTCATCTTGGGTAGTTGGTTTTTATTTTGCATAATTTTGATAAAAATACTGCATATAAAAAGCTTTTGTGCAGAAAAAATTAGAGTATTTTAATGATGCGAAACTGCTTCAAAACCTTTAAAAACTTAGTATAAAGAATGTTATTTAGGGGCCCGTGGCTCAGCCTGGTTAGAGCACTGCATTTTTCCATAGTATGGGAGAAGGTGAGTCTGATAAGGCAGGGGTCCGCAGAGGGTAATCCATTACCCGCGGAATTCAAATCTGCGCGGGCCCAACCTCACATAGTTTTAAAAGTTTTTTTGTATTCTAAACTTATATCTGGATAGAACATCTTTTTGGAAGAGTGAAAAAGAATAACACTATGTACAGAAAAGTTACAGATCCTACGGTTTATATTGTAGAGACCCTCGATAGAAAAGATGTTGCCTTTATTGGTTTGAATAATGTTGGTCTTTTATTTGAAAAAGATTCATTTAGAGGATTCTACTCTCCTGCAGGAGGAGGTATGGTATTCCCTAACGTCTTGCCAAGCTATTTATCTCAGGGTCTAGATTGTGCGTTTTCTGATGGAAACATCTGGGTGTATTATGAATTGGGAGCACAAGTGCCGAGTATGCAACAGAATCTAGAGTTTGTTTTAGACTCTATTAAAAGAAAGCTTACTCGATTGCCTTCAGAAAGAGAAGGGCATTTGGAGTTTATATTTAATGATTTAGTTACATTACCTTAGCCCCAATCTCAATATCGGAATCAGGTTCTACTAAACTCACTTTATTTTTGAAAACTGCTGCTAACAACATGCCTTGGCTTTCAATACCCCTTATTACTGCGTGTTTTAAGTTTTTTATTACTATTACCCTTTTGTTTAGAAGTTGTTCTTTTGTGTAGTTTTCTTTTAGCCCTGAAAGAACTTGAAGCTCATGCTCTCCTTTGCCCAAGTCCAATACTAATAGATATAGCTTTTCGGCATTAGGATGATCGCTTACTGCTTTTATTTTTGCAACTCTTAAGTCTATTTTTTTAAAGTAGTCAATATCTACTTTGTCCAAATTCTGCTCTATCTTATCTGGTTCAATATTTTTTTCTTTCATTTCAATCTTTTTAAAAAGAATATCAGATTTTTTAACTTTATATATTTTTACTTTGCCAAATACTGCATCTTTTAATATCCCACTTTTTTGTCCTAATTGATTAAATATTTTTTCTGATGTTGTAGGTATAAAGGAGGATAGTAAGATTGCTATTATTCTTACTGATTCTGTTAAAGTGTAAAGGTGTTTTTCTAGTTCTTTGCCTTTTAATTCCCATGGTTTTTCATCATTAATATGTTTATTACATTCATTGATAAATTTCCATGTTTCATTTAATGCTTGTTGCAGTTCTAGTTTTTGCATGTGAGAATCTATTTTTTTAATATTTAATTTAGAGATTAATTTTTTGTCTAAAGGAGATTTTTTTAATCCTGCTGGGAAATTCTTTTCTGTCAAAGTTAAAACTCTAGAAACTAAATTTCCTAAATCATTTGCTAATTCATTATTATGCCTAGCTATAAGAGATTCTTCTGAAAAGTCTCCATCTTGGCCGAATGGAATTTCACGTATTAGATAATAACGAATACTGTCTATAGGGTATCTTTTTGAAAGATCAAAAGGATCAATAACAATACCTTTAGATTTGCTCATTTTCTCTCCACCAATTTTTATAAATCCATGAACAAAAATATGTTTAGGAAGGGCTACATTTATTGACATTAGAATAGCAGGCCATATCACGGAATGAAAAAAGTTTATATCAACCCCGATAAAATGATAATCACAAGGCCAATATCTCTTAAATCTACCCCCAATTGGGTATCCTAAAGCAGAGATATAGTTTTCGAGGGCCTCTTTCCATACATAGATTTTATGTTTTTCATCAAATGGAACGGGAATGCCCCAATCTACATTATATCTGCTTATACTTAAATCTTTTAAACCTTCTTTAACCCTGTTAATAATTTCCCCTCTTCTGTATCGTGGGAGAATAAAATCTTCATTTTTTTTATAATGCTCTAACAGCCTTTTTTGATATTTACTTAATTTAAAAAAATAACTTTCCTCTTTTATCTTTTCAACAGGTTTGCCATGAATTTTACATTTTAAATTGTCCAAATCCTTTTCTTGATAAAAAGCCTCACAGCCGTAACAGTATGATCCCTCATATTTCCCTTTATAGATATCTCCGTTTTTATGCATTTTATCAAATATTTTCTGCACTACCTTAATATGCCTTTTTTCTGTAGTTCGAATAAAATCATCGTTTGAAATGTTGAAAACCTTGCACAAATCGATAAAATTATTAGTCATTCCATCTACAAATTCTTTTACTGGAATATTCTTCTCTTTAGCAACTCTAGCTATCTTTTGGGCATTTTCGTCAGTGCCTGTTAAAAAAAAGACATCTTCCCCTTTAAGGCGAAACCACCGAGCTACGACATCAGATGTAACTTCTTCATAGAGATGCCCCATATGAGGAAATGAATTTACGTAATGTATAGCCGTGCTTAGATATTTTGTCATATTAAACCCCAAACTTTCTATTTCTTTCTATTATATTAGCTTTAGCTAGTTTTAAATTCTTTACCTTTTTTGGATGTTTCAAATAAGGCTGCAGATTCTCAAGGAGCGTATAGAGGGAATATTTTCTATGGACTCTAAGCGACCAACAATCCTTGTTACTATAATATGTTCCTTTGCTTGTTACCCTTGGGCTGCCCTTCTTTGAATCCAGATTTAAATTGGGTACTATTAGCCTAAGATACAAAAGCTTATTTCTAATCCTAACTAACAACTCTTTGTCTTGATTAACCAAACTATAATAGGCTCTATTATCTGCTATACTAATTGTTCCTTCTGCATCTGTAAACCCTGCTAGAAAAGAGAAAAATGTTTCTTTATTTTTAAAAGCCCATTTGGGAGCTTTTTTGTCTAAAAGGAATGAAAAAGAATCGTTTAAATATGTTTCAATCTGATAACAATTATCATTCCTACTTTTTATTTTTTTCATCCAGATTCTACCATATCTTCCAAATAAATTTTTAATCAGACTTATCTGCTCTGGAATGGTTGTGCCGCAATCAACATGAATTGTTTCACTGTTTTCCCAAATTTTTCTAACCCTTAAATCTCCAATTCTAAAACCAATAAGATAAGCTTTCATTATTAAGTCTCCATCAAAATCCATTCTGGGATAAATTCTGTGAGACTCTGCTCTGCTTCTAATAAACCCATACTTTTTTAACTTCCTATGAACCGTGCTTCTTGAGAATCCATATTCTTTTTCTATTTTCCATGTGGATAATCTTTTTCTAACATACAGCTCTTTTAATTGTTTTTTAGAAGGAATATTAAAATATTCTGGACTAGGATGGCTTCTTCTTTTGATATTATAGAATTTTAGTCTTTTCCATATGCTTGCCTGACAACACCCTAATTTTTCTGCAATATCGTAAGTAGTTAATTTTTTAGAGATATATAATTTTTTAAGCTCTTCTTTGGAGATTTCTATTCTTTTGCCCTTAGAAAATTTATTACCGAATTTATATTTTCTTATCTTTCTAACTATAGTGTCGTGTGTGCAATTGTGTCTTTTAGCTATATCGGCTATGCTTAATTTTTGGATTATATACAGATTGTATAATTTACTCTTCGTAATAGCTTCTTGTTTATTCGCAAACATACTCATACTTTGAGACGGTGTCCTAATTTGAATGTGATACTTACGTAACCAGTAAGATACTGTGTTTTTACTATGCCCAAAATGATTTGCCAATTGGGCAGATGTCAGATTTTCTTTTATGTACAATTTCTTTAGCTCTTCTTTAGATATATTTGATTTTCTTCTTCTATCAAATCCTATATTTTATCACCTCTTATTTAGAACAAATACTCACGTAAATTTGTTTATAAGTCTGGCGCGTGAAGTTGTCCGATGGACTAGTGAATAGAATATGTATTTTGCAGAATATAGAACTTTTTCATTTATATCCATCCTTTTTATTAAAACAATCTAGTATGGTTTTTCTTATTTTCGGTTTATACATTTTTAAATAACTATCAAGCATCCTCTTATTAATATTTCTTTTTAAGTTGTTAAGGGTTACGTTGTCTATCTTTTCCTTGAAGTATATCATATCAATAAAAGTTTTTTCAATATCTGAGTAGGGTATAGCTACATTATTCTGTTTGTCGTATTCAATGCCAAAAAGATACTTTTTTTCTATTCTTCTTATCAAAACATTCTTTCCTAATATCTTTCTAACTCCGGGCCTTATTTTTCTTGCTGTGATAATTACAGGGATAGTTTCTTGCTCCCATAGATTGTGATAACTTAATGCATCCTGCAATCCTAAATATGCTGGTTTAAAGCAGAAAACAGCCAGTGAATTGTCCTCTATTTTGGTATAAAATCCTTTTGTTAATCTTTTTATCCTGTTTTTTTTAAGCAAATAATGAATTAATCTTTTAACATACTGCTTTACATTTTTTTTATTTTTTATTATCCTCTCTATTGAAGCATAACTAACTACAGGGCTTTTTTCAAACAGAGCTTCAACTTCTTTAATGTATTTTTCTTTTCCCATTTTTATAACTTATTTTTTATATATTCCAGCATTTTTTCTTTACTTGGGATTAAACCTTCTAAAACTAAAACCTTTAAGTTATTCTCATCTTTTGGATTTTCAAATTTTACAATAAATCCTTTTAGTTCTTTTTTTACAGAAGATAAGTTTTCTACATATCTTAATAAGAAAAATATATCGTATAAATCCCTTATTTTTTGCCTTTTCAGGTATGCATTGATTTTTTCTTTTATTAATTCTTCAGGCTTTAATGCATAAACTATTAGAAAATTGCCTTCAGCAGTTTCGTATTCTTTTAAAGAACCGCTTATTTTCTTAAAAACTGCTTCAAATCTTACATTTTCCCTGTTAAATTTAAGTGTTGAAAATATGCTAGTTTCAGTAATCTTTTTCTTTTCTACGATGAATCCTTTTTTTTCAAGCAAACTAAAAAATTCGTTTATTTTTTTTAAGTCTCTTGTCAAGTATACGTCAATATCTTCAGAAAATCTGTTTCCTTTATAGCATCTCCATATGCTTGTCCCCCCGTGAAACACAGCATTATTAAATATGTTGTAGAGAGTTTCTACTACTAAATCCTGGGCTTTCGCTATTTCTCTGTGCGAATTCTTCTTTAGTCTTAATATTAATGGTATCATTTTAAATTAACCAAAGGTATCTATATTGGTAACTTTCGTTGATTTATAAATTTTGCGGTTATTTTTATAAACCTTTTATATCGATACAAGGTTATGAAACTTATATCTTTGAATACGTGGGGCGGGAAGGTCTTTGAACCTTTGCTCAGGTTTATTGAAGAACAAGCCGAAGATACAGACGTATTTTGTTTTCAGGAGATGTTTGATAGCGTTGTTGCTGTAACAACTCATTCTGGTATTAGGGCAAATTTACATACTGAAATAAGTCGCTTGTTGCCCGATTTTTTCGGATATTTTGCTCCAGCTTATGATGGATTAGATACTGATGGAAACCAAAATCCTATGATTTCATGTGGTTTGAGCCTTTTTTTACATTCTGAGGTGTCTGTAAACCAGTATAGGGGTGATGAATTTGTGTATGGAAAAAGAAATTGTGAAAGAAGCGAATTTACATGCTTGCCTAGAAATTTACAACATGTAACAATTGTTCATCATGGATTGAGGTATAGTATTGCACATTTTCATGGATTGTGGAACGGAAAAGGCAAAGACGACACTCCAGATAGAATTGAGCAATCAAGGAGAGTTAGGGGTATATTTGACGAATTAGAGGGAGAAAAAATTTTGTGCGGGGATTTTAATTTAGTGCCCGGAACTGAGAGTTTGGCAATACTTGAAGAAGACCTAGTAAATCTTGTTACAAAAGAAGGAATAACTAACACAAGAAGTCGTATTTACTATCCAAAACCGTGTAGATATGCGGATTATGTTTTAGTTTCTCGCGACATAGGTGTAAACTTATTTTCTGTTCCAGAAGTAGATGTTTCTGATCATTTGCCACTTGTACTCTATTGCTATTGAATGCGCCTTGTTTAGTTTTGTTGTGTCAAAACCCAAAATATTAATTATACATCTTTTTATGCAAATAAAATCTATCGAAACCTTTATATATTTAACATTATTTAATTTTGTTAAATGAAAATAGCTATAGACGCGTGCACAGCAATATTACTAGCAAAATCGTCAGTAATTGAATCTTTGGCAAATGTAGTGGAAGTAAAAATGACAGAACAAGTTTACAATGAAGTAATAAAGGGAAAGGAAAAAATGCTAGAAGATTCATTTTTAATAGAAAATCTAAAGACGAGCAACAAAATCCAAATAATAAGAGGTAACGGAAAAATAACTGAAAAACTAATGAGGGATTTTAATATGGGGGAGGGAGAAGCTTCAACTATATCTGCTGGAATGGGAAAAAAGTTTATAATAGCAACAGATAATCTACAGGGAAGAAAAGCGTCTAAAGTTAATAGTCTTCCTTTAGTTGGAAGCCTTGAATTAATTACACATTTATTTAGAACAGGAGAGATAACCTCAGAAAAAGCCATGAATGCATTAAAAAAACTAAAAAAATATGGATGGTTTGAAGACAATTTAATTGAAATAATACTGGAGGATTTAAAAAATGACAAAGGTTGAATTTTTAGGAGCAAGACTAGAGCAAGATATTCTTAGGATGGTGGAAGAAACTGCTAAAGAGGAGCATGTGGATAAAACAAAAGCGCTTAAGGATTTGATAATATTAGGAAGAAAACAATTATTATTAAATAAGTACCTAAGCCTTTACAGGAACGGAAGGTGTTCTCTGGATAAAGCAGCTGAAAAATCTGGAATTACTGTAAGTGAAATGATGAATGAAGCAGCTGCAGATGGGATAAAATCAACAGAAACGATAGAAGAATATCGGGCTGGGCTAAAATTACTAGAAAAATCTAAATAAATTAATCTACAGAGATGAGCTCATCTTTTAAATGCGCCAACGGGGATTTGAACCCCGGTCAGAGCCTTTTTCCTTTGTTGGGAAGGCCCTATCTTAACCACTAGACTATTGGCGCTTATGTCTTTTTACTTTAATAATTTCGAAAACTTTTCCATTTCTTCTTTACTTAATTCTTTAAAGACATTTTTTTCGAATATCTGACATTTCTCATATAATTCATCAAACAGTTCTCTTGGTTGTAAATGAATATGCAAATGATTTACCTTTAAGTTGTCTTGTTTCTGAAATGGCCTATAATTTTGTCTCATATCAACACCTGAAGCTATGTTTTTTAATATTTTTTCCTGAAACTCTATTAATGTATCAAATAATTCTTTTCTTTCTTCCGTACTTAATTCTGAAAGATTTTCTACATGCCTTTTTGGAATAATTAATAAGTGTCCTGGCATTAATCTCGGATTGCTTAGAATCACAAAAGTTTTACTCTTTTCTTTTATTATTCTTGTTTTTTCTTTGTTAATATTACAGAATGGGCAATCCATAGAATTTAAAAAACTAATATTTATTTAAATCTGCTCTATTCCTTTAATTATTTCCTTCCATTCTTCTAAGTTTAAAGTGTAAACTTTTTTATCTGAAAAGTCTAATTTTGAAACTCTTGCTTTAGCTTCTTTTTTTGTTAACTTTAATATTTTGCAATAAGATTCTCTGAAAGCATTTTCTAATTTTTTATCAGATTGCAAATAAATCTCTTTTATTATTTTTTCTTCTTCATTCATTTCTTTGTGTTTTATTCTTATTACTTTAGAATTTACCTTTGGTTGAGGATCAAAAGAAGTTTTTTTTATTTCTTCTAAAATTTCAATATCAAAGAATTTTGGCATTAATAAAGTTAATAATCCTTTTTTTAGAAAATTATTAGGAACTGTGAAAACTGCTAATTCAAATTTACTTGCTAGCAGAATATTCATTATTGATTCTGTTACAGAATAAGGCAAGTTTCCTATTATTTTGTCAAAATTTAACTCTTTAAACTTCGTTATTGATTCGTTTATTATTCTAGCTTCTTTAAATTTATTCATTAATTCGCTTGTTAATTCGAAGCTTATTTCTACTAAAACTAGTTTTTTAGTTTTTTTTGTTAAGTATTTAGTTAAAGCTCCTTTGCCGGGGCCTATTTCTAATACCGCTTCATTGGACTTAATATTTAGGTAAGAAACTATTCTTTTACACAAATCTTCGTCTATCATGAAATGCTGGTCTAAATTCATAATCAAAAGGTTATTATATTAATTTAAAAAGTTGTACTTTATGGAAAACTTGCAGATAGGAACATGTAAGGAAGTAAGAGGTAAAAAAACAAAAGGCTTCTTAGAAATTAAGTTAGGTAATCTAAAAGTTAAAATTCCTATATTCATAATTTCCGGGGTTAAAGATGGACCTACTACTTTTATTTCTGCTGGAATGCATGGAGATGAAGTTAATGGAATTGAGATAGTCAGGAATATTAAAGAGACTATTAGCCCTGAATCATTAAGTGGGAGGTTAATTGTCATTCCAGTTATTAATACCTTGGGCTTTAGAAATAGTATGAGATATGTACCTTTAGATAATGGAGATATTAACAGGCAGTTTAGTAAAAAAAATCCAAAATCTGCTTCTGAGGTAATTGCCAAGACTTTCTTTGAAGAGGTAGTAAGGAAATGTGATTTTGGTATTGACTGTCATGATTCTAATGCTGAGAATATTTTACTTCCGCATTCTAGGGTTTTGAACAGTAAAGAAGCTCCTGAAGTTGCTGAACTTAGCAGGATTTTTGGGACTGATTTAATATTGGAAAGAGAGGGAAAACCTGGAATGTTAGCTATTGAATCTTACAAAAAACATAAAATTCCTGTTTTGACTGTTGAAGTTGGAGGAGGAATTAAAATTTGGGATAAACATGTTGCTGAAGGAATTAGGGGAATAAGGAATGTTTTAATTTATAAAAAAATGCTCAATGGTTTGATTGATGTGCCTATCAGGCAGTTTGTTTTAGATTATAGGTATGGATATAGGGCGCCTTTTTCTGGACTATTAGATGTGAAAGTTGAGCTTGGTGATGCTGTAAAAAAAGGAGATGTTATTGCTACACTATATGATCCTGAAACTGATAAAGAAGAGGGGATTAAAGCTGAAAATGCCGGTGTTGTATTTTCTGTTAGGTTAAAATCAAAAATTGATACTGGTGAGACTATGTTTTCTGTTCTACACTTTAAACAAGATAAAGATGAAATGTATGCTCTGAATGCTGAAATGATTTTGAATAAAGAAGTTTTACAAAGCATAATTGTAAGACCGACTAAAATTTTAGATACTTTCTTGTCTATTTTTGACAGTCATTATAATATGTTAAATACAATAGTAAGTGAGAAAATTGAAAAGATAAAAAGTTATTTTAGGTAATTTACAAATTATCTGGAACTATTTGTTGATTTAACACTTCTTCTATTGGAACTTTTGGTCTTATTATTGAATAAGTATTATTGTGAACAAGAACCTCTGCTGGAATATCGTGGCTTAAAAAAAGAGGCATTCCTTCTGTGAATCCATACGCTCCTGAACAGAATATCCCGATTAAATCATTTCTCGATGTTGATAAAGGTAATTTAACTTGTTCTGCTAAAAAGTCAGTGGAAGTGCATAAACATCCACCAAGACCGTATGATGTTTCTTCAGCGCTTCTTCTTGTTAAATTAAATGTTGGATGACTCGACCCTATTAATGCTGGTCTTAAAAGATGATGTATTCCTCCATCTATCAAGACATAATCAACACCCCTAGAATCTTTGGTATACTCTACTCTTGTTACATATATCCCGCTTTGCCCCACTAGGTATCTTCCAGGCTCTAGTATTATTCTAGTTCCATTGTCTCTAATAAACCAATATGTTTCAAACATTTGTAATATCTTGTCTCTAATTCCTGCAATTGAGAGCTCTCTTTCGCCATCTTTATATGGTATGCCTAACCCACCACCAACATCTATTGATTTTACTAAAAAATATTTATTTAATTTTGCGCCTAAGCTAAAGCAGCTTTCTAAATTTTGTAAAAACCCCTCTTGATTAAGAATTCCTGTTGCAGAAAAAACGTGAAGACCTTGGATGTTTATGTTTGGTAGACCAAGAGCATCAGCCATGAATCTATCATCAAGCTTTTCTGCGTCTATTCCAAATTTCTTTGGGCCGCCACCCATGTTTACTGTAGCTCCCTTGACTTCAAATTCAGGATTGATTCTTAATTCTACTCTAGCAGTTATTCCTCTTATTTGAGCTAAATGAGATATTCTTTTCAATTCTTCAAAGCTTTCTACGTTTATTGAACGGATTTGCATGTCAATTGCAGTTCTCAAATCTTCATCTGTTTTAGAAGGTCCTGCAAAAACTATGTTTTCTGGATTGATATCTAACATTTGACAGGCAAGTAATTCTCCTCTCGATGCTACTTCTACACCCGTTCCCATGTTAGTTAACAATTTCACTACAGCTAATGCGGGATTAGCTTTCATAGCGTAAAAAATATCTACTTCAGTTGGGAGATTCTCCCTTAAGTGATGATATTTATTTCTTATTGTTTCTGCATCGTATACGAATACTGGGGTTCCCGTTGTGTGAACAATTTCTTCTAAGTCTAATCCAGAAATTTTAAATCCAGAATCTGATTGTTGAAATGATGAACTGATATCTGATGGATTCATTGTAAAACCTTTTGCATTCTCGTTATGCCTTCGCACAATTTTTCTTTGCCTACTGCATAGGATAGTCTTATATGATGTTTACCTTTTTCGCCAAAAGCAATACCTGGAATTGTTAAAACGTCACACTCATTTAATAGTTTCAAAGAAACATCCATTGAATCCCCGAATCTAGAGATATTTGGAAAACAATAAAATGCTCCTTCTGGAGATACCAAATCCATATCTGGAATCTCGGATAAAAGTTGTATGGCTGAATCTCTGTTTTCCTTTAATGATCTTCTGTATTTCTCTTCACTTTCTAAACATTCTCCCCTTAGAACTGGAATAGCTGCAGCTTGGGATATTGATGATGCGCATGTTACCATGTACTGATGCACCTTAATTAGTTCTCTTGTTACTTCTTGTGGAGCTATTGTCCACCCTATCCTTAGTCCTGTAGCACTAGATCTTTTAGATATTCCGTCAGTTATAATAACCCTACCTGAATATCGCGCAATAGATTGTGGCTTTTCTTCTCCAAAATAAAGATGAGAATAAACTTCATCTGAAACAGCATACAGGTCTCTGTGTGAAAGAATGATTTCTGCTAGATTTGATAATTCATCTTGTCTTAAAATTTTTCCTGTTGGATTTGCAGGACTATTGATTACAATTATTTTTGTTCTTGGGTTTATTTTAGATTCTATATCCTCTAGATCTAAAGAAAAAGTTTCATCGAGTTTGTATGTTCTTGGTGTAGCCCCATAAAACCTTGCAAGTGGATCATAAACAGAAAAATATATTTCTGGAATCAATACTTCATCTCCTGGATTCAGACTTGCTGCAAAAACAATTGAGAGAGCTTCTTCAACACCAGTAGTGATAATCACGTCTTCTGGGTTTACTCCTCTTTCATATAGACGAGGATGTTCTTCTGCTATTAACTGTCTTAATTCTGCATTTCCTGCATTTGTGGTGTATTGAATAACTCCTTTTTCTAATGCTTTTATGCCTGCTTGTATTAATGGTCCTGGAGCCCTATAAGGAAGTTGACCTATTCCCAAGTTAATAGTTGAAGGTTTTGCTAAGGCATTTATTTTTCTAATTATAGAAATTTCTATTCCATCTAATCTATGTGAAGGATTAAAGCCCATTAAAATTAACTCCTTAAAGCTTCTTCTAGCGCATAAGCCCTTTGGCTTTTATCTTCTATATACTTTGTTACCATGGGTACTGTTTTTAGAGTTCCTGTACTCGATAACATAACTCCAGATATCACTAATGCTCCTCTTGGTACTTCTGGTCCATATGAAGGATCTTTTTCGTCTATTACCTTATCGAGAGTATAGAAGTTAATCCCCCCTATCCTCGTTCTTTCTAGGGTTATCATTCCTTTGTTAGGATATGCTATTCCCCTTATAGGGTCTATTACTGGAGTTCCTTTTGATATATGCACTCCTGGTGTTAATGTGACTAAATCACCTAATCTTGAACCTTGAGTTACTCCTGAACCTTCTCCGAGTAAAACATTGTCTCCTAAAATTACTGGTGTTGCTTCTATGGGATCGAGTACTCCTCCGATAACTGCCCCCGCACTTATGTGTGAATCCTTTCCAATTTGGCAACAACTTCCTGCCAAATTCTCCACCATAGTGCCATCTCCAACATAGGCTCCAACATTGACATATGCTGGTGGCATGAATACTGTTCCTTTGCCTGCAAAAGAACCTCTTCTTAAACCTACAGAAGGTGGAACTACTCTTATGCCCATTTCGGGGGTAATTCTTCTTAATGGAAAAGTTTCTTTATCGACGAAACTAATATCTGCACTACCATTGTATGTTGTTACATTGCCTAATGGAAATCCAAGCATGATTCCTTGCTTTACCCATAAATTAACTTCCCACTCTTCGTCTCTTCTGCTAGCAGTTCTTAATCTACCTTCTTCTAACAGGTCCATTACTTCGTTAAATGTTGCTAATGCTCCTTCTCTCTCTTCTGATAATTTTCCTTGTGATTTTAGAACAGAATATTTTTCAACTTTTTCTCTTAAACAGTCTTCATTCATTTTAATTACCCCCTGAAAATAATAATTAGTCAGACAAAATTTATATAAAACTTTGTAAAGCGTTTAGAAGATCTATTCTTAAAGATAAATGGTGCTTTTTTGACCTGCATTTATTATTGTAGTATTATTGAGTTTTTCTACACCTTTTGCTTCATGGATATGACCGCATACAACATACTTTGGCTTTTTTGATTTGATATACGATAAAATTATTTTACTTCCTAGATGTTTTGGTCTTTTTAGATTTTTATTTATTGCTGTATCAAGTATTTTATAGGGGGGGTTATGTATTAATAAAATATCCAGATTTTTAGCCTTGCTTAAGAATTTTTTAACTGATTTTTCTTTTCTAAAAAAACTTAGACCTGCTATTTTTAAACCTTTGAAATTTATTATTTTTTTATTTATTACCTTAATATTTTTAAATTTTTTAATTTCATTTTCTTGAGATCTTAATTTAAACTCGAAATCTTTGTTTAATTTTTCTATTTCTCTATTTGACATTTCTGCATTTCCAAGAACTAATAAAGTTGGAATTCCTGTATTGCCTAAAGTCCTTATAACCTCTATTGAACTATCAACTAACTGCTCATATGCTGCTCTTACTTCTTTTTTAGATACTACTTTATGCCAATCTATTTCTTTTAATGTGTATTTGAAAAAGTAGCTCCTTATTAAATCAGCTTTTCCTAAATCTCCTGTACAGAGAATGAGATCTGCGTTTTTTAGTTTAGGAATTTTTCCATGAGGATCACCGAGTATTGCTATTTTCATTTTTTCTTGGGATTATTCTTTAATTTTTTTACAGTTTCTTTAAAAGCTTCTATTTGCCTATCTGTCAAGCTGTTATATCTGATATAACTTAGCTTTATATTCCTCAAAAAAGAGTTTTCTTTATAGTAATCTTCCGGGATATTGAATAATTCTTTCATCTTTGGATCCTGGATTTCGACAGAACTTTCCTTTTTTGTGCAGTCATAACATGTAACAAACTTATCTTTCCAAGAAGCAGGAACATAATTTTTCTTACATCTATAACACAATCTTTTGTAACTTGCCATGATTTAATTTTAATTCCTTTTATTAAAATAATTTGCCCTGTCCGAGATTCGAACTCGGGTTTCGACCTTTCTTTGTTACTGTACATGAGAGGGTCGTGTCCTATCGGTTCTAAGATTGACCGGGCTAGACTAACAGGGCTTTGAGATGATAAACAAAAAATCCTTTAAAAAACTATAGGAAAAGCAAATAAATGCACTAATATTAAGAATACCATGAAACTCTTGTTAACTTCTGGAGGCTTGACCAACAAAAGCTTGCGTAATGCACTCAGAGATCTGGTAAGACCAGAAAAGGAGAACAGAATTGCATTCATCCCAACTGCGGCAAATGTAGAAGATAGTAGCAAAGAGTGGCTGATCAATGATCTAGTAAACTGCCAACAGCTTGGAATTGTAGATATTGTGGATATATCTGCGCTAAAGAAGCAGCTGTGGCTTCCACGATTAAAGAAAGCAAATATCCTTGTTTTTGGCGGAGGGAATACTTTTCACTTGATGTATTGGATTAAGAAATCTGGGCTAGAAAAATGGCTTCCAGAGTTGCTTAAAACAAGAGTGTATGTGGGAATCAGTGCTGGAAGCATTGTGGCCAATCCTGTACTTTCTGTGAGTAGCTCAAAAATTTTGTATTATGAAGATTTAAAACTCATGAAAGATATGAAGGGATTAGGCTATGTAGATTTCTTGATAAGACCACACTTAAATTCTGAGCATTTTCCTAAAATTAGGGTAGAAATTCTCAAAGAGCAAATGAAAACTCTTTCTAAGCCATTGTATGCAATTGATGACAATACAGCAATAAAAATTGTTAATAATAAAGTAGAAATAATTTCAGAGGGAAAGTGGGAGCTTTTACAGCCAAAAAATTAGCCCTGTCTGGATTCGAACCAGAGTCACAAGGTGTCTCCTATCAGCCAGAGCCTTATGCTTAAATTGCATGCTTGACCGCTACACTACAGGGCTATGACTAATCTGTTTAATATATTCTTTATATATGTTTTTAATGAATTATAGCAAGTTGATCGAACGACGTTAATCCTGTTATCACTTCAAAATTAGTAACATTTTTAAATATTTGTTTCTATTTATAATTATGGTTACTATAATTGTGCCCGCAAGAGAAAGTTTTCTAAAAGAAGATGAGAGGCTTAATCTAAATGAAGTATTGAAAAGGCCATTGGAATTTGATAGGCTTATGCGTGTGATTAACTTTAATAGCTCTGCTGTTGGTTTTGACGGTGAATCTGCAGATGTTTTGATTCGCTCTGGAGTGTATAGTGTTAAAGGAGATTCTTCCGTAATATATGCATTAGGCCATATGGACATTCTTAACGATGGAGAAAACTATGCTTCTGGTTTACCTTTTGTTGCCATATCTAGGGAGTGGGGGGCTTTGTTTTTAGCTAGGATTTTTGAATATTCGCATACAGGCAAGCCTTTTCAAGGAGTAGTCCTCCCAGATTCTGCTAAACTAGTTGATGAAGAGCTAAATCGAGATGGAATTGATATTCTGGGCACGGAGTCTAATGAAGTACCTTATCCTCTTATTGTAAGACTCCTATTGGATTCAGCGCATGAAAGAGAAGGCGGGTATTATTCTAGACTAATAGGATTAGATCCTACGAGTAGACTTATAGAAAGCAGATAAAAGTAAATTTTATAAACAACTTAAGAAGATTGAAAGTTATGGCATTAAGAGAACCTGTTTCTATGGATGAATGTGTTTACTTTACTAACAGAAATGTTGGCAAAGGGAAGATCAGGGCTTGGGTTTTTAGAGGGAATTGCCCAAAATGTGGAAAAGGATTAATGGGAAAGCCAAAAGATCCTAAAACAGGACGAGCTAAGATTAGAACTGAAGAATATGAATGCCCCGAATGCAAGTATAATGTTCCTCAACAAGAATATGAAGAGACTTTAGCAATGAATATTCAATATACTTGTCCTAAATGTAATAATGCTGGGGAAATTTCTGTTCCCTTTAAAAGAAAAAAAGTTCAAAGAGTAGAGGAAGAAACTGGGAAAAAAGAAACTGTTGAAGCTGTTAGATTCTTATGCGAGAAATGTAATGAGAAGATAGATGTTACAAAAAAGATGAAGTAATTACCTTTCTAACTTTTTTAACCTTTCTTCGATTCTGTCCAGTCTTTTTTTCATGTCTTCCCACATGTCAAGAACTATCTCATGAGGGGGTTTTGGTCTGAAATCTGCTGGAACTGCTTTTCCTCTTTTTAAGAAATCTATAATCCGTCTATCCTTCAAAAAGTAGTACTTCTTTCCTTCTCTCCATTCTGATTCCACCAAGCCAATTTCCTGCAGCAAACTTAGGTGAAAATCAACTGATTGCGGCTTTCTTTTTATCTCTAATGCTATTTCACTCAAATATTTCTCCTTCTTTGATAAACTTAGTAAGATTCCTCTTCTCAAATCACTAGAGAGGGCCTTGTGAACTATCTCATCAAATATAGGAGGCATATAAAGAATGTTCGTGTTTACTATAAAAATATTATCTTTCTTCTTTAATAGAAAAATCGAAACTTTTATATACTTTCTAGTTTTCTAGAATAACAGAAATTAGGAGGAAAATAAAATGAGCATTAGGGATTATATAAAAAGGAAATTTGAAGAGGGAGAAAGAATAGACAGGGAATATCACGACCTTTATTTAAGGTGCTTTGAGGGCAACAATGATGAGGTTTTAATGAAACTAGAAGCATGGGATTGGGTTCATAGAACCACAAGATACGGGAGGTAAAAATGGGATTGCCACATGAAAGAAGTCCATTACCTCATGAGAGGAGAGGACATCCGGAAGAAGAACCTACACATAGGGATTTAATGGAAAAGTTAGAAGCTATTGAAGAAATTTTGAAAAAATTAGAAGAAAGCAGATAATTGCTTTCTTACTTGACTCTTTATTTTTAGAAAAATTTATATATATGTATATTCATATGAATGCTATGGCAAAAACAATTATGGTTTCAAATGATGTGTATAACAGCTTAAAGGCTATAAAAGAGAGAGAGAACAAGAGCTATAGCGAGGTTATTCTTGAGTCTCTAGAAAAAAATAAAAAAAAGACTGGAGCAGGCCTGATTAAACATTTAGGTGTTTTAAAAGGGGATAAGGAATATGACAGTGTAATGAAAGAAGCTAAAAAGGGATGGGAAAGATGGAGCAAAAGGTATGCCTAGACACAGATGTGTGCATAGAGATTGTCAATGAGAGCCCAAATGGCAAAGTGGTAATTGATAGCATACTAAACAAAGAAATTTTTGTTTCCTCCATAACAGTGTTTGAGCTTTATTTAAGAGAAACAAATTTAGGTAAGATAAATGAATTGCTGGTTGATTTTAACATTTTACCTTTTGACATGATAACTGCTAAAGAAGCTTCAGTAATTAGCAAGAGTTTAAAGAAAAATGGATTGTTAATTGAATTTAGAGATATATTCATTGCTGCAACATGCATAGAAAATAAGTGCTCTCTTGTTACATTAAATAAAAAACATTTTGAAAGAATTAAAGGATTAGAAATTTTAGATATTGATTCTGACAGTTAGTATTAAATATTTTTTTGTTATAATCTTCTTATGGTTTCTGAACAAGAAGTAAAAAAAGGCATAACTGCAGCATTGAGAAAATATGAGCTAGTTAGAGAATTATTTCCTAAAGTTGGTGAATTCATTCAAGAGTTTAGAGTTTTACATGCCCAGTTAAAAGGAAATGATAAATTAGAGGTGAGAGTTGAGACTAGGCATGATAAAGATAGTAAAGACTGGTGGAGGGTTCCTTCATTAAATGCTTATTTTGTGCCTGAAAAAGGCGAAGAAAGAAAAGTTTTAGAACATGGCACTTTTGAAGGAGGTGCGACTAGAGAGAAACTTCTTTATAATGATTAAAATTTTACGCCTTGTTTTTCTAATAATTTCCTTTCCTGTTCTTTCAAGTAGAGAACAATATATGGTTCATGAGTAACTACACAAGAGAGCATAACGTTTTTACTATAAAATGTGGGGTCTTCAAATCCATAAAAATTCTTTGATTCAAGGCAATGATGCCATAGAAGTGTTTCTTCATTCAATAAACTTTTTAGTTTCGGTGAAAGCTTGTAAAAATAATGATTAAACTTGGAATTACCTGGTTGTTTAAGATCATTAAATTTTTTGTCACTTGTTACTTTTTTGATGAAATTTTTTTTAAGCTTTTCAAGTATTGAAACAAATCTCTCGTCTTTTTCTCCACCGTATTTCTTAATTTTAAAGAGCTTTACTTCTGTCCACTTTAATTCCGTTAACCTTAGTGTATCTGAGTTTTTTAATAAGAATTTTCTGATTAATTTTTCTGATTTCTCTAGATTCTTGTAATTCCAAATTACGTATTCTTTTCTTTTCATGTTAGAAATTAGTTTCTTTTACAGCCAACTTAATGTCTTTAGACTTTATTGTTTTTCTTCCAGAATGCTCAGAATATTTCTGTGCTTTTTCGCCTATTTTCTTACCAATTTCTTCTAGAGCTTCTGACAAAGCAGTTTTAGCACTTTCTGACACTCTTTTAGCTCCGTATTTCTTTAGGAGTTTTTCCATTGCTAACTGAGAAATAATTAATCTTGTCATTTTAACCTTGTTTAATAAAATAAAGGAGATATTACTTTTTAAGTTTATCGAATAAGAACTTAAAACCTTAATAAAAAGCTTTATAAATACCTCTATAAAGAAAATTGTATAGCGAAATGGTGGCTAGGTATCTAGCGACTTTTTCTAAAGGCGATGATCTGATGTCTTTAGATTCAACTTAAGTAAACCATTTAATAAAGCTTAAATAGTGTTAGCGATAGCAAAAAAACATGCCAAGAGCACATAAATCAAGAAGCGGAAGTTTGCAATATTGGCCTAGAAAGAGGGCTCAAAAAGAGACTGCTCGGGTTAGAAGTTGGCCTAATGTGGATAAGACTATGCTGTTAGGATTTCCTGCATACAAGGTGGGAATGACACATGCTCAAGTCCAAATCAACAACCCTCATTCTCGACTTAAAAATGATTTATACTCAATTCCTGTGACAATTCTTGAATGTCCTTCAATAAAACCTTTTTCTTTAAGATTCTACAAAAAAACTCCTTATGGCTTAAAAACAATTTCTGAAATTGTCAATAAAAATTTTGATAAAGATTTAACAAGAAGATTAAGATTGCCTAAAAAACAAGTTTCTAATGAAATTCCAAAAGAATATGATGAAGTGAGATTAATTTGTTCTACTCAACCGAAGGTAACTTCAATAGGAAAGAAAAAACCAGAGGTTTTAGAACTTGGTATTGGCGGACCTTTAGGAAGTAAAGCTGAATATGGAAT
Organism: Candidatus Woesearchaeota archaeon; assembly: GCA_016181245.1. Taxonomy (GTDB): domain Archaea; phylum Nanobdellota; class Nanobdellia; order SCGC-AAA011-G17; family GW2011-AR20; genus JACQNJ01. Next base: position 13,797 of record JACOZR010000020.1, on the reverse strand, counting down.
GTCTTTATTTGATAAAGATGTTAAAGCATTAGACGTTTTCAAGAACAATCAATTAGTTGATGTTCACGCGGTTACAAAGGGTAAGGGGTTTCAGGGAACAATCAAGAGATTTGGATTGTCATTAAAAGCAAAGAAATCTGAGAAAAAGAAAAGATCTACAGGAAATTTGGGAGCAGTTACTCCGAGTAAAGTTTTGTATACTGTGCCCCAAGCTGGTAAGATGGGTTATCATTTGAGAACTGAAGTTAATAAACAAATAATAAAGATTGAACCTTATTCAAAAGACACAATACCCAAAGATGGTTTCAGGCACTATGGTCTTGTTAAAAATACTTATCTAATCTTGAAAGGCTCTATTTCTGGCCCAAGAAAAAGGTTAGTTACATTAACTCATCCTATGAGAGAAAAGAAAGTTTATGCTCATGAAATCAAGAGGATAGTACTATGAATATTTACAATTTAAAGGCTGAAAAGGTAGGAAGTTTTAATCTTCCAGAACAATTTAGTGAGGAATATCATCCAGATATAATCAAAAGAGCAGTTTTAGCTATTCAGTCTCATAAAAGACAAAGATACGGTGCTGATCCTTTAGCAGGAAAGAAAACAGTTGCTAACATTTCAAAAAGAAGAAGAGAATACAAGACGTCTTATGGTCATGGAATTAGCAGAGTTCCTAGAAAAGTTATGTGGAGAAGAGGAAGGCAGTTTGGTTGGGAAGGTGCTTTTGCTCCTGGAACTAAGGGGGGAAGAAAGGCTCATCCTCCAAAATCTGAAAAGATATGGGATTTGAAGATTAATCTTAAGGAAAGAAGAAAAGCTATAAGATCTGCTTTAGCTGCTACATTTGACAAAGAACTTGTTGAAGCTAGGAATCATATATTGCCTAAGAACTTTCCTTTTGTAATTGATTCTGATATTGAAACTCTTAACAAAACTAAAGATGTTGAAAATGCATTAGGCAAATTAGGATTAAAAGAAGAATTAATGAGAGTTAATGAAAAGAGAGTAAGAGCTGGTAAGGGAAAAATGAGAGGAAGGAAAAAAATTAGCAAAAAAGGCCCTTTATTAGTTGTTGCGGGAACTTGTCCTTTGTTAAAATCAGCTAAGAATATAGAGGGAGTTGATATTGCTGTTGTTGACAAATTAAACGCTGAACTATTAGCTCCGGGAGCTTTTGCAGGAAGATTGACAATTTATACTCAAAAAGCAATTGAAAGGTTAGAGAAGGAGAGATTATTTATTTAAAATGGATCCGTTTAAAATTATCAAATATCCTGTATCAACTGAAAAAGCAGTTAGGTTAATGGAATCAGATAATAAGCTAACTTTTATTGTTAATTTGAAAGCCACAAAGAATGACATTAAAGACGCATTAAAGAAGGGATTTGATATTGACATAAAAACTGTTAGGACATTTATAACACCTGAAGGAAAGAAAAAAGCTTATGTTACATTACCAAAAGATAAACCTGCAATTGATGTTGCAACACAACTAGGAATTATGTAAAATGAGAAGAAAACTAGAAAAAGGAACTGAACAAAGAACAAGGGCATGGCCCGAACAATTAGAATATGTTCTAACATTAGAAGAAGTGCATGAGTTAAGTGCTAATGATTATGACGCTAAATCTGTTGCGGGAGTTTTGCCTAGGTTAAGTGCTGGGCGATACATGGTTGTAACACGTACGGAAGTAAAGTTAGGAATGCAACCTCTTTACGATTATATTGCTGCATTAAATCATTTTGGTATAGACGTTGGTAAGGGAGATTCACAATATGGTTTTAGAATGCCATTACCTAAAAAAGGCGATGAAAAAAGAAAATTGATTGTGTTTAGAAGAGAGTAAAATGGGAAAGAATTTAATTCAACAAAGGAGAGGAAGAGGAACACCTAGATACAAAGCTCCTAGTCATAGATATCAGTTTGAAATGATTTATCCCAATTATAGCGAAGAGATGATAACTGGGGAAATAGTTGATATTGTACATGATCAAGCAAGGTCTTCCCCTGTTGCAATTATTAAATTAAATAATAATGAAATGTTTTGCATTCCTGCGCCTGAAAATGTTAAGGTTGGAGAAATAATAAATTTAGGAAGTGAATCTTCTGTAAAGAGTGGAAACATTATGACGTTAGCGAGCATACCAGAAGGAACTTCAATTTACAATATTGAAAAATTACCTAAAGGAAATGTTACAGGATTTTGCAGAACTGCTGGATCTTCAGCTAAGGTTATCAGTAGAACAAATGAATACGTTTTAGTACAATTACCCAGTAAAAAACAGAAAAAGTTTAATCCGCTATGCAGGGCAGTTGTAGGAATAATTGCTGGGTCTGGAAGACTTGATAAACCAATAGTAAAAGCAGGAAAACATCATCACATGATGAAAGCCAAGAACAAACTGTATCCTATTGTTTCGGGGGTAGCTATGAACGCTGTTGACCATCCATTTGGTTCAGGAAGAGGAAGACATATGGGTAAGCCTGCAACAGCGCCTAGAAATGCACCTCCTGGAAGAAAAGTAGGATTAATAAGGGCTAGAAGAACAGGAATGAAAAGATAATGGCAAGAGAATACAGATACAGAGGGAAAACCCTTGAAGAGTTGAAGAAGATGGACTTCAAAGAGTTTATTCAGTTATTACCTTCAAGAAAGTTTAGATCGCTAAAGAGGGGAATACCTGAAGATCAAAAAGCATTAATGAAGAAAGTAGACAAGGCCATAGCGGGAACTTACAAAAAAAATATCAAAACGCAAAACAGAGATGTTATTGTTGTTCCGAAAATGGTTGGTTTAATGATTCACGTTCATGCTGGAAATAGATATGCTCCTGTTATGATCGAACCTGAGATGATTGGCATGTACTTGGGGGAATTAGTATTAACAAGAAATAGAGTTAAACACTCTGCGCCTGGTGTAGGGGCTACAAGATCAAGTTCAGCTATATCAGTAAGATAAAAAATGGAAATTGAAAAAAATATTGCAAAGGTAAATGGAATGAATCTTCCTATTTCAAGGAAGAAGTCTGTTGAAGTTTGTAATCTTTTGAGGAATAAAACCACTAAGACTGCCAAAATAATTTTGAAGAGAGTAATGAAGTTAGATCAAGCAGTTCCTTACAGGAGATATAATCAAGATACTGCACATAGGGTTGGAATTGGGCCTGGAAAGTATCCAATAAAAACATCTCAGGAGTTTTTGAGGCTGATTGAAAGTGCAGAAGCTAATGCGCAACACAAAGGGTTATCAGCAAATTTAGTGATTGAACATATCTCTGCCCATAAAGCTCCGCTACAATGGCATTATGGAAGGAAAAGAAGACAAAAACAAAAAAACACTCATGTTAAACTTGTTGTAAAGGAAGTAAAAGAAGAAAATGATAGAAAAAAAAATACTAAGCAAAAAAATTAAAGAATATTTGCTTCAAGAGCACATTGCGAAAGAACTGCCTAGTGGAAGCTATAGCAAATTAGAATTGAAAAAAACTCCACTTGGAGAAAAAATCATAATCTATACTTCAAGACCGGGTTTAGTTGTGGGAGCAAAAGGTGCTAATATAAACAGACTTAACAGGGCATTGAAAAATGAATTCAAGATGGAAAATCCTGAAGTTGAAATTGCTGAGATTGAAAGTCCTAATCTTGATCCTGCATCTGTTGCAGAAAGAATTGTTTCATCTTTTGAAAGATTTGGGCCGAAAAGATTCAAGTCTGTAGGGTACAAGACATTACAAGACATTATCGATTCTGGTGCTTTAGGTGCTGAAGTTGTAATCTCTGGAAGAGGTGTACCAAGCAGTAGAGCTAAGACGTGGAGGTTTCTTGCTGGGCACTTAAAAAAATCTGGAGATGTTTCTGAAAACCTTGTTAAAAGAGGTATAGCTGTCGCTCATCTTAAATCTGGATCTGTAGGTGTTAAGGTTAGCATATTAACACCCGACATTAAATTACCAGATGATATCAAATTTATTGACAAGACAATCGTAGTGAAAGAAGAAAAAGAGGAAGAGATTATAGAATTGAAAAAACCCAAAAAAGGAAAGAAAAAAGTAGTTGAGGAAAAAAATGAAGAATTACCAAGTGAAACAGATGGACAATGAACAGCTGAACAAGAAACTCTTTGAATCCAGAAGAGAGTTGTTGAGACTAGAGTCACAGAGAGCTGTAGGTGCCACTTTAGAGAGTCCAGGATTAATCAAATCTTTGAAAAAAGACATAGCAAGAATGCTCACATATAAACAATTAAAACTGAAAGGAGGTCAGACTAAAAAGATATGAATATATGCCCTAAGTGCGGCCTTTCAAAGGAACTGTGTGTTTGTGAATCAATAGCAAAAGAAGATCAGCACATCAATGTTAAGACCGTCAAAAGAAGATTTGGTAAGTTGACAACTGTTATAGAAGGGTTGGATCAAAAAGATATAAACCTTAAGGATCTCGCCAAAACTTTAAAAGCGAAGCTTGCCTGTGGCGGAACAATCAAAGATGGCAAAATTGAGTTGCAAGGAGAACATACAGCAAAGGTTAAAGAAGAACTTGCAAAACTTGGATTTACGCACGTTCGATAAAAATGATAAAACACACCTTGATTGGCACAAAAATAGAGATAGTAGACGCTCAGAATAAGAATCTGCTTGGATTATCAGGCAAGGTTATCGATGAGACAAAAAACATATTGACCCTTGAAACTCAGAAAGGAATCAAGAAGTTGATCAAGTCTCAAATAACTTTCAAGATAGGCTCTAGTATCATAAAAGGCAATCATGTCATTAGGAGACCTGAAGAAATAAAATGAAAACAATAGGGATTGACGTAAAAGTACCGAAGAATAAATGTGAAGACAGACAATGTCCATTTCACGGAATTCAAAGAGTTAGAGGGAAATTAATGCAGGTTGAGGTTATCAAGAAAAATGTTTCAAAAACAGCAACTGTATCATTCCATCATTTTCACTATATCCCAAAATATGAAAGATATGAAAAAAAACAAAGCAAGCTAAAGGTACATAATCCATTGTGCATTGATGCAAATGTTGGAGATATCGTAATGATTGGAGAAACAAAACCAATTTCAAAAACAAAACACTTTGTGATAATCGAGGTCATAAAAAAATGAAATCACTTATGGCTAAAGTAACTAGAGGGTTGAACTTGGAAGCAAAAGTTCCTGTCTGTGATAATTCTGGAGCTAAGATAATCAAGATATTCTCTGTAAAAGGATTAAAGACAAGAAAAGGAAAAGTTCCTGCTGCAGGCATAGGAGATATGGTTAATGCCACAATTGTAAAAGGAAAGCCGGGAATGAAAAGTCAGGTAGTTCAAGCTATAATTGTAAGGCAAAAGAGAGAATACAGGAGATTAACTGGTGAAAGAATAAAGTTTGAAGATAATGCTGCTGTTGTGTTGAAGGATGATAAAGGAAATCCTAAGGGAACTATAATAAAAGGGGCTATTGCGAAGGAGGTTACAGAGCGATGGCCCGGTATTGCTAAGATCGCTTCTATCGTTGTTTAAAATGAAAAAATTATTCTCTACTCATTGGAAATCAAGTAAGCAGCCTAGAAAGAAGAGAAAATATCAGTATAATGCTCCTTTACATATTAAGCACAAATTTTTAGGTTCTCACTTATCAAAAGAATTAATAAAAAAATATGGTAAGAGAAGCATCCCTGTAAGAAAAGGGGATACTGTAAAGATACTAGTTGGACAATTCAAGGGCAAGATTGGAAAGATTGAAAAAGTCTTTGTTAAGAAAACAAGAGTATGGATTGATGGAGCGGATAGAACTAAAAGAGACGGTTCAAAGTCTTTTTATCCAATTCATCCATCAAACTTGATTATAACAGAATTAAATTTATCAGATGAAAGGAGAAAGCGAATATTAGACAGAAAAAATGGCACACCTATCAAGAAGCAGAGCGCCAAAAAATTGGCCGATAAAAAGAAAGGAAACTAAGTGGACCACTAGGTCAAAACCTGGTGCACACTCATTAGATAGATGCATCACTTTTAGTTTGGTGATAAAGGAAATGCTTAATTATGCTTCTACAACAAGGGAAGTTAGGTATATTCTTAACAATAAATCTGTTATTGTTAATAAAAAACCAGTTGTTGATTCTCATTTAGGTGTTGGATTTATGGACACTATTGAGATTCCAGATACTAAAGAAGCGTATAGAATGATCTTAAATCAAGAAGGTAAGTTTGAACTAATTGCATTGAAGAAAGAGTTAGAAAATCTAAAGCCATACAAGGTAATAGGAAAGAAAATTTTGAAAGGCAAGAGATTACAGTTAAATCTTATTGATGGCAAAAATATTCTTGCAGATAAAGATGTTTACAAAACAGGAGACACTGTTGTTATTGATTTAAGCAATAATTCAATTCAAACCCATTTAAAGCTTGAAAAAGGAAGTGAAGTTTTTCTATTAGGTGGAAAACACAGGGGAGTAAGTGGAAAAGTAACTGAGATTATTAAAGAAAAGAACCTAAATGAAGACAGAGTTTTAATCAAAACTAAAGATTCACAGTTTGAAACATTGAAAAAATATGTTTTTGTTATTGAACATAAATTCCTAGAAAAATGAACCCTATGCAAGAAGTAAAAATAGAGAAGGTTACGCTTAACATTGGTGTAGGAGGTACGGGAGACAAGTTAGAGAAAGCCTCGAGATTATTAACAACTATTACCAAGGCTAAACCTGTAAAAACTAGAACCATGAAGAGAATTCCTACATGGGGCGTAAGACCTAAATTAGAAATTGCTACTAAGGTTACATTGAGAGGAGAGGTTGCTGAAAGTGTATTGAAAAGATTATTAGTTGCTGCAAATAACACATTGACAGAATCAAAGTTTGATAAATCTGGCAATTTTTCATTTGGAATACCAGAATATATTGACATTCCCGGCGTGGAATATAATGCAGAGATAGGGATTATTGGACTAGAGGTTGCGGTTACTTTAAAAAGGCCTGGTTTCAGGATAAAGCATAGGAGAATATCAAGTGTTAAAGTGCCATTACGCCATAGGGTTTCAAGAGAGGATGCAATTATGTTTATCAAAAATAAATTCAACGTAACAATTGTACCAAAGGAGAGCAAGAATAAAAATGACATATAGCAGCCATGTGAAAGTGTTTAAGCAGCTTGAAGTAAAGCCCGCAAAGCTACAGAAGTTTATCAAGCATAATGCTCCAAAGAAGAGAGATTTTGGAAAAAATCTCAAGAGATGCGGCATTTGCGAGAGATCTGGAGCGCATATACAAAAATATGGCATCAATCTCTGCAGACAATGCTTCAGAGAAAATGCAAAGAAAATAGGATTTAGGAAGTATAATTAAAATGTCAATGAATGATCCACTAGCAAGCGTCTTGTCAAAGATTCATAATTGCGACAATGTAGGAAAGAAAGAATGCATAGTGAAACCTGTGTCTAAAACTGTAAAAGCTGTTTTAGACATCATGCAGGATAATGGGTATTTGGGAGAATCTAAACTTATTGAAGATGGAAAATCAAATATTATTCAAGTTAATCTTCTTGGCAGAATAAATAAATGTGGTGTGATAAAACCTAGATTTTCTTTTAAAAAAGAAGACATAGAGAAGTATGAAAAGAGATACTTGCCTGCAAAAGATTTTGGTATTATTATAGTGTCTACTCCTAAGGGCATTATGACCCATCTTGAATCAAAAGAAAAAGGGTATGGAGGAAGATTAATATCTTACGTTTATTAATATGGTTAAAACTCCTGAGAAAAAAGTCAGTATTCCAGAAAATGTTAATGTTGACATAGATGCAAGAACCGTTATAATTACTGGACCTGCGGGGGAAAACAAATTATTCATTAAAAATGCAGTTATAGGTATTAAAAAGGAAAGTAATTCTGTTATACTTTTTTCTAAGGGAGATTTCACTAAAAGAGAAAAAAGACTTATCAATACTAATGCTGCACATATAAGGAACATGATTCAGGGATCATTAAAGCATTATGAATACAAATTAAAGATATGCTCTGGGCATTTTCCTATGAACGTTTCTATTGACAAAGGCAATGTTATCGTTAAAAATTTCCTTGGAGAAAAAGTTGCGAGAAAGGCCAAGATATTAGATGGTTCACAAGCTGTAATAAAAGGAGATGAAATCATGATTACTAGCGCTAATAAAGAAATTGCTGGACAAACTGCTGCAAACATTGAGCAGTGCACAAGAATAACTGATAAGGACAGAAGAGTATTTCAAGATGGGATTTACATAATCCACAAAGGGGGGAAATCAGTTATATGAAAGCCAAAAAAAAGTTTGTCAGACATGAATCAGTGCACTTCAAGAGCCTGGGAAGTGCCTGGAGAAGACCTAGAGGAATTCATAACAAATTAAGATTATGCAAGGGAGGACAAGGATTAACTCCTAAAATTGGGTATGGTTCTGGCAAAGATAAAAAATTTCTTATAAAGGGTATGGAACCTACAATAGTTCATACTATTAAGGATTTAACTTTGTTAAATGCCAAAAAGGATATTGTCATAATTGCGGCAAGTGTCGGGATGAAGAAAAAAATTATGCTTATACAAAAAATGCAAGAACTTAAATTTCAAATTTTGAATATAAAAGATGTTGCTGCATTTTTAATAAAAGCTGAAGAATTAAAGAATAAAAAGAAGCAAGAAAAGAAGAAACAGGAAGTTAAGGTAGAGGAAAAAAAGAAGACACTTACTGAAGAAGAAAAGAAAGAAGCTGAAAAAGAGGAAAAGAGAAAAGTGCTGGAGAAAGGATTGAAATGAATTTAAAACTACAAAAAAAGTTGGCAGCTAGAATATTAAAGACTAGTACTAGCAAGGTAGCTTTTGATACTAGTGCATTATCTCAGATAAAAGATGCAATTACAGGCAATGATGTTAAAGCTCTTATCATGAAAAATATTATTACAAAGAAAGATGTAAATTTACAATCCAGAGTAAGAGCAAGAGCAAATCTAGTTCAAAAAAAGAAAGGTAGAAGAAAGAATAGTGGGTCTAGAAAAGGTTCTAAGAATGCCAGAACACCTAGAAAAACACAATGGGTTAGAAAAGTAAGAGTTCAAAGAGAATTTTTGAAGTCCATTCATGATAATCAATTAATTGATTCAAAAACATATAAAGAGATGTACTTAAAATCAAAAGGCGGATTTTTCAGAAGCAGAAGACACCTTAAAATGTATATGGAGGAACATGATCTTATAAAACATGGCAAAAAGTAGAAGATATACTGTTCTTTTGAAAAGGAAGAGAGAAGGAAAAACAGACTATAAGTCTAGGCTTAAGCTTCTTAGTTCAAAAAAAATTAGACTTGCTATAAGGAAGAAAACAAATGTCATAATAACCCAATTAATCCAATATTCGCCAAAAGGAGATAAAGTGTTAATTTCTGCAACAACTTCTGATTTGAGAAAACTAGGTTGGAGTTATCATGTTAACAATTTACCTTCATCTTATCTTGTGGGATACTTATTAGGCCATAAAGCACAGAGCCATAAAATTAAAGCAGCCGTATTAGACATTGGCTTACATTCATCCCTTAAAGGATCTTCGCTTTATGCTGCATTAAAAGGAGTTGTTGATGCGGGATTAGAAATTCCAGTAGATGAAAAAGTTTTACCTTCTGAAGATAGGATTAAGGGAAAACATATACAAGAGTATGCTTTAAAAATGGGTAATTCTGAGAAATACAAGAAACAATTTTCAAGATACATTAAACAAAATGTTAAACCTGAAGAAATTAGCAAAAACTTTGAGTTAATAAAGAAGAAAATAGAGAGCAAATAAAATGGTAGAAGAACAGAAAGCAGTTATTTTAGAACCTCCAGAGGGAGTTATAGTTAGAACTTTTGACAAAGAAGGATGGAATCCTAAAACTGAAATAGGAATGAAAGTAAAATCTGGAGAGATTAAGAGTATTGAAGAAATCCTTAACAAGGGAGTTAAGATATTAGAACCTCAGATAGTGGATGTGCTTGTTCCAGAATTACAATCTACTTTATTATCAATTGGCCAATCAAAAGGAAAGTTTGGTGGAGGAAAGAAGAGCATTTGGAGACAAACTCAAAAGAAAACCAAGGAAGGAAACAAACCAAATTTTGGATGTTTGGCTGTTGTTGGGAACAAAAATGGTTATGTTGGCATAGGATTTGGAAAATCAAAAGAAACTATGCCTGCAAGAGAAAAGGCTTTGAGATCTGCTAAATTAAATTTGATAAGTATCAGAAGAGGATGTGGTAGTTGGGCATGTGGATGTGGAAAACCTCATTCTATTCCGTTTAAGACTGTAGGAAAATGTAGTTCTGCTCAAATAGAATTACTTCCTGCGCCTATTGGAACAGGATTATGCATTGAAGAGGAGTGCAAAAAAATACTAGACTTAGCTGGGATAAAAGATGTTTATGCTAATGCCACCAACTCTAAAAATAGGTTAAATCTTGTAACAGCCTGCTTTAGTGCGTTCAAAGAACTTTCAAAAACAAAAGTATCAAGCAAAGATGTTGAAAAATTAGGAGTTTTAAAGGGAAGAAATGAGTAAGGTTGCAGTGATAAGAGTTAGGGGGAGAGCTGGAGTAAATAGGAGAATAGAAGATACTATGCGTCTTCTTAAGATTTATAACAAATATCATTGCGTGATTATAGATTATAATAAAACTTCTTCAGGTATGCTGAAGAAAATTAAAGATTATGTTACTTGGGGAGAAATTGATAAAACAACTTTAACAAGACTCTTGAGTGAAAGAGGGAGATTGCCAGGAAATAAAAAACTTAATGATGCTTATGTAAAAGAAAAAATAAAAGATAGGAGATGTTCCAGGTCTAAAACTTTTTTTTAAATTGAAACCTCCTTTAAAAGGATTTGAGAGGGGTGGGATAAAAAAACCTTTTTCAATGGGTGGTGTTTTAGGATATAGAAAAGATAGAGTTAATGATTTACTACAGAGGATGATTTAATATGCCAGTTAATAAACAAAAAAAAGCTGCAAGATATAGAGGAAGTCATACACATGGAGGCGGAGCTAAAAAGAAGAGAAGAGGTTCAGGAAATAGAGGCGGATTTGGTATGGCTGGAACAGGAAAAAGAGCAGGGCAGAAAAAACCAAGTATTTTGACTACTGTTGGAAATGCATATTATGGGAAAAGCGGGTTTAATAGGCCTAAGAAAGTTGTTAAAAAAATTCATGCAATAAATATTTTAGATTTAGAAAAAAAATTAGAGTTTTATGTTACTCAAAATCTTGTAAAAAAAGATAAAGATAAATATATGATTAATCTATCTGATTTAGGGTATGATAAACTTCTTGGTGCTGGTTTAGTTACCAAGAAATTAGAAGTTAAAGCTTCTTGGTTTTCCAAGAAAGCAAAAGAAAAGATAGAAAAAGCGGGTGGAAGTTTAAATAATTAAGATGCAATTTTTTAATTCACTAATATCTATATTACCAGAAGTAAAAGGTCCGACTGAAAAACATTTACCGTTTAATAAAAAACTCAAGTGGACATTAGTGATACTTATTGCTTTTTTTGTTTTGGGTGTTGTGCCTCTTTATGGTTTAGAAGAAGCGGCATTAGCTAATTTTGAATTTTTATCTATTATTCTTGGTGCACAGTTTGGCTTTTTAACCACTCTTGGTATTGGACCAATTGTTACTGCTTCTATTGTACTGCAGCTGTTAAGCGGGTCTGGAATATTAAAGATAGATACAACAACTAAAGAAGGAAGAGCATTTTTTCAAGGATTACAAAAAGTATTAGCTATATTCTTCATTATTTTTGAAGCTATCATTTTTGTATTTTTGGGAGGATTGACTGCTGCTGCGGGATTTTCTCCTTGGATATTAGTTTTCCAGTTGTTTATTGGAGGAATATTAATTCTTTATATGGATGAGGTTATGAATAAATGGGGATTTGGCTCTGGTATATCATTGTTCATTGCTGCAGGTGTATCTTCACAGATATTCATAAGGATGTTTTCTCCTTTGAATTCTTTAGGAGATCTTGCTTTTGGTTCTGGACAAGCACCGATAGGACAATTGTTGGTATTTTTCTATTCCTTAGCGAATGGAAATGTAAATGGAGCAATGTTAGCTGCTAGTGCGATTTTAGCAACTGTTATTGTTTTTGCAATTGCAGTTTATGCGCAATCAATGAAGGTGGAAATTCCATTGTCATTTGGAAAAGTAAGAGGGTATGGTATTAGATGGCCTTTAAAGTTTTTATATACTTCAAATATTCCCGTTATTTTAATTGCAGCCTTGCTTGCCAATATACAACTGTGGGCAAGTTTACTTCAAAAAAGTGGGCATCCATTTTTAGGAACCTTTTCAGGAAACACACCTACGTCTGGATTTGTCATGTGGGTTTTTCCTCCAAATATTGTAAGCAACTTGATTAGTGGTGTTTTTGATCCCATAAATCTGGCACATGCAGCTACTTATGCAATATTTTTGATAGCTGGAGCAGTAATCTTTTCCATATTCTGGGTGCAAACTTCTGGAATGGATGCTGCTTCCCAGGCAAAACAGTTAATGGCTTCTGGACTGCAGATTCCGGGATTTAGGAGAGATGAAAGAGTATTGGAAAGGATATTGGAAAGATATATTTTCCCATTAACAATTATGGGGGCTGTTACTGTTGGATTTTTAGCTGCTTTTGCAGACGTATCTGGTACTTTGTCAAATGGAACAGGTATTTTATTAACTGTAATGATTATCTATACTTTTTATGAAAGGATAGCACAAGATCATATGATGGACATGCATCCTGCAATGAGAAAGATGATGGGTGGGAGTTAGTATGAAAAAAGGATTCCTCTTGATAATTGTAGTAATGCTTGTTAGTATTATTATTGCCGGTTTATGGGATAAGGTGCCTGTTATTGGAAATAGTGTACATGCTGTATTAGACCCCACATTAGGAAATATTCTTGATTTACATCTTAATATAGGATTCATAATTATAGTTCTGTTAATTGTATTTTTGACAACATTGGTACAAAAATATGGTTCTGATCAAGAAGCCTTGAAAAGCTTGAAAGATGAGCAGAAAAAACTTCAAGAAGAGATGAAAAAGTATAAAGATGATGCAGTAAAAATGATGGAGCTTCAAAAGAAGCAATTTGAACATTTGCCAAGAACATTTGAACTTTCAATGGCACCACTGGTTTATACTGCAATTCCATTTATTTTACTTATAAGGTGGTTTACAGATATATTTAAAAACCTTGGTGACCCGAAAATTCTAGGATTTTTGGGCTGGATTTGGGCATACTTGCTGCTGTCCATTATCTTTAGCGCAATCTTAAGAAAAATTATGAAGGTATATTAAAATGCCAAGACCAAGCAGAAGATCAAGATCATTAAGAAGGGTACATACCAGAGTACCGTCAGGTGCATCAAAACTCTTTTACAAGAAGAGAAAGCCTCAAAAAGCTAAATGCGGCGAATGTGGTGCTGTTTTGCAAGGTGTGTCTAGAGAAAGGCCTACAAAAATGCAAAATTTGTCTAAATCCCAGAAGAGACCTGAAAGAAAATATGGAGGGGTTTTGTGCCCTTCTTGTACTAAACGAAAAATTATAATGGAAGCTAGGAATAAACAATGGCAGAACTAATAGGGAGAATATGTGTAAAACTTCTTGGAAGGGAAGCTGGGAGTACTTGCGCTATAATTGATGAGCTTGATGGAAACTTTGTTTTGATAGATGGAAATGTAAGAAGAAGAAAATGCAATTTAGATCATCTTGAAATTTCTGAGAAAACATTAAAAGTAAAGAAAAATGCTTCCACT
>JACOZR010000019.1 GCA_016181245.1 Candidatus Woesearchaeota archaeon | reverse complement strand
CGCAAAGATTGATGCTCCAAAAGAATACATAGGCAAGAAAGCCTATGTATTAATCAGAGGTTAAAACTCTGAATCTATTGAGTATCCGCGCAAAGCCGTAAATGGAAAAAGTTAGCTCATCAGAAAGAGTCATATCCCGTAAAGAAGTTAATGGCTTACCTAAACCAACGGATAGTCCTCAAGCTCTTCCAGCACCAGACCAAAGCTCTGTTCCTCAAGGAGGTTTAGAAATAAAACTTAGGAAAGGCGAAACAATTGTTGCAAAAAGTGGTTTTGGTGATGTTGCAACAGTAAGCGATACCTCAATATTAAAAGCTAAAATGAGAACTTCAGGAACTTATAACGAATGGGATAATTCTAGTCCAAAATTAGGAGAAATCCAAGCAACAAAATATCAAACAACCTATATGTAATTAGGAATCTTTTATAGATCTTCTAATTCTTTTCAATTTTCTTGTATGTATATCCGGTAAAAATAATTTCATGTGCGGAGGTGACAAATCCCTCAATCTCACCTTTCGCCACTCTGTTTTTGAATGCCCATTAACAATTAAATCATCACTATAATTTACAACCAACGTGTGTAATGCCCAGACAGGAACTGGTTTTAATGACACAATCTGATTAGATATAGCATCGTCATCTCCCCATCCAAATGCAATCTCTTCAATTCCACATCTTTTAATAAAATCATTAAAATTGGGTTGCGAATCTCTATGATAAGCTTTAAATTGATCAACGTGAGTTCGAAAAAAATCCATATTCAAGTAAAATTGATAATTTCCCCACGAATCATAAAAAGATGTAAGTTTAGGCAGAGTGCTTAAATAAATATAATCAGGATTACTTTCCCCATAATTCCTTCTTCCAGTTTCTCTTGAAGGCTTTAATCCTTCAGTTAGTACTAAAAGTACATGATCATCATCTGTCGTGTGCGCCAATAACATTTTATAAAAAAGAATTAGAAGTTTTTAAATCTTACTATTTTTTACTACCTTAAAGTTAAAATATATGCACATCATGCACATTTTTGTAAGAATGCAATTCATTATCATTGAACCATAATTTAATTTCATATTCAGCATCTTCTTTATTTCCAGAAGCATGTATAATATTCCTTATAGCTAATTCTTTTTTATCAGCATAATCATAGCTCGCATGACAAAAATCTCCTCTTATTGTTCCAGGTAAAGCATTTTTTGGTTCAGTTCCGCCAACAATTTTTCTTACAATTTCAATAGCGTGTATACCTTCTAAAACCATAGCAATAACAGGTCCTTCAACAATATAATCCATTAACAAATCTCTAACTTTTTTTCCTCTTCTTTTTTCAATATCTTCAGTATAGTGTTTTAAAGCAAAATCCTTGTCAATCCACTGCATTTTCATAGCAACAATTTTCAAGCCAGCTTTTTCAAATCTTCCAAGAACTTCTCCAACCAGAGATCTCTGTACACCATCAGGTTTAATTGCTACAAAAGTTCTCTCAATCAAAATTACTCACCCTTAACAAAATTCTTAGTCCACTTTAAGTTTCTTGCTTTTCTTTTTAGAACTAGCATATTCTTTTCACATTTTCCAGAACAAAAATGAAGAATTTTTCCAGACTTCAAAACAAAAGTCTTTCCAACTCCTCTTTCATAATCATTGCCGCAAAAAGAACATGTTACCATTATTTCCTTCCCTGATTTAATTTTCTAGCTTCAATCTCAGTTTCTCTAAGCATTAAAATGTCTCCTATTCTGACAGGTCCTCTGACATTTCTTCTTAAAATCTTTCCTTTATCTCTCCCATCCATAACATTAACCCTAACCTGAGTAACTTCTCCTCTTGTTCCTGTTTTCCCAATAACTTCTTCAACAGTTGCAGGGTAAGCATAAGAAAAGATACTTCCCTTTTCAGTTTCTCTTGAAAACCTTGGAGTAGCAACCACAGGTTGTTGCTCTTGTTTTTGTTTCTGACTTCCTTTCTTTTCGTTATTTTGGGTTTTTTTAGCCATTTTAAAAAAATTAAGAAGACTTTAATTGTGTCTTTATCTCTTTTATAACTTCTGCAGATTCTCCTTCTTGAGTGATAGCCACGCTTGCAGTTGCTACTTGCAATCCAGCAGCAGCACCTAAATCACTTCTGCTTTTCACATTCACACAAGGAACTTGTTTTTCCTCGCACAAAACACTCAAATGCATAATAACTTCAGCAGGATTAACATCATCTGCAACAACAACTAGTTTAGCATTGCCTTTTTCAATTGCCTTTGTAACTTCATTTGTTCCTTTCTTTAATTTTCCAGTTTTTCTTGCAATTTCGACAGCTTCATAAGCCTTATCTTGCAATTCTTTTGAGACTTCAGCCATTTTAAGTATTCCTCCATAGCAACTTAGAAAACATTGCTTTATAAAGATTTCTAGAAAATTTTAAATAATTTGAAAGCTAATAATATTTTAGAAGCATAAAGAAACGCTTCCTTAGTCCTCTTTGGAGTCATTCACCTTTACACCCAAAGCACTTATGTGATAATAACGTGTTATACCCAAAAAACCAGTTTCAACAACATCCGCCCTATTAACTACTGCATCAAAATTTTGTTGTTCTACTTGGAATAATAACATTTCTTCAGCATCAAATCGATGAGGCGAAGTGCTAAAAAGTTCAGAATAAATAACAAGCAGAGGTTTTGTTTCCAGCAGTCTATATAATTCCTCAGGATTAACTTTTCTTCTCGCAGCTTCCATATTTACAAAATCAGTTAAGGTTAAGTTTTCATGTTCCATTTTAATCTCAATGTATTTTTTACCTTACAATACCTTCTTCAGAGATGATAAGTCCTGAATAATTATCTATTAGCGCCCGAATTTTGTTGACTTCCATAAATTGGCGGTATTCATGAGTATACTTATCAATTAGAGCCTGATACCCATAATCGCTTCTTCTAAATGTGGCATGCATCAAATTTTTTTGATAGTCACTGTAACTAAACATATCTGGAATTCCATCATGGTTTTTATCCCATATAGCTATTTGAATTAAAAGACCATCTCCTGTGCGTTGATTAATATACAATGTTTCTGTGGGGGTTAAGCCCAACTCAGCTATGAAAAAATGGTAATCATTTCCCATTCTGTATCCAGATTCCAACATTTTAGAATTATTCTGTGTAAAACTGAACCCAAGTTTTTCTATCCAATACGAGTCCAAAGAATCTTTTGCTTGCGCCCTAGTTGTTAGTCTTTTAAGCCCAAGTTCAAGATTCTCAAATTTCCCATCTACTTCTTCCTTTACAGTTTCCTCAACAGAACACCCATTAGTAACACCTATTAATAGTGGAAGTGCCAAAGTTCTCAAATAATTGCCATACCCTCTCTCATGTTTTGATTTAGCCATGTTCCTGCTCCATTTGTTTATACATCTCTTCTATTTTTAGTGCGAGACCTCTTGCTTCTTCTAAACATGCAACTGGAACTAATAAAGTAGTGTCATCACAGTATCCATCTCCTCTTGATAGTACCCTAAATATTTCAGGTTTGTAGGACTTGTTTAGTGATGCAACAAGTAGTGTATTAGTACTCGTAAGATATTGGTTTCCAGATATTTCAACTACTGTTCCACCTTCAATTATAGAACTTACTAAGTCAGATTGAGTAGTCCCCTTTATCCTAATTCCATCTTGGTTCCTTTCAATTACAATATCTTCATTGATCATTCAGTTCACCAACATATTGACATCATTTAGTATTATTTAAACATTTCGGTTTATACTACTATACAATAATAAATAATTGCACTCATCGTAACAGGTTAAATTAGGCAGAACTAAAATTTTCTCACTCACAACCCATTAGGGTTTTTTCTTTTTTCTAGCCGCAATCAAATCATAAACCCAGCCTCTTATCGTTGTATCTGTTAATATGTTCAAAAACAACTTTGGATAGGAGATATGCTCAACAGTTCTAACTTCCCTCAATTTTGGAATAAAAATAAATGACACAGTATATCTAAATACACCGCTAAGTAAAAAAACCATCATATACTGTGAGCCTAAAAAATGATTATATTTCACAACTAATCCGCCAATCATGGCCCCTATAAACAATGCTATTCCATTTAACACATTAGAATAAGCAATATACCTTGCCCTTTTCTGCGGGATTATAGTGTCAAAAAAGAAATTAAATGCTGCAATCTCAAAGCCAGCCCAAACAAATCCTCCATAGACCTGCACAAAAATTAAATAATAAAAGTTTCCAGAAAACAACCACCACAAGGATATAGCGGGCATCAAGTATCCTGCCAATGTTAAAATCTTCCTTGTTCCATATCTGTCAACCATCTTTCCCCAAACAGGAAGTGAAAGGTTCTTCGCAATAACTGCAGCAGCAATTAAAATAGTATATTCAGTATAACTTAATTTCAAATCATAAAGCATATATCCTGCAAAAAAAGGAGCCGCAATAAATATTGAAAAGTTCATTAAGCATAAAAAAATTATAAACATGCCATAATTTCTTGATCTTGCATTTTTCAAAAAATCAATAAAGCCGCCTTTATCATCTTCATAATGAACATATTTTGGCTCATATTTTGCGCATAAAAACATAAAAGATACAACTCTTGATAACAATGCTAAAGTAAATATTATCGCAAATCCAATATACTGTGTTTTAGCGTCTCCTGCAAAAGACTCCAGTATATATCCTCCGATTAATAATGTGATAAAAGAAATGTATCCTGCAATGGTATTCCTTCTTCCAAAATAAGTCCCTCTTATTTCCTCACTAACTAAATCTCCCATCCAACTGCTCCATGCAGGTCCAATGCTCATTCCGAACAGGTAATACAGGCAAAGGAATAGTATCAAAAAATAAACATCTAACTTGCCAAAGAAAAACACTAAAGCAACAGGGATATACATCAATGCTTGTAGTAAAACAAAAGTGGCTACAAATTTTTTTCTTGAATTAAAGAATTTTAACAGTTTTTCAGAAAACAATTGAAACACAGAACCTAAAGCCTGTGGCAAACTTCCCAATAAACCTAACTGAAAATTTGAAGCTTTCAAAAAAACAGCAAAAGCAGAAAAAAAGGATTCTCCAAATCCAGCCATAGAAGCCCAAAAACTTGCATCTAGTGTTGAATATTTCAAGCTTTTCTTGATTTTCTGCTCAGTGTTCTCTTTGTCCTTTTTAGCAAGAGTTTTCTTTGTTAATCCTTGTTTTATATCCATATAACTCCATCGAAATCGCCCCATCATCCTCGTTACTTATATAAAAACCTTTTGCTAAAGATTTAAATAATTCAAAATTATATTAACATCAGTTAAAATTACGCGAGGTGGTAAAATGAAAAAGATTTTGGCAATGATTCTTGTATTATTTGTTCTTAGTATAAGCCCTGCGTATTCTCAAGATACAGCAGGAACAACAGATAGTGCAATTGTAAAAGAGCCTACTCCAGGCCAAGTTTCTCCTAATCAATTAAAGGAAAACATGCAGGAGAAAAGACAAGAAGTTAGAAAAAATATGCAGGAAAAGAAAGAAAACGTAAGAGAAAACATGCAAGAAAAAAGAGAAAGAGTAAGATCTCTAGTTGAATCAAAAATAAAAGATACGCCTGCTTATGAAAGAAACAAGCTTCTAAGAGTAAGTGAAACAGTTGAAGGAACTGATGCTTTTGTTGAAAAACTTTCTAAAGAAGATGTTGAAAAATTTTCAAAGTTAAGTAGATCTGAACAAATTAGCATCATCAGAGAAAATAGGCCTGAACTTTTGCAAAAAATTAAAGTCATGAAAATTACTGATGAAGAGTTTAAATCTCGTGAAATTTCTAGAGAAAAAATCAGAGAGTCTGTCATGAATTATAAAGAAGCAAGAAAAGATGCTAAAGAAGTTAGAGATGGTCTAAAAGAAACAAGAGATGCAGTAAAAAATGCTCAAACTGATGAAGAAAAAATAGCAACTGCAAAAGACTACTTGACAAAGATGGTTGATGCTGAAATAGCAGAATTGACATCATTGAAGGAAAGAGTTCAAAACAACCAAGACATAACTTCTGAAGAATCTGCAAATTCCATAACCAGAATTGATAACGCTATAACTGCATTAAATGAATTAAAGACAAAGATTTCTAGCGCAACAACATTGCAGGAATTAAGAGACATCTCAAAAGATATAAAAAAACATGCAATGATAAGGCATATACACAAAACAAGAGCAGTAGCTGCAAACATATGTAATGGTGTCTTAAAAAGATCAGAGCACATAGAGAAAAAAGCAGAAGCAGCTCTTGCAAAAGCTGAAGAAAGGGGTTCAGACACAACTACTCTAAATTCTCAGATAGGGGAATTAAGCACATTATTGGAAACTGCAAAAACACAGTGCGCAGATGCCAAAACAGCATTTGAATCAGCAAAAAACGCTGAAGATGTGGAAGCAAAGAAAACAGCAGTAAAAAGTTTCATAGAAGCAACAAAGAAAGCTGCAGAAACAGTTAGGGAAGCTCACAAGAAATTAGTAGAGATAAGATCAACTGCAAAGTCTTTGAATCTTGATGTAGATGCTGAAAAAGTAGAAGAAATTGCTGAAACAGAAGGAGGCGAAAATGCATAAGTCTTTGTTCGCAATATTAGCAATAGCTGCCTTACTAGTAGTTGCAGGATGTGGAAGCAAGGAAGTTCCAGCAGCAAATTCAGGAGCTAGCCCAGAACCATCAGTAGAAAAAGCCGCAGACACAACAGCAACATCAGAGATAGATGAAGAAGAACTATCATCTTTAGACAGCTCAGAATTAGATTCACTTGACCAAGATTTGGCAGTGATCTAATTTTTTTTCTTTTTTTATTTTAAGTTCCAAAAGGCAAATTCCAAAGAAGTTAAATGTTTTTGAGTTTCCATAAGCCAAATTAATTACTATCTTTTAAGTCTTATTTTAACCATCATCAAGTAATAACAAATAGAAAGGTTTATAAATCCTCTCAACTCAATTTTAACTACGATGGAAACAAAATACCACAAGCTAAGTTCCCCTGCAAGTAGCTTAGTTCAAGAAATAGAAGGATTGGGTTTTGCAGTTCTTGAGAAATGTGAAGGAGTCTATATAATCATGCAGAAAGGAAGAGAAGTAGGGCAGTTAAGGGAAGGTATACAAAATCCAAGAAGTGTGTTAGAATCAAGATGTGATGAATTAGATTTATATGCAGAAAACAGACCAGAGGAAAAATAAAATGATAGTCAAAGATGAATTTATTAAAAAGTTAAGATCAGCTTTTGATCTAAACATATATGAAGTAAAGATTTGGACAGCTTTATTGTCCAAAGGGGTAGCTGCAGCTGGGGAATTATCAGACATGTCTAATGTTCCAAGATCCAGGTCATATGATGTTCTGGAATCTTTAGAGAAAAAAGGATTCATAATGGTAAAATTAGGAAAACCAATAAAATACATGGCAATAAGACCAGAAAATATTGTTAAGAGAGTAAAAGACAGAATAAAAGAAAAAGTAGATGAAAAAATTAAAAACTTAGAAAACGTAAGAACTACTGAAACTTATGACGAGCTGCAAACTCTTTACACTCAGGGAATTGCAAATGTAGATGTTAATGATTTATCCGGAGCTATGAGGGGCAGGAATAATATTTATTCCCAATTATCTGTAATGTTAAATAAAGCAAAAGATTCTGTAATAATCATGACTACAGAAAAAGGATTAGTAAGAAAGAAAGATTTATTGCTGTCTGCAGGAAAAAAATTAAAAGCTAAAAAAATAAAAATGAGAATTGCAGCTCCAATTAACTCAGAAGCAGCAAAAAGAGTAGCTGAAGATTTAAAAAATGTAGCTGAAGTTAAAAACGTAGACAAAATAACCGCAAGATTCTGCTTAATAGATGGAAAAGAAATGTTATTCATGGTCTTAGATGATGATAAAGTGCATGAAAGCTATGACACAGCAATCTGGGTAGATTCACCATTTTTCACATCTGCTTTGGAAAACATGTTCAACATAAGTTGGAATTCTTTGCAAAAGAAATAGGAGAACAAAATGAAAAGAAAAAATATAGCAATGCTCCTTGGAGGATTAGCTTTAGTAGCATTAAACGGTTGTAGTAACAGTAGTGATACTGAAAGAAGCAACGTTGAAAGAAACAGAAGAGAAGTAATACTAACTCAAGGAC
The DNA here is from genome assembly GCA_016181245.1 of Candidatus Woesearchaeota archaeon. GTDB lineage: Archaea > Nanobdellota > Nanobdellia > SCGC-AAA011-G17 > GW2011-AR20 > JACQNJ01. The sequence continues at coordinate 27,226 of JACOZR010000019.1, read as the reverse complement.
TTGCAGATAGTAGTGGTTTATCTGAATTAATGAGAAATGGTTATATTGATAGTTCAAGCATAGGACAAACAGTTACAGTATGGGCATTACATTATCCAAATAATCAAGTAACAGGTTTACATATTAACAATAAAGATTTTGAGACGGATATAGGAATAATCGATGGAGATTTTAAAAATCCAGACGAGAGGCTATTAGAATCAAAAGAAATACCCCCCCAAGACGGAAAAATAGATTGTTTATGGGTAAGGAGCCATAGAACCAATAAAAAAGTTTGGGTTAATCAAGATTATGAAAAAAATCCAGAAAGAGCAGACACACTTCTAAGCAGATTATCCCAGAAGGTGTTTAGTTATTTTACATATAATCAATATCTAACAAAAGAACAAAATGAGCCTTGAAAAATATTTAGCTTCGGTTAAATGGCTGGATGAGCAAGCCCTTAGACAATATACTAAAGTAGCTAAAAAATGGGAAGATAAAGGAAGAAATATTTATGTTTTAAGTTCTGCAATCAGTTTTCCTTCCATTATGCTTCTTTGTAATATACCTCAGTTTAAACCAACGGAACACTATACTGTACTTTTTGGATCTGGTGTATTTGGAGGTCTTGACATGGGCCAAAATATTATTGGATTGATGGGGTTAATAAAAGATGAAATTGTAGATAGTGATGATGCACAACCTATTGGCCCAAGGCTTATATCCACGCAAACTAATCCAATTGTAAGATTACCGATGTTATTAACAGGAATCATCTTACTTGGAAGATCAGGATACGACGTTTACAATTATTTTGCTAACGGAGAACCAATGCCAAATGAAACACCATTTTTAGTACAAACAGGTTTAGCACATATAGGTATCGCATCTTCAATGTATCTTAAAGCCAGAAACCCCAAATTATTACAAAAAGAAACACTTAGAGAAAAAACCTACAAATTAGCAAAAGCTAAAATAGAAGAATTTAAAGAAAAAGCAAAAGACTGGTTACCTCAACCACAGCCAGTTCCAATACCAATAAGGAATTATAAAAAATTAGAGGATTGTTTAGATTAAAATGGCAACTTACGAATCCCAATTAGAATCATTAAAAAAAGTAATTGAAGAATCAGAAGGAGTAATCCAGCATATAGATAGAAAAACACTTGAAGAAGTTTACACAGCACTTGCAAACAACCCAGAAACTCAAATAGTGTCAAGTGTAGCAGCCAGTCTTAGAGGAGTTTTAGAGCATATAGATTTATACAGGTATACAGAAAAAAAGGAAAAGTCCCAGATATTAACACCAAGAAAAATGTTAACAAAAGCGATTAATTTATTAGAAGATATAGCAAAATCTCAATAAAAACATATTTAAATTACATAATTCCTTAAATCTAAATGCAGGAATTGTTAGAAAGTTTGCATCCTTTAGAAAGAAAAGTTTTGCCATATTTGCAAAAAACTAATTCTCTAAAAGATTTAATAAAAGAGTCAAAGTTAGAAGAAGTTGAAGTTCTAAGAGCCTTGCAATGGCTGGAAAATAAAAAGTTAGTAACTTTACAAAGATCAACTAAGGAAATAATCTCAATAGACAATAACGGTTCAAATTACATTAAAAAAGGATTGCCAGAAAAAAGATTTCTAGAATCAATTAAAAATTCTCCTTTAACATTAAAAGAAATTCAAGATAAAACATCTTTAGACCAAAACGAATTAAACATTTCAATAGGCTCATTAAAGAAGAAAAATGCAATAACATTAAAAGATAAAGTTTCAATAACAGAAGAAGGCAAGAAATTATTAAGCAAAGAATTTCCAGAAGAATCATTCTTAAAAAAATTACCAAGAGAGACAAAATCATTAATAAAAGAAGAAATTACAATTTACAATGAGTTAAGCTCAAGAAAAGAGTTAATAAAAACAGATTTAATTAAAGAGGTAAATTTTTCATTAACAAGTTTAGGAAAAGAAATATCTAAATTAAGATTAAATGAAAATCTAATAGAATCTTTAAACACTAAAATCTTATTATCAAAAGAGTGGAAAAATAAAAATTTCAGAAGATATGATATTAAAACTCAAGCTTCAAAGATTTACCCGGGAAAAAGACACTTTTCAAATCAAGCTTCTAAATACATAAAAAGAATCTGGCTAGATCTAGGTTTTAAAGAAATGGAAGGTCCATTAATCCAATCATCTTTTTGGAATTTTGATGCATTATTCACAGCTCAAGATCATCCGGTAAGAGAACTTCAAGATACATTCTTCCTCGATTATCCTAACAAAGCAGATTTACCAGATAAAAAATTAGTTTCTAAAGTAAAAGACATGCATGAATCAGGTAAATTAGTCAAATCTAAAGGTTGGCAATATGCTTGGAATCCTGAAGAAGCAAAAAAATTAGTTCTTAGAACTCATACTACCTGTTTATCGGCAAAAACTTTGTCAGAATTAAAAGAGTTTCCTGCTAAATTTTTCTCAGTTGGAAAAGTTTTCAGAAATGAAACACTAGACTGGTCTCACTTATTTGAATTTACTCAAACAGAGGGCATTGTAATAGATGAAAATGCTAACTTGCAAAATTTAATTGGCTATCTAAAAGAATTCTTTTCTAAAATGGGATTTGAAAAAATTAGAGTAAGACCAGGCTATTTCCCCTATGTTGAGCCTGGAATTGAAGTAGACGTTTACCATCCTATCAGAAAAAAATGGGTTGAATTAGGCGGTGCTGGAATCTTAAGACCAGAAGTAGTTGTTCCTTTATTAGGCAAAGATATTCCAGTTTTAGCTTGGGGTTTAGGCGTAGACAGAATCATAGTCGATTATTATGACATTAAAGATTTAAGAGATTTGTATAAAAATGACGTTAAAAAATTAAGAGAAGCCCAAGTTTGGTTGAAGTAAAAAGAATCATACAGCTACAAGTTTCATTTTTCCCATCTCAGCATATTTACTTAATTCCTCTAAAGCCAGCATATCATATATTTCTTTTAACTTTTGAATTTTTTTATTTTCTGTATTTAACTTAAACAGTTTAGCCTTGCCTATATCTCTAGTATGTGTAATAATTTCATATTTAATTAAATTACTCCATATCCTATAAAGAGTTGCCCTTCCTACCCCTGCATTTTCTGCCATATCTGTTATAGAAAAATCTAGTTCTCCCATTGTCAAAAGGTAGTCAATAATTCTTACGTGGGGGGAGTCTCCCATAAACTCTATGAATAAAGATTTAATTTCCATAAAATAAATATCTATTTCTTTTATTTAAATATTTCTATTTTGAGACAATATCGTCTCTTAATAGAAAGAAAGCTTAATATATTAAAAAACTATAGAACACAGATGGCTATAGATTCTCTTGAAATTAAAAAACAAATCATCAAGAAATTAGTTCACTGGAGAAAATGGGGCGGTTCTCATACTGAAAATGTGTTAAAGGGACTACCTTCTCATCTAAGAGGGAATAAGCTCACTAAATTGGCTTTAAAAGAATTGGAAAAGAGTGAATGGATTCTGTCAGCTAAAAAAACAGGGGAAATTCACTATTCTTTAAATCCTAGAAAAGCTGATGAAATATTGAGATTTTACAAAGAATATTGCGAAAATTTAAAAGAATGAAAAAAACCACAAGTGCTGGAGGCGTAGTTCTAAATTCTAAAAATCAAGTTCTTATAGTTAACCAAAGAGGACTTTCCTAGTCTTTACCAAAAGGCGGAATTGAAATAAATGAAGATAAAATTCAAGCGGCTAAAAGAGAAATTTATGAAGAAGCAGGCATAAAAAAATTGAAACTAATCAAAGAGTTAGGAAGCTACAAAAGATATAAGATGGATTTAAACAATGAGGATGATAAATCTGAATTAAAAACTATATTCATGTTTTTATTTGAAACTAATGAAGAAAAGTTAAAGCCTATCGATCCTCGCAATCCTAAAGCGAGATGGGTTGATAAAAAAGATGTTGCAAATTTATTGACCCATAAAAAAGACAAAGAATTCTTTTTAAAAATTAAAGATAAAATCTAGTTTATTCACTACTCTCAAATAAACAAAAAGAGAAAAGTATTTAAAGAGAAAATGACCAATTAAATTAGCAAAATTTAAGGAATAAATATGAAAAGTCTAAGAACTTCAATATACGCTTTAGGTGTATCTGCTTTGTCATTATTGCCTTTAAAATCAGATGCTGGAACATTATCTGGAAAAGTTACTGATATGTTTTCTAATTCTCCTTATAATGATATTAATGTTACATTAGTTAATGAGTCTGGAGATGTTTATGAAACAACAACAGGTTTACCTCCAACAGCAGTTGAACCTTCTAGTTGGGGTTTAATAAAAAGGGGGTTTATAAGAAGTCCAAAACTTCATACTTTAGAAGAAGCATTAGGTGGAACATATGCTATTGATGTTCCAGACGGAGTTTATACGTTAGCATTTACGGATGGAGAAGTATCCGCTGCAAAACCAACAACTCAAGATTTATTTAATTTAAAAGTTGACCTAGATAAAAGAACAATTCCTAGAGCAGAAAGAGTAAGAGTAAATGGAAGCACTGTATACAATGAAACACTATTGCCAAAAGATTTTGACTTAGAATATGCGTGGACTGTTTTAAGTGGAAAAGTTGTTAGATATGATTATGATGATATTACGTTTTATGTTGATGTTGGTCCTGCAAGAAATAAGCATAGACCAGATCCAAAAGGAAAAATACCTCAACAATTTGAGATCGATAATGTTGTTAATTCTATTAATGAATTTGTCAGAATTGACACTGACGGAAAAAAAACTCCAAAAATTGAAATAGGTACTAATGCTCCCGAATACATTTCTAATCCTAAAGGGGGAATGATGGTTCCAAAAGGATATGCCCTATTTTTCTGGGATTCTGGATTACCATTAGGGGCAATAGGAAGTGGTAGTCCGTGGATAGATGAAAGTGGTAAAGCTATATCCTCACTCGCAAGATACGGCCCAGGATTTACAAACAAACATACTGCCCTTAACGAAGTTCTTGGAGCAGGAGGATTATGGAACGAACCAACTACAGATTTAGACGCAAGAATAAGATCAACAGGTAGTTCAGTCTTCTTAGATGGTGGAACAGATGAAATAACAGAAAGAGATGCTCAAATAATCAAATATCACGGTGTAAGACCTATAGGAACAACACCTAATGATGTTTCTGATTTAATAGTTAACGAATAGGTATGCCTAATTTTAGTTCTTTTTCTATTTGATTTTAGTGTTTATAGAAATTTCACCACTTCAAAATAGTATATATAATATATAGAGTATATAGTATAGCTTTATAATACTCCAATAATTCCTCCTTTGTGGGTTAAGGTAGCATATACGATATGGGAAAACAGATTCAACAAGGATTGAGTAATAATCCAAGATTAGAGCACTACTCAAAAGTATATGAGAATGCAAGATTTACCGACTGGAATAGATTCCATTTATGTCTAGACAGTTTGGAAGAGACGGTTTTAGCCTACTTTCCGGAGAATAGGCCATTAATGAAACTTGTTGGTTCCTCTGCAACAAGAACTATGAGACGTGGAGAAGGGGATTTAGATTTTGCAGTAGCTTTTCAGAACCCAATGAGTAACGAAGAATTCTTAAGTAGGATAAGAGAAACAGGGTTAGACGTTACTGGTGTAAATCAGAACCAGAAATATGGCTACATAAAAATAAGCGGAAAGCATGGCAGGATGGATTTTGTTCTAGTTCCTATGAGAGATCCCAATGGATGCATTCAAACTTACGAACAAGATGCTTTTTATCATCCAGATTTTATCAATATGCATAAGCGAGCCACTCATTCTAGAAATGTTATTCTAATAAAAGAATTTTTTGAGCAAATAGAGGTATATAAAGAAGTTAAAGGGATAAGTTGCGAGCTAATGATTTTACATTTTCAAGACTTTGATACAATGTTAAACTATGTAGCTGGAAACGATTCTTTAAGAATAAATTTTAGCCCAAATAATTTAATATATTCATTAGATCCTTTAATAATTGATTATCCTTTTTTAGGAGGGCGCTCATTCACAGAGAAGGTTACAAGGGAGATGTACAAGTATATTCAAGAATCTGCAAAAAGGATCATTGGAAATTTTGAAAATCTTAAGATAAGGAAAAAATGAACAATAAACTAAATTATGAAGAATGTCTGAAAGAATTCAAGAAATCTCTTGTAGGGGGAAGTGAATTTGATATGTTAATAGAAGGAATAATCAAAAATATCTCAACAAATAGGATACGCTGGTTTGATGTTGGAATTGGAGACGGGCATTATCTGAAAAAGATAGTAACTACTTTAGAAGAAAAAGGATTTATGGTGGGAGTAATAGGTATTGATAGTGATGAAAAAGCTGTAGAGGAAGCGAAAGTCACTTTTCCTAATGGAAAAATCATTCATGGAGATTTCCTTAATAAAGATTTAGAAAGAAAGTTTGATGTCTTCATCTTCAACCAGTCTATATATTATTTTCATAATAAAAATTCAGTTATTGAAAAATGTTTAAAAAACCTTGCCGAAGGAGGATTATTAATCTGTGTTTGCTGGTCTGAAAAAGATAAAATATTTCAATTTCACAAATCTGTATTCGGTAAATGGACATTGGGGGCATTTACTTCAGAAAACTTTAAAGAATTGATTTCAAAAAATAAAGACGTTGATATAGTCTACGACAAATTATTTAAAGCGAGAGTGGATTTTAGGCTTTGGAAAAACTCGGCTAATTTAGAAAAAAATCTTTACGTAATTTCTAGAATTCCAGTTTCCGAGGGCATATCTGAAGGTAATTTAGAATTAGCCAAAGAATTAGTCAATAAACAAAAAGGTAATGAAATAAGAGTAAATGGCGTGGTTATTGCAAAAAAATCCTACAATATTTCTAATTTTACAAGAGAAAAAATAGAGGCCTTACTGGAAGAGAGGTTTCCTAACTATACTGAAGAAATCTCAAAAATAAAAGGAGATTTAGAAGCTCTCTTTATGGGTTCTTGGGAAAAAGAAACAGAATACCTATCAGACTATATCGATTCTGGAAAAGTTCTTGAGGTTTGCTGCGCAGCTGGATTGAAAAGCGTTATATTAGCAAAGAAACATAAAGTAATCGCAATAGACATCAACAAAGATAGACTCAATGCAGCAAAAGATAATGCCTTACTTTTCAAAGTTAACAAAAATGTAGAGTTTAAAAAGATTGATGCTGAAAACTTTAATGAATTAAAAAGATTAGGGGGTTTTGATGCCATTTATGTGGATGTAGACTGGAGAGAAAATCTATATCATCCAATAAAAAAACAGAATATAGATCCTTTCAAAACATGCCCTAGAACCGATGAATTGTATCTAAATCTTAGGAAGTTGCATCCAAAAACTCCAATTATATTTAAAATTTCTCCGTTTGTCAGGGTTAAAGATTTAACTAAACTAGATCCTTGTGTAATTGAAGAACTTTATATAGATGAAAAGTTTTTATCCTATAACGTTTATTTTGACGCAAAAATCAAAAAGTCGCGTTGGCAAGCCATTCATCTTTTTAATAAGGAGATAATTCAAAAATGAAAACTTATATAGTGGTAGATATTGAAGCAAATGGGCCAATACCAGGAGATTATTCTATGACTTCACTAGGTGCAGTAATTGCTGATGAAGAACTAAATAAGACTTTTAAAATAAATATTAAACCAATATCTGAAAAATTTGATCCAAATCAAAGACGATTTGTAGATGAAACAGATGCAGTGGATGCAAAAGAAGCGATGCAAAAATTTAAAGAATGGGTTCTAAAGAATTCTTTAGGCAAACCTGTTTTCATATCAGATAATAATGGTTTTGATTGGATGTTTGTGTGCTGGTATTTTTGGCACTTTTTAAATGAAAATCCATTAGGTTATAACTCTCAAAATCTAAATTCTCTAAATAAAGGATTAAATAAAGATTTACAAGCCAAAATTGACTTATTAAGGGAAAGAAATCTTACTCACGAGGCTTTAGAAGATGCTAAAGATAATGCTAAAATTTTTCTTGAATTAAAAAAGAGATTTTTTAAGAAAAATGTTTAGATGTTAAACTCGTATCTTACTAATCTTTATCAAATCGAGTTATTTATAGGGGTATATCCATTTAGGGGTAACAAAATATATTTTTTAAGGTTTGAGCATAGAAGCAAAATCTATGAATAGTTATAGCTAAAGTTAAGACTCGGATATGGGGGGATTGCTACACCAACAAGAGTCAAAATTCTAGAAAAAGAAGTTAAAAAGTTACATTAAAAATAGAAAGACTTTTCAAATAATTAGGGTTTATAAATTTTAGTTTTTTCTAGCAATAGTTTCTGCAAAAAATTTACCTTTATCAAGAGCTTTAACTAAATCTAAAGCTTCCTGGCTTTCATGAATGGGGTATAAAATTTCATAAAGATTATCATTATCATTAAAGATAATTCCAAAAATACTACCTTCACCAGAATCAAAATAGAAATAACCATTTTCCCTATTTAATCTATTACTCTCATCTTCAGATATAGCAGTTGGACCTATAGAATGTACAGAATCGCCCATAGAGCTATATAACTCTAGCCCCTCTTGTATTGCATTTCTATGATTTATACAGACCTCTACTTCCGAGTTAAATCTATAGATATTTAGAACAACATTGTCCAAACCAAAACCCCCATAAGTTACTTGAATTGAAGAATCAAAGTTTCTAGGATCATAAAACCTACCAACATTGGATATTCCCTCAGATTCAGAGGGATTGACTAAGCTCATAGACTCAAACTCGACGTCATTAAACCTAGAGGGTACACGCAAATTATAAAGATTAAAAAGATCTTCTATAAATCGGTCAGATATAGCAAAAATATCACCATATAAACTGCTCTCTCCGCCGTATTCATCAGTAGCTATAACAGATATTTCATAGTCTCCAGGTTGATCAAATCTCCAAACCAATTTGTCACTAGTCATTCCAAAAACAACTTCCCCCCCAACAAACCATTTATATGTTAGATTATCTCTTTCTAAATCATGAGCTTTAACGAGAAATTCTATATCCCTATCAATTTCTAGCTCACCTTTATCATCAATACGACTAATATCGGGTCTTTCATTTACAGTTTTTCCAAAGTTATCGGCAAAAATAAAAAAGTCATCAAAATCTACTCGAGAATCACCATTTATATCATAATCGTATAAATCAAAGTCTAAAGTCCTTCCAAAATTTCTTCTATAATCTTCTGAAAAAGTAGAAAAATCTTTTCCGTCTATTGCTCCATCTTTATTTAAATCCAGTTCATCTCTATCTAATTCGCCAGTATAAATTTCCTTTCCAAAATTCCTAACAAGAATTTCAATATCGCTTTGATCAAATATACTATTTCCATTATAGTCTATTCCGCGTAATGAAATCATTTTTAGTTCAGACCCAGATTCTACATAAAAGTTTAAATCGCAATGAACACTTAAATTCCCATTCTTTTCATAAAGATCTGTTAAAATAGTCTCATCACTAATATCTATTACATTGTCATCATTTAAATCAAAACGAGAAGATGTATAATCGTCAAAATTATTTCTATAATCATAAGCCATGTTAAAATCAGTAAAGTCTCTAGAGTCAACTTTGCCATCCTCATTCACGTCAGAAAGTGATTCTTCTCCACTACTACCAAAATGTTCAACAAATAAATAAAAGTCATCAAAATAGATATTATGATCATAATTAAAGTCACCACCCACTTTCCTAGCATCATAAACAGTATCCTCAAAAGAAACAGGTTTAGCACGCGTTCTAAATCCCTCAAGAACAGAATCAATTTTTTCTTCTAAAAGAAGATTATCAGTATATCTTGCTAGCTTAGCCCTAGCATCTTGTAGGTTACTAATCCTATTTGTGTTTTCAGAATCAACACTAACGGGGTTATTCCCACTACCACAACCCAATAAGGGGACTAGACTTAACCCGATTATTCCAATTCTTTTCCTAATAGGTTTTTTCATCTTTAAGAGATATATCTCTTACTTTATAAAAGTTACTATTTACAAGGGATGAAATATTCACTAAAAAAAGATTAAGAAATATTATCTTAAGTGGGGTGTTCCAAGTGCATATAGTCTATGGAACATATAATAAGGTCTTATTAACAAAATTAAGCAAAGCATTTCCAAAACAATAAAAATACAAAGATTTTTAGCTAACTTATGAAAGAACAAGGTGTAGATTTATCTATAAAATAGGTATAATCATAACCTTTCTCAAAATTCTTGTATACTCCAAGCGATATTTTCTTCTCAATTACTTTCCTTATTCCAAAATTATAATATCCTCCGCTTATAGGAATAATATTGATATTAACAACTTTATCTTTCAAAGCTTGCTTCATATAATGCCCAAAAGTCTTCTGAAAAAATAGAATATTGTTGTATGATCCGTGCATGTTTCCACAAACTACCAATCCTTTTCCACGTAAAGAATTAATAACGTTTTTGAACATTCCTTTGTCTTTGTTTATTACTTTGGTAGACTCTATAAATTTTAACTTTATGCTTCTTGAGAAATAGCGTATAAGATTAAAATATTCCTTGCTTCCTCTTCCATCTTTATTTTTTTCAAAAAATCTCTTGATATCACTTTGGTATATGTCAGGAATTTCAAAGTACAATCTATCTATCTTTAGATGTTTGATAATAGTTCTAATTGCTATTGGAATTTCTTTTGTGCCGTGTAACTCTCCTATGATTATAAATTCAGCATTCGAAATTTCACCAATAAATTTTTTAAAAGGTATCTTACATATCATAAATATTTTTATAATTTAATTGCTAATAAATCTTCCCACAAACAAATCCAAATACTTTTTAAATAACCAAATTATCTTAGATTCTATGAAAAGGGGTGTAGTTTTAGTATTCTTATTAATCCTATCATTAATTTCAATAGCCCTAGAATCTGAAGCGACTATAATGGTACAATCTGCTTTCTCTCCAATTAATGTAGGAGAAACAGATACCTTAGTAAGAACTGGAACAACAGACAATGTTAACTGGGAAACGCTAACACCAACAATTTGCAAATTCCAAGGCACAAGCATCTACACAAATAATCAAATCAGATCTTATCCAAAAGGTTTAGCGGTTGGAACATGTTCCATAAAAGCAACAACGGTTAATGCCCCAACAGAAACTACAACATTCAATTTTCAAGTACTAGCTGCTGTACCCCCAAGTCCTGCATCATTAACCTCTTGTTCAGTTAAAACTTCATGTGCCTCAGGAGAAATAGCAATAGCATCCATGGTGAATATGGAAGATTCACATATATCAAAAGATGTTAATAGATTTCCTTACAAGTTATGCTGCGCGGGAACATCATTAAGTAATTCGTGTGTTGCAACAGTTCCTCAAAAAAGCGATGCTGCTTATGTTTATTTAACTGATGATTCTCATGTAGATCCAAATGGACAAGCAGAATCAATATGCTTATCAGTAAGAGATCAATCAAGTATTGACTGCAGATTTAGCACTTCTGGATGCAACACAGGAGAGACTTGTTTATTGTCTTTATATCAAAATACAGATTCTCATGTAGCTGATTGTAATGCATTATCAACAACAAACAAGATTTGTTGCTCCATAACTCAAGCCAAAACATGCTATAATCGAGGAGAAGCTAAAGCAGATTCAGATTCTTTGCAATGTTGTGCAACAGATGCAACAACGGGAAGAGATTTGTATTATTCAAAAGAGGTCCCTAGTGATCCCACGGGAGGATGTTGTGAAAAAATATATGAATATTGGGACCCATTCACAAATAAATGTGAGTTGTCAGAAGCGACTCGTTGTAGCTCAACTTGCCCATACGACCCAACAAGTTCAAGTTATTTTACAACAAATGGTTGTTTCCTAGACTCTCCAACACCATTACCTTATGAAGGAGCCTGCTGTACTGAAACACTATTCGGGGTAACAGACAAATTCCAAACACCAATAGGAGTAATAACAGATGTAAATAATGAATGTACAGGAGCTAAATTTTGTTCAACAACAACTAAATCATGTTCCTCAACATCAGATAATTTTTGCCCAGAAAACTACGGAGACTGGTCTTCTTGTCCTTTAAATGAAGTTGGAAAAAGATGTAATATTTGCGACCCAGATTGTGGGACATGTGGAAGTATAAGTTTTTCACAGTTTAAAGACCCAGCTTCTCAAAGTGAACAATTAACAATAAAAGTAGAATTTAGCTCGCCAACAGTAAGGGCAATAAGCTTGTGGAGAGTAATTTCAGGAACAGATTATTACATAAGCACAGCAAATTGTCAAGTTCAGGGAAATTCATGCATAGCAACATTCTCACCAGCAAACGTTTACCCAGGGGTAGTCCAATATTTGACAACACCCAGCCAACCAGGTTCACCATACACATTTAAGTCCTATTTATCAGTAAGCCCTGATATTATAATAACAAAAACAGGCTACACTTTACCAAAGATAGAAATTCAAAATCCAGCATCAGGCTCAACATTATCAGGATTAACAAATATTCAGGTAAAAGCACAAAGTGACTCAAGCATAAGCAAAATCAAATGGTATATAGAAAAGAAATCATCAGGAGCAAACCAAGCACCATCATATTCTCCAGTAAATGTAGTGAATAATCAAGGTTCTTGTACTTTTTGTAATGCAATAGATTGCAACTTGTTAGGCTCAGCATTCTATGCACCAAATCCACCAAATACAAATGTAGTATCAACAAAAGATTTTGACACTTTAAAATGCGATAATAATGATTTCAGTATTAAAGTAGTAGCAGAAGACCAAAGAGGAAACAAGGCAGAAACATCAATACCTGTAAAAACAAGCAACCAAAATGCCCCATGCACAGATAATTGCCCTGCTTATGATTCAACAGTTCTAAAAATAGTTATAGCCAAGGTTAAAACCTGGATATAGAGAAAAGTTTATATATTAGTTCGTATACATTACCCCTATGAAAGAATCCATAGAGACTATTTTAAAGAAATTAGAGGGATTAAACACAATAAGTTCAATAGTAAAAACGCTAGGCATTAAAAGAAGTACAGCTATAAAAAAAATACACATCTTGAAAAAAATGGGGTATGTTGAAACCTCTGGAGGAGGAAAACAACCAAGATTCTACAAAATTTCAAGGATAAAAATACAAAAAATAGGAAACCCCGGATTATATGAAGTAGTAAACGAAAATTCCCCTATAAAATTACACAAGCCATATGAGCACAGAGTAATAGGCAAAAAGATAGAAGTGGAAGAAGCTATTGTTAGAGCAATCAAAAGCAAAGAGTTTAGGCTTATACTTGCATCATTAGCCTTATTCAATAAAATAAAAAGCTGGTCAAGATTGTATAATTATGCTAAAGAAGAAAATGTTAGAAGAAAAGTAGGAGCTTTATATGATGTAGCTAAGAGAGTAATAAGAGTAAGGAAAATGGACAAAAAAACAAGAAAATTGTTATTAAGTGCAAGAAATGAAAAAAAGCATATTATCAAAAATTTCAAATCTAAAAGCTTCCAAGATATAGAAAAAGAGTGGAATGTTTTTATTCCTTTTAACAGGCAGGATTTGGACAGGTATGAAGAATGATTGAATTAAACCAGCAAAATGATTTGTTCAAAAATGTAGGAGAAAAACTAAAGAAAAAGATTGAATGCTATGTTATTGGCGGAAGTGCTATGATGTACTATGGTATGAAAGGCAGTACAAAAGACATTGATCTAGTTTTTGAACATGAGAATGATAGAAATGAAGTTATAAACTCATTAAAAATATTGGGCTATGAAGAAAGAAAAAGTAAGGTTAAAGTCCTTTACTTCAAAAAGAAAAATACGCCCATACTGTTAGAAAGAGAAGAGGTCAGATTTGATCTATTCTTAAATAAAATCATAAGTACAGTTCTAAGTGATTCAATGAAAGACAGAATTGAAATGATTTACGAGTATAACAATTTGATTATAAAAGTTCTTGCCCCTGAAGATTTAATAATAACTAAATGCGCTACTGAAAGGGCAGGAGACAGAAAAGATGCTCTTGAAATTATTAGGCTTGCAAAGATTAACTGGGAGATAATCATTAAAGAAAGCATTTACCAGGCAGAAGTTACGCCTTACTTATTCCCCGTTTTTCTTTTTGATTTTTTATATGAGTTAAAAGAAGACCTGAAAGCTGACATCCCTAAAGAAGTTTTAAACAAAATCAGAAAAATCAGTGAAGACCTTCTAGAAAGAAAACTGAAGAAGAAATAGCTTTTTAAATAAAAAACGTTTACAATAAACAATGCCAACAGTAAAATTAAACAGAAAAGAAGTTGAATTTTTATTAAATAAAAAAGTTCCATTAGAAACTTTAAAAGACAGGATTTCCATGATCGGCACAGATTTAGAAGAAATCAATGACAATGAAATAGTAGTTGAAATTTTCCCAAACAGGCCGGATATGCTTTCAGAACAAGGTTTTGCAAGAGCTTTATCATCTTTTATGAACATAAAACCGGGTTTAAGAGATTATAAAGTAAAAAAATCAAATTACAAAGTAATAATAGAAAATTCAGTTTCTAACATAAGGCCAAACACAGTTTGTGCAGTAGTTAAAAACTTAAAATTGTCAGATGAAAAAATAAAAAGCATAATTCAAATCCAGGAAAAACTGCATGTAACTTATGGTAGAAACAGAAGAAAAGCTTCTATAGGCATTTATCCTTTAGAAAAAATAAAATTTCCTTTAAAATACCTAGCATTACCACCAGAAAAAATAATCTTTAGACCTTTAGAATCAGAAAAACGTTTATCAGCTATAGAAATTTTAAAAAATCATCCGACAGGAAAGGAATTTGCTCATTTATTGAAAAATCATTCTTTATATCCAGTTTTCATAGATGCAAACACAGAAATACTATCTTTGCCTCCAATAATAAATTCATACAATACAGGAAAAGTTACAGAATCAACAAAAGACGTTTTCATAGAGTGCTCTGGTTTCAGTCAAGAAACTTTAAACAAGACATTAAACATAATAGTAACAGCTTTAGCAGACATGGATGGAGAAATTTATGAAGTAACAATTACAAGAAATAATAAAAAAGAGATAACTCCAAATTTAACTCCAGAATTAATGTCAATAAACAAAAACTACGTAAATAAAGTTCTAGGCTTAAATCTAAAAGATAATGAAATAAAAAAACTATTAGAAAGAATGGGCTACGGCATTAAAGGAAAAAAAGTTTTAGTTCCTAAATACAGGACAGACATCTTGCACGAAATAGATTTAGTGGAAGACATAGCAATAGCTTATGGTTATGAAAACTTAAAATCAATGATACCTAATGTTTCTACAGTAGCAGAAGAATCCAGTTTAAATAAATTTAAGGATAAAATAGCAGAAGTATTAATAGGTTTAAATCTGTTAGAAACATCAACTTTCCACTTAACATCAGATGAAAATGTAAATAAAAAAATGAATTTAAATAACAAAACAATGAAGGTAATGAATTCAATAAACCAGGAATATAACACATTAAGAAATTCTTTACTGCCTTCTTTATTCCAGATTTTATCAGAAAACACCCACCATGAATATCCGCAAAAATTATTTGAAATCTCAGAAGTTTTTGAATCAGAAGAAAAAAATAATTTAGCAGTAATCATAGCAAATAATTCAACAAATTTTACAGAAATAAAACAAGTTTTAGAATCATTATTTTTAAATTTGGGAAAAGAATTTGAATTAGAAACGTTTGATCATTCGAGCTTCATAAAAGGAAGAGCGGGTAAAATAAGATTTAATAAAAAAGAAATTGGTGTTTTAGGAGAAATCCATCCTCAGGTTCTAGAGAATTTTAAAATAGAAGTTCCTGTAACAGCATTAGAGATTAATATAGATATTTTGTTCTAGATAAATTTAAAAAGATTATTTAATACAAAAATTTGTGGAACATGTAAAAAAGATAATTGATGCTCTTTCAAAAAAAGAAGTGTACAAAGAAGAAGTTAGTGAAATAGAGTTAATTCACACAGCAGTATCTTACGTTTTCTTAACAGGAAATTATGCATATAAATTGAACAAACCATTAAACTTAGGGTTTTTAGATTATACAACATTAGAAAAGAGAAAAGAAATTCTAGAAAAAGAACTAAAATTAAACAGTCTATTATGCCCGGATTTATACAAAGAAATATTGCCAATAACAGAAAAAAATAACAAAATCCAGATAGCTGGAAATGGTAAGGTAATAGAATATGCCCTAAAGATGAAACAATTCCCTCAAGATAACATTTTAACAAATAAATTAAAACAAAATAAAGTCAAAGAAAATGACATGTATAAAGTAGCAAAAATAATTTCAGATTTTCACAATAAAACACCATCAAATGAAGAAATAAACCAATATGGTTCTTTTGATGCAATCCAAAACTTATGGCAGGAAAATTTTGATCAAACAAAAGAATTCATAAACAAAACAATAACTAAACAGCAATTTAACTTAATAAATAACAAAATAGATTCTTTCTTAAAAGATAATAAAAAAGTTTTTGATAAGAGGGTAAAAGAAAAGAAAATAAGATACAACCACGGAGATTTTCACTCAGGAAATATTTGTTTAGGAAAAGATACTTATATTTTTGACAGAATAGTGTTCAATATGAAATTTCCTTGTTCTGATATAATGGCAGAAGCAGCATTCTTGGCAATGGATTTAGATTATCACAAAAAACAGAATCTCTCAGATAAGTTCATTGAATGTTATATTAAAGAATCGAAAGACAAAGATGGTAAATATTTATTAGATTTCTACAAATGTTACAGAGCTTATATCCGGGGGAAAATAGCTTGTTTCAAGTTACAAGATTCAAATATTTCAGAACAAGAAAAAAACAAAACAGTAGAAGAAGCAAAAAGTTATTTCAATTTGTCTCATGAATACGCAAAAATCCTCTAAAAATTAGAATAAGATTTTTAGTATGTAAACTAATAATTGAATTAAAATTTAAATAAGAAAGTTTAAAAGAGTTATTATCTTGGGAAAATATGTGATTTAAATGAAAGAAATAGAAGAAAGTAAAACTGGTCTAATGGAAAGAGTATTGGACTCAAATTGGTTATACAATACACTATTAATATCATTCACTTCCCTAGGAGTTATAAGCTCACTGGGGCAAGCATATTTCACAATAAAATCAATTAATCCAAGTTCACCAATCTACAGAGATATTAATGGTGACGGAATTCCTGATAAAGTTGCACAGATAAGAGTTAAGAAAACAGGATTTCTTGGAAATTTCAGTGCTCTAGAAGATGAAGTTTTTTTCGGCATTGAATCTGATGGCAAAACATTATATCTTAAAAAAAGTGAATTTGAAGAATATAATCAAAAAACACATTAAAAGTTAGTTTTTAATGTTTTTCTATTATAAGATTAATATGGTTAACGTTGCAATAGGTCACTACGATGATGTAGACGGAGTTTTATCTCACGCACTTCTAGAAAGAGCGAGTATAGCAAACGGACAAAACACAGTCCACTTAGATATAGATTATAAAGATATGGTAGCACCATTAAAGTTAGTTGATTTAGAACAAGCAAAAGTAGCAAGGATATTTGATTTAGGGCATAATAAAAGTTGGGAAAGCCAGGAATTTGTTGGCGAACTAAGAAGAATAACTCAAGCAACATCCCTTGAGATCTACGATCATCACAGATGGCCGGATTCTAGTCAGGTCTATGAAGTTGGAGCAAGAAGGATAGTAGTCCCGAGAGGAACAGACAATCTTGAAAGAAGATGCACATCAGAAATAATAAATTTTTTCTTTACACCGAATGATCCAACTGCATTGTTATTATCACAAATAGCGAGTAATAGCGACTTTATGCCGAATTTACAGTATCAGGGTTTAGATGCTTACACAAGAAGACTTGAATGGGTAGTAGCAGCAGCCGACAAAAGAATAACCGAGTTAAGATCTATAGAATTGGTTCAGTATTTTGCAACACTACCAAAAGACCATCCAAAAAATGCATCACTATTAGATTCTAAGTATTTCTGGCCAGATCATTTTCAAGTAGCTTTAGAAGAGTATGGTTCAGCAGTTGAATCAGCTAAGCAAAGTTTAGAAAAAACTATAAGGATAGAAAAAGTTCAAACACCAAGCAGAGATTACGAAGTAGTGATAGGATTTGCTCCGCAGATATTGCATATGAAAGAAGGGGTAAGGCATTTACAAGGAAAACATCCAGGCCTACCAATATATGCATGCGCATATGAAGACAACAGTATAATCTTTTCAAGAGACACAGAAGAGGTAAATTTATTATTATTAGGTAGAGCCTTCAACGGGGGTGGAAGAGAATCTGGAGCAGGAGGATTTTTACCAGGAGGATTCACTGCAGAATTAGGTGAAATAACAGTATATCACGTATTAGAAATTATAAAAGAAGCCCTATCCAATATACCTTAATTCTTTATTAACACCGCTAGAAGTCATGCTTAAACTTCCTTTTTCAACTAAATCGCAACCTTTAACAAAGTCTTCCATAGTTAAAGATTTTTTATTAGAATTCAAAGCAACTCTAGCAGCATTTAAAATCGCATTTCTTACGTTACCACCAGAAAAGCTATAGCGATGACTTAATTCTTTGAAATTAACATCTTTATGAACTTTCAAGCCCTTACAAAGAGTCTTCCATAATCTCTCTCTATCAGGAGCTTCAGGCATCTTAAATAAAATGTGCATATGTATCCTTCTTTCAAAAGCCTTGTCAAAATTTTCAGCTAAATTAGTTGCAAATATAACAACACCATTAAAATTTTCTAATTCCTTAAGTAAAACATTTCTAACTAGATTATTCTCAGAATCAGTAGCATTCATAACATTAGTTCTTGTAGAGGCAATAGCATCTGCTTCATCAAAAAATAAAACAGCTGAATTTTCTCTTGCATAATTAAAAACTTTAACAATATTTTTGCTGGTCTCTCCAACATAACTATCAACTAAATCAGAATACCTAACAACATAAAGTTTCTTCCCTAAGTGTTTTGCTACAACTTCAGCAGTTAAAGTTTTACCAGTTCCAGGCAATCCTATAAAGTTCAAGGCAATAGTATTGGTTTTCAATATTTTCTTTAAGCCATATCCCTTAACTAACTTAGAATAGTTGTTAATCTGCTTAAGAGCCATGATCACTTGAGATTCAACATCAAAAGGCAATACTAAATCAGATAAATTCTTTTTAGGAACAATAGCAGAAACCATACTAACAACATTAGATTCATTTCTTTCTAAAGAAAACTTGTTCCTGTATCCAATTTCTTTTAATTCATCTAGCAAAAAGTCAAATCTATCCCTAACTCTCTCATTCAAAGTATTTACCTGTTTTCTCAGCAGTTTTACTTCCCTTTCCAAAGATTGTTGGTTTTTTGCCATGTTTCAATTTAAAGAGCACCTCAATAACATAAAATGTAAAAAGCTTAATAAAGATTATCTCAATTTATAGAATACACTTTTAAAGTTAACTACAAAATTCCCATTAAATTCAATACCTTCCATTTCTAAAAGCTCCTTTTTTAATTTTAAGCTTATTTTGTCCTTTTTTCCTTTAAAACCATACAATTCTCCTTTAGAATTCAAAATACGATGACAAGGAACGATTGGAGCGTAAGGGTTGCAAGCCAAAGCTCTTCCAACAGCTCTGTAAGCTTTAGTATTCATAACTTCTGCAATAGACTTGTAAGTAGAAACTCTTCCTTTTGGAATTTTCTTGCAAATTTCGTAAACTCTTTCATTAAAATTCATAAAATAATTAACTAAATGGAATATAAAAAACTTTTCAGTAGTTTTAAATAATTTTCTTAAAATAATAAAGATATGGTAAAGCTAGAAAGATTAGTTTGGAAAATTGATGGATTTTTTAATTCAGAGGGGAGAAGAGTAAATCCAGAGCCCTTAGGAGAGCCAATTACCGTAAGGGTAAAGCAAGGTCCGAAAAAGGATGAAGAGAGAACAAACAGATTGATAGAAATAGAAGCAGAAAGACATTCCGAAGCAGAAGCAGTTGCATTTTCAGCAGGAGTGACTCCAATAAGCACACATGATTTTTATGCAATACAATATTTCAAAACAGTAAATAGAGTACAAGATTATTAAACATTCTTCTTAACAAAATAAATTAAAAAAAAGGCAGCAGATATGTTTATAAATATAAAAGACATAACAATCGTATGACCGAAACAATAATAATCAATAAGATTTATGACGAATTAAAAGACCTAAAAAAAGAAGTCATTTTTATAAAAAAACACATGTTTGATCCAGATGCAATAATGACAAGTGAAGAAAGCAAAAGGTTTGAGCAGGCTATGAAAGAGCTTAAAGAAGAAAAAACAATTTCTCATGAAAACTTGAAAAAAGAGCTTGGGTTATAATGTTTGATGCTGAATACTCAAGTCAAGCAAATAAATTTCTTAAGAAGTGTGAAAAAGAGACCGCTAAGAGGGTTATAGATAAGATAGAAAAGCTAAGAGAAGACCCTTTTCCAACAGACATAAAAAGAGTTATAAATAGAAAGGAAAAAATATTTAGGGTAAGAGCTGGAGATTATCGCATTCAATACTCTGTTATTTATGAAAAAAATTTAGTATTTATTTCTGAAATTGAAAAAAGACCAAAAGCATACTAAATATTCTTCTTAACAAATTCTAACAACAAAGGCTCTAATCTAGAATCTTTAAACATGTCAGTTCCATGCCCCGCATTGTCAAACAATTCAATTTGTTTATCCTTACTATTAATATTTTCAAATATTTCTTTAGAATCATTGAAACTCTGAGTATCATCCTTGCTTGCAACTATTAAAATAGGTCTGTCAAAATCAGATTCTTCCAAACTTATTCCCTTATAGTTCATTCCCGGACTCAATAGTATAACAAACCTTACATCTTCATCTTCCATCCCATAATTCAAAGCAATATTAGCACCGATGCTAGCGCCAATAATTCCAATATCTTTAATGCCGTACATTCTCAAAAAAGCCTTGGCAGCTTTAACATCTTCAATCATATTGTTAAAGTCTTTCTCAACAAAATTCTTCCAGTTGTCATCACTTTCTCCATGCCCTCTAAAATCAATAGCTAAAACAGTATATCCTTCTTTATTCAGTTTTTCAGCAAAATTTCTCCATGAAAGCTTAGTTTTCTGAAACATATGTAACAAAATAATTCCTTTGTTATTTCCCTCAAAGAAATCTCCAACTATGTTTAAGCTGTCCTCTGTTTGCATATTTACAATTTGCATAAAAACTTAAATAATAAGCACATTTAAAAAAGTTTATGTTATTAATAATATATGAAATACGACTACGAAATAAATGAAGCAATAGCATTAATAAAAAAAGAAAATGCAAAACTGGTTTGTATTCAATTGCCCGACGGTTTAAAGCCTGAAGCATTAAAGATAGCAAAAGAATTAGAAAGCAAGACGAATTCTAAAATTTTCATATGGCTCGATTCATGTTTCGGAGCCTGTGACATTCCATTAGAATTAAAGAATCTAAGAATAGATTTGTTAATACAATTTGGTCATAATCAATGGCCATTCTGGAAATCAAAAATATTAGAGGTGTGAAAATGGAATATGTAAAGATAGAGTTGCCTAAAGAACTAGTGAAATCAATAAAAGTTGTAGTAGAAAAAACAAAATTATTCGAAGATGAAACAGATTTCATCATTCAGTCGATAATAAAAGAATTGAGAAAGTATAAATAAAAAAGAAGTAAGGGATTAACCCTTACCTTTTTGCTGTTCTTCTTCTGGAAGTTTTTCTTCTAGAAGTTGAACTTGCTGTCTTTTTGGCTGAACTCCTTCGTCTTGCTGCCATTTTTTTCCTCCGTAAATAGACAAAACATTAACATAAAATGTTCTTCTCAACCGAAGCTTCGAAAAACATTTTCACCTCTTTTCATGAAATTAAATCATGAATTAGTTAATATTTTATCTTTTTAATAATAAATAACTGTATTTCAGTGTATATAAACATTTCTATTTTTTAATTTTTAATGAAAAAAATAATGCAATTCTCCGTCGAGAAAAACATGATGGGTAAACAAAAAAAGTTTACAATAAAAATTTAAAAAAATAAATCCACAATCAAAAAATTCATTTTTTCTTTATTGACAATCTCAATAAATCTTCACAAATAGTTTTTAGTTCTAATTGTAGCTTGTGAACATCATCAAATTTTCTTACATTTTCCTTTTCAAAAACAAAATCAGTTAACTTAGGCAAGGCTTTTTCTAATTCAGAATCTTTTGGCAGCTTAATTAGTATACCTTCTCCAAGAAATATCTTTACATCCAATTTTCTAACCCTAGATGTTTTAGGCATTTTCATAGTGCTAAATAAAATGTTAGGTAATATAAAAGTATTGTTAAAGTTCGCCGCGACCCGGACTTTCAATAAAGAATTGCAGGTTGATAAGGATGCAATTCTTATATTTGAACCGGGATGCCCGAAGGGCCAAGCTTTCAATTGCATAATTCCAGGCTTGTGCGATACCAAGTTACGCGATCGCGGCATATCATTAACTGCGAAAAGCAGGTTTAAAAGTTTTTTGTATCTATTAACATAAAAATGAAATGGATTAATTACGTCATTGCAGGAATAATTGGTATTTCTTCCTCGGTAAATGCAGAAGATTCATTGAGAACGCGTTATGTAACAATAAACATAGAAAACAGATTATCAAAATCAACTCCAGATTTATCTGAAATAATAATAAAAGCAGAGGCAGCATCAGAATTAATACCTGATAAAATTCAAAGGGCTCTCAAAAGTTATAATGCAAAAATTGTTTTAGCGTATAAATATGAGGATATGCAAGAGTACGAAGCAGATGGAGGAAGAGAATACTTAGAAAGAAAGACAGAAGCTGGAGAAATATTAAGAGGATTACACTTATACAACAGATCAGGAAATTCAATTTATGACGCATCGGGTAAAATAGATACAACATGTATCTCAGCATGCTGTGTATTTTATGTAGCTTACGAAGATTCAGCATTACAAGAAGTTTTATTGCACGAAGAGGGTCATTCCTTAAGTCTAGTATTCTGGAAAAAAGTTAAAGGAATGTATCTAAGTGATACAAGAGAATTTAGAAGAGCATTTAAAAGCGAGAAGCAAAAAATAATAGAAACAGAAGAAGATTTTTGCGATCCTGAGGAACCAAAATTTTGTGATAATTATGAAGACTGGTTTGCAAGATCATTCAGCTATTTTTATTCCGAAA
This sequence comes from Candidatus Woesearchaeota archaeon, assembly GCA_016181245.1. Lineage (GTDB taxonomy): Archaea > Nanobdellota > Nanobdellia > SCGC-AAA011-G17 > GW2011-AR20 > JACQNJ01. Next base: position 3,904 of record JACOZR010000019.1, on the reverse strand, counting down.
CTCCAAATTCAAAAAATAGAGATTATTTAAGAGAAAACTTTCCCAATACATATAATTTTCACATGACAATTTTAAAATGGTTCGGCATAAGTTCATTAGATAACTAATAATCTTTATTTTTATCTCTTACATGACTACCTATAACTATTGCTGCACCTATCAAAACAATATTTTTAATAATATATTGCCCTTCCAAAGTCAAAGAAAAAGGAACTGGCCCATATACCACTGAAGGCAATAATATAAGAGGCAAAAATGTACCTATCATTTGTAAAAACATTAAAAATATTCCAGCTCTTATTAATGGTTTAAACAGCAAACAAAATCCTATAGCAAACTCCCACCAACCAAGAAATGGAACAAACCAGTTTGGATCAACAAAATAAATAGTTTTAGTAACAAGTTCACTAGCAGGGCTATAACCAAAAGATTTCAGCAAGCCAAACCAAATAAATACAATAGCCAAAGAATATCTTAAATAAATTAAGCCCTCTTTCTTCATGAAATTAACAATGTTTTTATCAATATTATCAAAAACACCTTTTTTCTTCATAAAATTTAAAGTAATAATTAAGATATAAATATTTCTTATTTGTCAATTGTAAATTCTTCAACATTAACTTTTACAAGTTTAAGAAAATCTTTAAGCTCCATTTCAATAGAGTTAACAAATGTCCCAACGCTAAAATCTATTTTTTTATTGTCTAAAATCTTTTTATCCATATGAATGTCTAATTTTTCCTTATACAAGTTTCCAAAAGGGTGTACAGATCCAATTTCACATCCAGTAATTCTTAAAACATCTTCATGATCAGCCAATCTTATATCCTTAGCATTCAATATTTTTCTTAAAATTTTTAATTCTATTCTTCTATTTCCAGGAACCAAGCATAAAACAAAGCCTTTTTCTTTTGCAATCAATATCAAAGATTTCATTCCCTGGCTTAATGGAACATTTCTTACAGAAGCTGCTTCCTCAGAAGTTTTAACTTGTTTATGCTCAAATAATTTATATTTAACTTTATTAGAATTCAAAAAACTCTTTATTGCCTCAAACTCTTTCTGACTCATCTTCTAACTCAGCTTCCCCAAATATTTCTTCTAATGGAGATTTTACATGATGCCCCCAAATATCCATATGTTCTCCTTTACTCAAAAGATTAGCTTGATAAGTGTCAAAAAAATCCCATGTTTGTTCTTGGTTATGATACATTTCTCTTAAAAAGGATCTAGTTCTTTCAAGTAAAGTATACATTTTAATCTTTTTTAAATTGCCCTACATCAGAAATTAAATCAATATGCCCCATAAAATGAGCTCTACAGCAATATCTTCTAAGACCTAAAGCATCCATAGATTCTTTTGTATTTTTCTTCCTATTATCAGTCATTTCTAAGAATTTAGCCCATAAATGAGCAATTGGCTTGCCACAAGAATAGCATCTAATTGGGATTATCATATTATTTTAATCTAATAACTATGATTTAAAAAGCTTACTATTAGGCTTTTGTACCACAATCAGAGCAGAATTTATCAACAGGTTTTAACTCTTTTTTACATCCAGAACACATTTTTTTAGGAATAGATTCAACAGTTTTGTAATTGCTTTTCCCAGAAAGGATCTTACCAAAAGCATTCATAGTGTCTGGGTCTGCTCTCTGCCCTCTTAAGTCTAAACATGATCCAACCATAAAACCACCTCTTAAAAAAGTATAGAATACTTATTTTTATAGATTTCTATTGACGTGCATTGTTAAGTTAGAAGGACTTGTTACATTTACTTAGGAGTGCAGAGATAAGATAAATTTTTAAGCCCCACTTACCTATTATTTGTATGCGAAAAATAGACGAAAGATTAAAAAGAAAAATGGATAAAGCAATTAATGAGGTTAGAAACTTCTTACCTTCTCATCAAAAGTTAAGCAAAGAAGAAGCTACAAAAATAATTCAGAGATATAATGCTTCGATAGAGGTACATTGTAACGTAAGAGGGAGTTATTTGACTCAAAAAATTATTTCTTTTTTCTGGCTGGTTTATCCCAATAAGCAGATTTACAATTTGGGCATAAAGTAGGGTATTCTTTTTTTCTTGGTATCCACTCGTGGTCACATCTTTCACATTTATAGCCTTTAACTTCTATTTTTATTTCTGCCATATCTAAATATAGAGATTTATTCTTTATAAAACTTACTTTTCAAAGTAATAACTATATAGTTACTAATCAACTAACGAAACATTTATATAGTTTAACTTACTTATATAATTAGTAATCAGTTAAGTAAATATAAGGGGCATAAAGCCCCTTAGATTCCAAATCGGCTACCAACCAAAATGAAATCCAAGGATATAATTCAGCAGAAGTATAAAAATATAACCTGTCCTAAATGTAATTCTAATCAGATTAAAAAAGATGGTAAAAGAAAAACACAGAATAGAGGAAAGATACAGAGATATAGATGTAATGAATGTAGCTTCAGATTTGTTATTGATGATGGTTTTTATAGAATGAGAAATAATGAGAACAAAATTACTGCTGGAATTGACTTATATTACAAAGGCGTTTCATTAAGAAAAGTGCAAGAGCACTTTCAAGCTTTTTATCCTCATAATTCAAGCCATATGTCAGTTTATAGATGGGTTGTAAAGTATGCTACCATGGTCAGCAACTTAATTGATAATATTCCAATTAAATGTGGAAAAGAAATGCAAAGCGATGAAATGGAATATTACAGAAGAAAAAGCAAATATCAAAAAGGTAAAGAACAGAATTGGTTTGTTGATACTTTTGATGTAGAAACTAAGTTTATGGTAACAGGCGAATATATGGGAAGTAGAACTAATGAGAATTTAATTAAAGTTATGAAAAGAGCAAAATTTAAAACGGGAGAGCAAGTAGAGATTGTCACAACAGATGGACTAAGAGGCTATCCAAGAGTATTAAGGAAAACTTTCAGTTTACAATCCCCTTATCATGCTTCTTCAAGAACTAAAAGCAAAATAATTCATAATATTGTGATAGCAGACGAAAGAGGTTTTAATTACCCTATTGAGAGATTGCATAATACAATTAGAGAAAGAACAAAAGTCATGAGGGGATTTCATGGTTGTATAGAAAGTGCTCATGCAATAATGAAAGGTTTAGAAATTAACTATAACTTTAATAGAAAGCACATGTCTTTAGGTAAAAAGACACCTGCGGAAGTTGCTATACCTCAATTAGAATTAGGAATTAATAAGTGGTTGGATTTGATTATGCTTTCAGTCTAAATTCTATTTTAACAAAGTTTTTATATCTAGTATTATTAACTATAGTTAATAAAAAAGAGGCTGAACATGAAAATTAGAATATATATATACTAGCCAGTAGTATAATTTTATTCTCGAGTCTAGTTTCTGCATCAGATGTTTCAGTTTGGCAAGGACAGTATTATACTGGAACAACATTTAACACGGGAACTTATGAATTTAATTTTAGTGTTTATGATGCTTTAACTGGAGGAGATATTTGCTATTCTAACACAACTACTTTAACAACAGGCAGTTTTGGAGAATGGAGAACGGAACAAGAAGGAGTTGGACATAATTGCAGCGATTCAAATAGCGATTACTGGCTGAGTATAAAAATAGGGGGATCAGAACAGAGTCCAAGAAAACTTTTAAATTCATTCAAGAGTTTACGACGAGATACTTCTGTTTTGGCGCCATCATATAATTTTTCTGGTTTTGCCAGATGGTCGGTTCAAAACACTAATTCAGATAACATTAGTGGAACATTGTTTTCTGTTGTAAACGATAGGGGAGACAGACTGACTTTAACTATGACTGGTAGCAATTATTTTTCTACAGAAAATAACATCTCGTTCAACAATCAACCTTCTATTGGACAAAGCAGTTTTAATGATATG
>JACOZR010000016.1 GCA_016181245.1 Candidatus Woesearchaeota archaeon | reverse complement strand
GCCAAAATATTTATCAGGTTAAATAAGCTAAAAGAGGCAGAGATACTTCTATTAGTATTATCTTGCGATTATAGAAAGTATAATCTTTCTGCATCAGAGTATGCCTTGGCAGTTTATGAATTTTTAAAAGATAAAACTTATTAAGATTTTTATACTTAGATTGTTATATATTTATTCTTAATATGGTATAACCTAATCTTCAAAGGAATGCGTAGCAGATAACAAAAATCTTTATAAATGATAGAAAGATGATAATATCATGACAAAAAAATATACCATAATAGTAGAAAAAGATGAAGATGGGTGGTTAGTTTCAGAAGTAGTTGGGTTGTCTGGTTGTCATACACAAGCTAAAGATATGAATGAGCTTTTAGAAAGAACAAAAGAGGCAATTCAGGCATATCTAGAAACTAATGAACAGCCAGAAATATCCGAAGAGTTTGTTGGAGTGCAACAAATAGAGGTGTGAATTCTTGGCAAAACTGCCGAAATTAACAGGCAAGGAATTGGCAAAATTAATTGAAAAGCTTGGATTTGTCCACAGCCATACAACTGGAAGTCATATGATTTATAGCATAAAGATGGGAGAAAAACAACAATTCCGCATCATGCAAGAGAAGAGATTGGTCCAGGTCTTTTAAATAAAATAATTAAGAAAGATTTGTGTACTACAAGGGAGGAATTTATGAAGCTTTTATAGAGAATAAAACTTACCAGGTAGGCATCCTATTAGCTTTCTTAAAAACATCATATAAAACATAAGAGAAAGTTTTAGCCGCGCTAACAGCTCCGCCTTTTTTATTCTGAATACCCCAGCCTTCTAGCCTCTTTTTTTCTTCATCATCTGTTTCTTTTTTTGGGTCTCTTTTTATTCCAACCATTTCACCAAAGCCATAAAGAATAGATTTGAAAATACCAATCTTCTTAACAGGTTCATCTTGACTATCATCTTTCTTATCTTCCTTAAAAACTTCTCCAGCTTCTTTCAAATATTGTTTTAATTCATCTCCTAAAGCTTCCATTGCTCCTGTCAAGCTTCCCAAAATTTCCATATCCTCCTCTTCGCTTAGTTTTTCATATGCTGCAATGTCCTTATCTGTTAAAGCATAAGATTGAACCTCGATTACACTTCTCCCTGTATGAATAGCTCCTCTTTGATACTCCTGTTGATAAGCCATTTGAGGTATAGCCACGTAAGTAAATCTAGCCCTAATACACGGATGATACTCATCTTTTGTAGGTCTTTTAGCCAACAATTCTAGATCAATCTGGCTCGTATCAAAAGCAGCAATTATATTTGGATTTTTTGAATTCTGATACATTTGCAGTCTGGAAATATTCTTAAAATAAGGCTTCAACCAATGAATATACATTCTCATTACATGATAATGCTGTTTTAAGTATTTCAGCATGAAATTTCTTCTTTGTAAAACTTCTTTTTCTGTTTTAATCCTCCAAAGATAATATTGATACAGCTTTCTTTCTAAAACTTCTCTTACCTTTCTGTTAATTCCTTCTTTTTTCAGTAACTCAACTTCCTGATGCACTAGTTTACTCATATTTTCTTTATCTTTTTCATCTTTAATATCAACTTTAACTGTAAAAAACAAATCAGGCAAAACAACAAATCCTACTTGTTGAGCTAAACCAAAAACAGAGGTTGGGTTTTTGCTCCCTCCTTCAACCATATCAATCCATATGCTTTTCAAGGAGACTTCAGCAGCATCTCCTTCCTCTCCTTTTAGTTTGCTGTCTTTATAGTAGCTGTATCTTTCATCAATGATCCTAAGCTCTCTTATCATTTGAAACAAATCCTTAGTCATCTTCCCAATAGTTGCTAAATATTGGCTTACTTTATCCTGTTGCAATCCTTTTCTCTGTTCAACCATTCCAAAATAAGAAGAAGTCTCGCTTGAAGTGTACAAATCACTTACTTTATGCACTTCTGTAAAAGATACCCCAGAAGGGGGTCCACTTTGTAAAAAGCTTAATACCCAAAAATAATATCTTTCAACTCCAGCCCCAGGCTCGTCTATTTCTATTCTAAACTCTGTCAAAGCATTTCCAAGAATTTTCTTTTTTTTATCTTCTATAGAATCAACCATCTTTTTAAAAAATATTAAATAGTTGTTACTTTTAAAACTTTTTATTATGATTAATGTAATAATACTTGTTATTTTAATTTTTTTGGATCAGATTACAAAGTTCTACTTAACCTCTACAGTAAATACCGGAGCAGCTTTTAGCTTATTCCAAGGTCAAAGATATGTCTTAATAGCTATTTCAATAATTGTAATCTTTTTCATTTTAAAATATTATAAAGAAAAAAACTACCAATTTCCTTTAACTCTAATTTTAGCAGGAACAATTGGAAATTTAATCGACAGGATTTTTTTAGGTCATGTAAGAGATTTCATAGATTTAAAATTCTGGCCAGTTTTTAACATAGCAGATACTTGTGTAGTTATTGGAACTTTATTATTAGCTTATAAAATGTGGAAAGAAAAAAAATCTACTTAATATTACCCCTCATATACTGTTCTATCTTGGAGCTCATATTATACCCTTTGTCTCTACAAAATTTTTTGAATCTAGAAGCCACAGTTTTATCTACAGTAAAGTTCATTCTAGTCTTTGTTATCATCTTTTTAGTTTTTTCAAATTCTATAAGGGTATCAAATAATGGCTTGTCTTTTTTTACAATACCTTTTGCTATTTTTAAAAACTTAGTATTTGATTGCATCTTTAATCATATCCTCAATTTTGTTTATGTTTGATATTTTTTTAAAAATTATTTCTTTTATAAGTTTAACAATCTTATCATCGTATGTACTATAGCCTTCATATTCACTGTATGTCTTTATTAATAATGCGGCAGTTCTTTTATTTCCTTCTTTAAAGACATGATCTAAAAGTATCGCTCTTACTATAAATGCCAATGCTTTAGTCCAGTTTTCTGTTTTTCCTGCATAATTTAATGCAAACTCCAGACTGGCTTCATTATGCATTTCTCCAGTATCAAACTCTTGATTCAGTGCTATTACATCCTTTTTTGTTAAAATAAATTTCATATTATAAGTGTGTATAAATGTGTATTGATATTTAAATCTTTCTATTCATAACTCAAAATTTCTTTCTTTAAAACTTCAGATTTTTTATGATTATTCAAGAATTCTTCCCACTCTTTATGGTGTACAAATCTCAAAAATATTAACTTATCCTTAAAGATACAATAAACTATGACTCTGCTTTTCTTATTCCCTTCTTGTCCTAACCCCGATCTAAACAAAAAAGCATTTTCTATCTTCTTTTCAAATTTATGCAAATTTTCAGAATTTATTTTATCTTCATTTAAAATTTCTTTCTCAGTCTCTAAAACCTCTTTATTATTTCTAGTCTCTTTTTCATACTGTTTAGCTTTAACTATCTCTTTAATATTATCAAATAATTTAGAAAAATGAGTTATTTTCTGAATTTCCATATTTTAAATAAAATCATCTTTTATAATAATCTGCCTATAATGTGTCTAAGGGACTCTTTATACTTATCATGTTCGGAGAAGTCATGTGAATGTAAATCATGGTTGTTTCAGGGCTTTTATGGCCAAGAATTGCCTGCACAGCAGAAACATCATAGCCATTTTCAATTAAGTGGGTTGCAAAGCTATGCCTGAGTGTATGGCAATGCACGTTTTTCTTAATGCCTGCTTTTTTACACGCTTTTTTAACAATAATTTGCAGGCTTCTAGGATTGTAAGCTCTGTTTCTATTGCCTATAAACAATAATCCTTCATGATTTAATTTTTCTTTTTCTAATAAAGAAATAACACTATCCTTTATTTTTTGAGACAAGATGAAAAGCCTGTCTTTGTTTCCTTTACCCCTTCTAACAAATCCATATCCTTTATCAAACTCAAAATCTTTAATTTTTAGGTTAATTAGCTCAGAAACTCTCAAACCAGCAGAATACATAAGTCCTATCATTAGTTTGTGCTTAGGATTGTCAATAGACTCTAAAAGCATCTTTACCTCTTCTTTTGTAAGGACAACTGGTAATTTCTCTGGCACCTTAGAATACTTTATGTCAATCCACATTGTTTTACCAAGAACTTCCTGAAATAAGAATCTTAATGCCATGTGATTAACATTGAGAGTACTTCCAGCAAGATTTTTCTCGCTCAAGTGTTCAAGAAATAGCCTTACATCTTTTTTGCTTATTTTTCCTAAATCCTTCCTGCACCATTTTAAAAATCTGTCAATGCAAAACAAATAAGTTTTTATTGTCTTTTCGGAATATCTCCTTCTCTTGCACTCCCTTTCTACAGCTTTTTCAACATCAATAGGAGTATAGCTCATAACATATGTGTATGATAGAGCCTTTTATATTTTACTAAAATTTCTAGAGTCATTTGTATGGGTATGGCTTTAAACGCCATTATCTATAATCATTTAAGGAATTTCGTTTAAAGCCTGTTCAACGCAATTTGAGAACCTGCTTAATGCCACCCCCACCCGACGGAAGCGCGCTTGATTTTCCTTCGGAAAATAGATAGTCTCGCTTTCAGCGAGCAGAAAAACTTCTCTTAACCGAATAAACGAAACGAAAACCAAATTTTCTGCTGAAAATTCTGTCTAACATTGGTTAAGAGGTTCATTACTCACCCAAATTTTTCTGATATTATTAGGAGCACTCTCAACGATAAAACAAAGTTTTATAAATATGTTCTCGCTTACTTATTTAATGGCTGATAAAAATAAAAATTGGCTTTGGATTGGAATTGCTGTTATTGTAGTTATCGTTCTCGCTGTTATTTTTATTTCAAATTCAGATAAAAGTTCTTCAAATGAATTTACTTGTAATTCTCCTTATATTAAAGTTGGAGCTTCTTGTTGTTTAGACCAAAATTCAAACAACATTTGCGATAATGATGAGAGAATAGTAGGACAAGAGCCCTCTAATAATGCTTGGAAGGAATTATACGAAAGCGAATGTTATGGAGAGGAGGGCATTATATCTAAATCACAAGCAGAAAATATTGCTAAGCATTATGTTGTAATCCAAACCAATCTTAATGCTAAAAACCTTATCAGCACAGGAGACATCAAAACTAAAACTCCCACCAGTACAATAGGTGAAAAATGTAATCCTGATTGGTTTGTGTCATTGGAAATTGATTATACAGATAAATATGATAACTCTGAAACTTCAAGATGGTTTATTGTAGTTTCTGGGAGGACAACAAATGAAACCTTACAAGGAACTTCATTCTTACCTGATGATTATGTTCTTAAAGAAGTTGAAGCAAGCATAAATTACCATACTAAATCTTCTACTATGCCTTTTGTAGGGGGGAGTGAAACACATAGTTCGCCATTTTCAAATATTCCTTAAGAAACTTATATAAATCTCCAATTACTTAATTATAATGTGATAAAATGGTAAAAGTAAAAAATGTTGAAACAACAACAAAAAATTGGGTTGAAGGCTCGATAATAAAAGCATATATGCGAGAGGAGAAAGATTTGAACTGGGTTTTAGGAATAATCAGAGATGCTAATATGCCTAAAGAAAAATTAAGAGAGATGTTTGATAAACTTGGCTCTTATTATGGAACAGAATCTCGCTTTCAAGAACTTCAAAAGAAATGTAATGAATTGAAATTTTTATAAAATTAACGAGAGTGCCCCCACTCTTCTTTTTTAGGAAAAAAGAAGCAAAAAAGCGCGCGCTTCCGTCCCCCACCCTAAAATAGTGCAGGTTCTCAAACTCTCTCCGCTTCGCTCCGAGCCACGACTTGCAGTCTCTCACTTTGTTCGGGGCGTTGAACAGACATTATATACAATTGAAAAAATGGCTAAAATATAGAAAGGGGGAACTTTTTGTCCTTCGGACATATTATCTTTACTTCGTAAAGAATTATTTTACAAACTGTTTAACTTCGTTCCTAACTATCGCTGTTGCTTGATATGTTTGTCTCAAGTTTCTTAATGCCTCGGGGAATCTTTCTCGTGGTATTAGGATGTTTATTGCTGAATATCTATTCCCTGCTGTAACTGTTGGTTCATCAGAGCAAAGCCCTTTATTAGAGAGATATGCCTTGGTTTCATCTAATCTGTCATTTGGAACATTAAACTTTACATCAAAATATTTTCTTCCTTGAACAGCTCCAACAAGCAAATCAAATATCTCTCTAGCTTTTCCTTCTTTCGCACTATTACAACTAGGACCAGCATATAACCCAGCACTTGATTTCATAATTGTTTCAAGTTCTCTTAGACCATACTCTCTTAGAGTACTACCTGTTTGAGTATTATCTACTATTAAATCAGCACCTTTTGCCATATATCCTTCAGTGACTCCATCAGAATTTATTATTTGCACTAATCTGTTTTCTCCATCTTGTAATCCCCTTACTTGGACAAGTGGTTTCTTATTACCAAACACCTGCTGGTATCCTGCATCTTCTGTAAATCTTTGTCGTGTAAGATTGGGGTATTCTGTAAAACATAATATTGGTGTGGTTCTATTTTTCTGTGAACGAAAAAAATCTGAAAGTGATTCATAAGATGCGTCTTTTGGAACACCAATCACTAATCTTGTTTGACCATACTCTAAATCGCCTATTCTTCTAATATCTGCTCCATTTACTGATTCTTCCTTAACCCAATCTTCACCTACAATAGCGACATCCAATAGTTGTCTGCTTAATTCAACAGGTGCACTTTGAGGTCGTGTGAGAAAAGCAATTATTTCTGGATCATTTACAATTCTTAACTTTGTATCAGATTCTTTTCCAGGTTCATAGCCTTGGATGTCATAACCTGCATCTACAAATAATTGGTGAGTATTTCCTCTACCAATAGTATTCAAGCTACCTTTTGGAAGACCTATTTTTATTGTAGTCATAAGACCTATTAAATATCGCAAGTATATAAATCTTTCGGTTATTAACCACTTAATAGTGACTAAAACTACTAAAAAGTTCCCCCTTCATTCTATTACTCAACTGGGCTTCGCCCTCTAGCCATTTTTTCAACTTCTCCGCTTTTTTCCTGCGGGAAAAAATGCTCGACCTTTGCAGAGTGTTCGCTCCACTCTCAAAACCTGTCGGTTTTGGGGGTCGTTCACCTCGCAAAGGGTATATAACAGCGATTATACTATGAAAGTTATTTTGTACATGGCGCAAACCATAAATGGAATAATTGCAAGAAACAATTACGAAGAAGATTTTTTGTCGCATGAAAATTGGGAAGTTTTTCTTGGTTTAGTAAAAGATATGGGTTGTTTTGTTGTTGGAAGAAAAACTTATGAAGAAGTCAAAAAATGGAAAGATTACAATTTTGATAAAATCAATGCGACAAAAATCATAATTTCAAACATCCCAGATTTCAAACTTGATAAAGGATATGTTCTTGCTGGCTTTGCGCGGATACTCAATAGATTCAGAGTTTTAACCTCTGATTAATACATAGGCTTTCTTGCCTATGTATTCTTTTGGAGCATCAATCTTTGCG
>JACOZR010000015.1 GCA_016181245.1 Candidatus Woesearchaeota archaeon | reverse complement strand
CGAGAATAATATTCAAAAGATAATTGATGGTCTAGAAATAAAAGAAATGAAATTCAAAGAATTTAATGCTATTATTAAAAATAGCGCATTTTGCAAATTTGAAAAAAGAGACTTCGATAATAATTGTCCTATTTGCAAGAAGTTAGGAGTTCCAAGAAGAGGATTATAGTTAGAATTTTATAATTAATTAAACTCTGCAAAAATGGGCAGTTCATTGCTCCCAGAACCTCAGATTTAATTACCTTTTGAAGATTTTAACATTAGGTAATATATTTTTATAAAAGATAATCATTTATAAAGGTTTTACTAAAAAGCGAAACCTTTATAAGTAACCTCCATTTTAAAATAAAGGGGGATTAGACCTGAAAATGAAGAAATCCGAAAGAATTTACAGAGAAATTTTGATTGGAATCCTTAATAAGAAGGAAAGATTTACTCAGTTGGAGCTATCAAAAAGATGTAGTGTTTCCTTATCATTAGTGAATAAGGTATTAAAAAATCTATCTGAAATTGGGGCAGTTGAAATCTTGCATATGCAGTTCCGCATTATAGATGCCTCGAAAATATTATTTTATTGGGCGACAAAAAGAAATATTCAAAAAGACATAAGCGAAAAATATTGTATTAATATGGATACTGCAGAAATTGAAAAATCATTGCCTTTTATCCTAACAGGATATTCTGCTTGGCATTTATTAAGTAAGAGTGCGCCATTTGATTATAATAGTATTTATGTTTATGTTCCTAAAAATCAACAGAAACTATTTGACATCTGGTTGAAAGATAAACCAACAGCAGCTAGCAAAGAAAATCTGTTTATTATCCCAACAGGTGATAGACATCTAATTGAAAACAGCAAGAGAAAGATAGCTCCGCTACCTCAAATTTTTGTTGATATTTATAGCCTAGCTGATATTCAAAGCAAATATTTCATCAAGGATATACTAGATAAATATCCATTATTTAAAATAGAGGCTGAATAAAATGGAACTTTGGAATGAAGAGATTGTTAAAAAAAGCGGGGATATTCTGCTTGAATTGAAGAATAATGCAGATTTTGTCCTAATAGGGGGATGGGCTATTTGGTTGTATGCTCAGACTGTAAAATCAAAAGATATAGACATTTATATAAATTTTAATGAATTTTTTATGCTCCAAAACTTTTTAATAAACAAAGGTCTTTCTATAAATTTTAACCCAAAACTGAATAAGTACGAGTGCAAAACAGCAGAGTTAGATATTGATATATACACTCCAGACCACTGCAATCTAATAATTCCTTGCAAGGAAGTCTTCAATAAAAAATTATGGAAGATAATTGGAGGATTCAAAACAATAGCTCCAGAGGCTTTGCTTATCTTAAAATTGGATTCAGAAAGAAACAGGCATGAAACAATAAAAGGGTTCAAAGACAGGATGGATATCTTATCTTTACTAAGCAAAGCTCAGATAAACAAAAAACTGCTATCTCAATTATGCAAAGACTATCATTTTGATTTAAGCAGTTTGAAGAATATTATTGCCAAAAGCAGTATGGAATATTCTTATTTTTTTCCACAAGCAGAAAATTTAAGGGAATTAAAAAAATTTAAGATAGAACTTCTTAAAAAAATGTATATAAATTAAGTATAACTGACAAAACTCAATTCCTTGTCAAACTTGTCTCTGCACTTGATATAATATATTTTTCCTAATTCTAAATTAGCATCATGCGCTGTATCATCCGGATTTGTCATTGAAGTTCCTCTTCCCCAAGTAAAATCCTCATCAATGTTATATTGGCATGTTGTTTTCTTGCTTGTCTCTACATGAAGCAGACTATTTGCTGTATCTTTATAAAGATTTAATAGGGTAGGAACAGTTGGCTCAATAATTGTAAAGCTTGTGCTGTTCAATGCAATATTTCCAGCTCCATCAATGCATCCAAGATAATATATTTTGGTTCCAGCTGCTAAATTAGTTAATTCCTGCTTATGCGTATTTCCAATATTATCAAACATTACTATCATATTTGCAACATTCTCTTTGTCATCTGCATTATCAGTATATCCGCAGGTTGAATTTACTACTCCTTTATCTGTAGTTACTGTTAAAGTTGTTGTATTATCCTCTATTGTTCCTGTTGGTCCAACACTTTTAATCAATAATGGAACACTTCCCTTTAATGTAAATTTATAGCTCTCTGCCATTGTATTTTCATTTTCGCTTAGGTCTTGACACTTGATATAATAATTATTGTCAACATTTTGCGTTATATTCAAAAGCTTTGTATTGCATTTGTATAATCCATAATATAATCCAGTAACTTCAAAACCATTTGTTACACATCCAAAACTATTGCTCATTGAGCTGTATCTAGTGTCATTCTTATTCCATTTGCAGTTAGCAGGCTCATTCAAGTAAATATTAAAATCACTTTCATTTATATTAGCGCTTATATATTGCCCATTAATCAAATCAGTTAATTCTATTGTAGGAGCAGTTAAATCAGGGCTTGGATCTATCTGGAATTTTATGTAATAATCCCTCTCATTTGCATTTCCGCTTGCATCTTTGCATTTTGTGTATAATGTGTATCTTCCATTATTAGTTACTTTCAATGCTTCTTCTGTTGTCATTTCAGAAGGCAATGCAAATAATAAAGTATGGTTGTATATGACTAAACTGTCTCCAAACTCAAAAGGCATGTCATCATATTTAATAGATGCATTCAAGGCAAACTTGCATTGTGAAGGTTCATCTGTTGTTATTCCCAAGCTTATCGGAGTAAATGCTTCAATTCTTTCATTTATCTTAAAACCAGGAGTTGCATCTGGAGGATTTTCTGTTAAAGTTAAATTCTTGTTTAAAACACTTGGATTTGGTTTTATTATTGGGCTTGTTGTATCATAAGGATTATTATTAATGCATGTTTCATTTCCAGTTCCAGGATTTACTAATAAGCAATTCTTTCCTAAACTCCTGCATCTGTATTCTGAGCATGTTTTCCAGTCTTCATTGCATTTTTCGCAATCTTCTCCTCCATCAGGAGCAACCCACGGACTGCATACTGAATTTATTGTTCTTGATTTAGTATCTGTTAAAAATGTGTCTAATAAAGAATAAATTGTATATATCCACATAATTGTGTTTACCCATTGAAGAACAATTTGTAAAGAGTTTACAGGAGTTGTTGCTGAGATAGGTTTTACGACTTGGTAATAGCCCTCACCTTTTGTAAGAGCCCCATCGGCAACTAATTTATTAACTGTTGCTTCACTAAGTCCATAATCCGCTAATGAAGATATAGTGTACTGTCCACTAGATAAAATTATGCTACTAGATGTTTTAGCAGCAGCTCCAGCCATTGATTGTATTGGAGTTTTGCTTATTAAAGCACCAATACCTGTTCCCCCGCTTAAAAACCCAGATAAAAATGATTCACCAATTTTTGCACCTGCTGTTCTAAAAAAAGCAGTCCCTATTCCAGTTGCTATGGCAACAACCAATCCAGCTTTTAAATCATCCCAAGCTTCTTGCCACATCTTAAATTTAAATTTATTTCCTTCAGTGCTATACTTTGAAACAGTATTCCAGCTGACTAAATCAGAACTTGTTAATTCACCATCATGTGTTTCAGAAAAACCATCAAATGTTAATTCTCCAGCAACATTATACCAAGCTCCGCAATCTCCTTGTGCAATGCAAACTGAATTAGCTGCTGTAATCCAAGCTTCCTCCAAACAATTGCAATTTTGAACACAATCTTCTTTTCCCCCTAAACCAATTCTATGCATTCCTGTTTCTTTCCATTTAACCTCGCATTGCAAATTAGCCTTATTGCAAGTTGATTTAGCTTCTCCATCTGATTCCCAAAACTTTAATCCAGGAGGAACATGAGGAGCGCATTTTCCTAATCCGCCTTCTGTGCCTGCCCAAAAACAATCTTTATTAGTAATATCAGAACAGCATTGAGCAGCGCAACAAGCTTCTTTAGCTTCTCCATCAAACTGATCGCAATCTCCTCCGCAATCACTTCCAACATTATTACAGCTATCGCAATCAGTAAATCTATTTTCTCTGCAGGCAGCTTCTGTAAATTCTCCTGTTGTTGTTAAAGCTGTTCCAAGATTTTCAGTTGGCACTTCTCCGCTAACTCCTTCAATGCAAAACTCTTCCCTATAATCCTTGCATTCTTCAGTTAACTCAACATTATTAATGCATAAATGTTTATAATGCCTTGATCCAACTACATCGCTTCCAAAACCAACACTAGCATCATATATGCACCAGCTTTCACCATGCTGCTTATTGCCTCCAGAATCAGGTGAAGCATCATTTTCATAAACACTCGGACAGTTTAAATCAACGCAAGTATTCTCTCCATATTCCATATTTACAGACCTTAAACTTGCTCCGCATATAGTTCCAGAAGAATAATCGCAATTCCCGCATCGAGTATCATAAGCCCCAGATAAACTGCAACTATTTTCTTCGCTTAAAACAAATCCATCATTATATCCATCTTTTCTTCCATCAGTGCTTTTATATATATTTTCTCTGTTTCCGCAGCTATCAAACCAATAAACATCTTCATTATAGCATCCTGTATCTTGCATAGCAGCGCAGTCAGTTCCTAATCTGGAATTGCTGCATAAATAATCCTTCCAAAAACCAACCTTAGGTCCAGAAGCATTTACATTAGTTGCTCCAGTTGTGCTGCATTGCTCTCTTGTTGTAAAAACGCATTTTCCATCAGAACTTACGCATGCTCCCTTGTCTTTTCCTCTTGCCTTGTTAATGCAGTCAACCTCATTGGTTATAGTATCATCAAAATCCATCTCAGCATCAGGAAAATCAGAAGTAATTATCTTGCATTTGGTTAATGTAACAAAACTTCCCTCTTCCCCAATAATGCAGCATCCTTCCTCGCATTGTTGTATATTACATTCCGTGCTGGAATCCCATGTTCCATTGCTTGCTTCGCAGCTTGCTACTCCAACATTTTTATTGCATTCTCCCTCATTTTCATTATAACAGCATCCCAATCTGCAAAAGCTTGTTTTATCGCATGTAGTTTCAACAATTCCTTTTCCAGAATCGCAATTCTCTTTATCAGTATAAACGCAGCTTTCACCATCTCTAGTCTGCTCGCAGCATGCTAATTCTTCTGCTTTTACAGGCTCGGAAAAATTAATTATAGAAAATATGGAAAATACAAAAATAAAAATCATTGATAATGCCTTTGTTCTTTTCATAAAAACACCTTTTTTATGTCTATTCTTTGATTATTGAAATTTATAAATATTTTGATTATAGAACTATAAACCCTTTCTCTCTTTTCCTTGTATATAAAACTCAAAAACAAACAGATTGTCATTTTTATCAATTCTTAATTCATACCTTCTGTCGGGATAGGGATATTCATGCTTTTCAATAAATAATAATTTATTAAAAACCTGCCCATAATAAAGCATATAAGTTAACTGCTCAAATTCTCCAGCGCTGGCTTCTGTATTAATAATCTCTCTTGCTACATCAAATAATCTCCCTAATGGATAGCTTAATCTGGCAGTAAAATCTTTTATCTCAACTTCAGTATCTCCTTTTACTAACTTGATTAAATAATCCATGCTTACAGCAGTATTATCCTCTCCAATATCAACCTTAACATCAGCAGTATTTATATTGTCATAATCCAATCTATAATTTAATTTTTGATAAGCCTGTAAATTCAAACAACCAGCTAAATTTTCCTTTATTCCATCTTCCAATTGCTTTTCAATTCCATCTTTGGTAAGCCCTCGGTTATTGCATGTATTTTCTCCTGCAAAGCATAAATAACTTATCTTAATGCTATTATACAATCTATAAGTTCCTTCTCCAGGTTCTAAATAACCCCCTTGCAAAGCTATTTTTTTGATTAGTTCATCAGAAATATCGCTCATGCATTTTTCAACATGTTTTTTTATTGGCTCAGCTTCATTGCTTAAGCCTTCAACAGTTACAGGACCTAAATAAACCTTGGCTCTTAAAAAACCTATTAATACAACTGCTGCAACTATTATAATCCCAAGAATAACAAAAGCAGTTACTTGCCCTCTTTTTTGCATATCTAATTTCATTTTATTCAAATTTATAAATCTTTTTGTTTTGTTTGGGTTTGCAACTAAAAATTAAATTGAAATCCCTTCCCTTACAGCTTCTCTTATTATTGTAATCTGTTTGCTTAATTTTTTAAATTCTTCAGGTGTATAGCAAAGAAAGTCTACAGGATAATCAATAGTCCAATATTTATGAAAACCAATAGATCTTTTAAAACTAGCTTTATCTTTAAATCTTTCACTTACGATGATTAAGTCAAAATCGCTCCACCTATGTGGTCTTCCTTTAACTCTAGAACCAAATAAGTACATCTTTTGCACAGGAATTTCTTTTGAAAGCTGTTTTTTAAAAGCCTTGAGGTATTCTAAATGTTTTTTTCCAACCATGCTAGCACCCCCTTAGCAGTATCTAAAAGTTCTGAGCTAATTGGCTTGTTAAATTTCTCAGATGGAAGCTTGCTTCCTAAATCTCCATATCTTGCATCTAAATAAACGCCATTAAGTTTATCGCATTTTTCCAAAAGATGTTCTGGCAAATTCACTTTTTTTCCAAGAATAACTAAATCATGTATTTTAAGCAGCTTCCCTGTGTTTTCTATTACCAATGCTTTAAGTGCTTTCTCAACAGCTTGCTGGCACATAAATGCTGCTAAGTAGAATTTGCTGCCTTGAAAATTATATTCTGCTGCGTCAATATCATCCTTCGCCATTCTCCACCATCTTTTTACTTCTTCTTTCATTGCGGTTTTATCAAATGCATTTTACTATTTAAACCTTTCTTCTATCCCTACAATCAAGTTAATTGTGTTTTAAATTTTTGTCCGTCTTAAAAAATTGAAGCCTAATCCAATTAGACAAAATAAATTTTTGTAATGCAGATAAGTTAGCTTAATCTTATCTCAACTTAGTAAACCACGAACTCATCCTGAATTAAATTGTCATACATATCCTCACATATAATATGATATGGTCCTCCTAAACTAACTGTATGCTCTGTAGTTCCATCTCCGCTCATTGCTGTTCCATCTCCATAAACAAAACTATTTCCGCTGTATTGGCATTTTGAAGCTTCATTCAAAATAACATGTATTAATGACTCGTCCTTATATATATACAATAAACTTGGAGCAGCAGTATCAACTGCAACAGTAAATTGAATAGTGGAATTTGCATTATTTCCAACCTTATCCTGGCATTGTATATAATATAAATAATTTATTCCATCGCTGTTTCCGCTTAAGTTTACAAGGCTTTGTGTATGCGTTGTTGAATTAGTATTGTAAAAATTGCTTCCAATGCCCATCCCAATAAAGCTCTTGTCTTCTTTATTAAATCTGCATACAGCTTTTCCATTTTCAGCTCCTCCGCTTGTTCCAGCCATTAATGTTATGTCATTATAATATAAAGTTCCGCTCGGGCTGGTTGAAACAATATTCAATTTATTGCTTCCATACAAGTTAAAATCAATAGGATCCATTGTATTTCTTTCAGTTGCATTGCAAACATCTGGCAATACATCTCCCACTTCCAAAGTGCTTGGATCAATATCTCCATTTCCATAGCTGGCGCAGTCCTTGCATGCAAAATAATATGTATTCAATCCTAAATTTATATCTGTTAAATTTGTTGAACAGCTAAAATAACCATTAATGCTATTAGCAAAACAACTAAAATTATTATTCATCTGATCAAATTCAATATTGCTTCTTGACCACTTGCATTCTACGCTATTGTCATCTCTTACAGAAATATCCAGTAAAGTGCTGTTCTTGTTATAAGCAATATAACTATTATCAGCAACACTTGTTTCAGCTATGTAAGGCGCAGTTCCATCAATCCCGGGCTTGATAAAAAAGCTTATCTTGTAATCTCTCTCATTTGCAAAACCATCTTTGTTTTCGCATCTTAAATAATATTCATATTTTCTTCCATATTCCAATCCATAAAATGTTGTATTATGCTCTTTTAAAATTGGCGGATAATTGGTAATATATCTGGGCATATTATCATATTCAATATTTACAGTTTCGCTGTATTTGCACTTTGCCCATTTGTCAGTATTAACAGCAATTGTTACAGGACTCTCAGCTTCTATCTGTGTTGCAATCTCAAAACCAGTTGAAAATTCACTTATCTCTATCCCTTTGC
>JACOZR010000018.1 GCA_016181245.1 Candidatus Woesearchaeota archaeon | reverse complement strand
GAAGATTTTACCAATAAATCAACACATACACTATTAATTACCTTACACCTTGTATACTGTGTATTACACGCCGTTATAGATAATTTTGAACACACCGTGTTAGATATGGATGCTGGTTCTCTAACAACCTTAGTATCACATCTGTTTGACCCAACATCCCATACACAATTATTTCTTCCACATACATCCTGAGATGTATAAGTTGCACATGTTTGTGTAGGTTGTGTAGGACCCTTAAGAGGAGTTAATTTAGTTGACAGAATTGCAGAACTAAAACTTTGATCCTTTGAATCATAAAACTGATCTAAATTAGTAATTTGTAAACCACCTAAAACAGTTACAGTTTGTTGATATGCAATAATTTGAGATGTACCATCTACATCAACGGCTACATCTCCTCCAGACCCAACCTTTACAAGTGTTATTATCAATCCATCTTTGATAAGATATTTACCAGAAGGAAACATATACCTATCATTTCCAAGAGGTTGTACTCCACTATAAAGAGTATCAAAACACCCTTCAATACCCTGATCACTAACAGTCCAATAAGCTCCTTTATTTATACAACAATCATAATCTGTTCCAGCCGCACAAGAACTTGGACAAAATTCATCCTTAGTACTAGAACAAGATAACTGTTTTGTTTCAGTTACTCCAGCTACAGGTAAGATTTGGCAATATTTTGCACCATTTGCAGGTCCGAAACATGATCCACTCAAGCAGTCATTATTAGTGTTACATAAGACCCCATTATTTTTCTTAGTAATTGGACCCCCAACAGCTCCTTCTTTACATCCAGCAATAATAAACATAGAGAATAAGATTAAACTAAAAATCACCAAATATTTTTTTTGCATGAATTTTTTAAGGATTTAATATATATATACCTTTTGGTTTTATTTTTTTCAAAAGAAAGGATTATTTTCTTTCTCTTCTTTCACTGTTGTAACAGGCCCATGTCCAGGTAATATTACATCATCATCTAAAGACAATATCTTCTTCCTAATAATCTCTAAATGTTTTTCATAAGGAATTTCAGAATTACCAATAGATCCAGCAAATAATTCATCTCCAACAAATAAAAAATTATCAATCAAGTAAGAGCAACTCTTAGAGGTATGACCGGGAGTAGAAATAACTTTAACATGAAAGTTCTTTATTTTCAAATCTTTATCATAATCAAAATCTCTAAATACTTCACAATTAAATCTTTTGCTAATTTCTTCAGCACCATAAGTATGATCTCCATGCCCATGTGTCAATAATATCCCATTTAGTTTAATATTTAACTCTTTTAGTTTATGCGAAGCATTTTGAGGATTAGCTCCAGTATCAATTAAAAGTGCATTTATACCTTTAATAACAATATAACTATTAACTAAGTATCCATGATAATCATTCTCCATTTTAATAACTTTAATAGAATTAGATTCTAATTTAGATTTCTTAGGTTCCCAATTAAAAATATTAATCAATTTCTTTCCATTTAATCCCAAAAACTTAGAAAGTTTAGTAATCTGTTCTTTGGTAGGCCTTAACTTGTAAGATTCCATTAAAGAGATATCTTTCTCATTAATTCCAGTTTTCAAGGCTAAATCATTTAAAGATATCTTTAAACCATTTCTAGCTTTCTTTATAATATCCCCAAATTCATCTTCTAAAATCATAAATAAAAGGGGAGAATGATTACTTATTAACTTTACTAGAAAATAACAACAAAAACTATATATAGTAAAATAATGATTAAATAAAATATGAAGAAATTAAGAATAAGAAAAATAGATGTGTTATCTACAGGAAAAATTGTGGGAATTATCTATCTTATAATTGGCGTATTTCTCGGTTTAATATTCTCAATTATCCCTACAATGGGTTTTGGTATGATGGGTTCAAACTACGGCTCAACATTTGGTTCAATGATGTATGGAGGAGCAGCAATAATATTATTTCCAATATTATACGGAATAATGGGTTTTCTAGCAGGACTAATAGGCGCATTTCTTTACAACCTTATAGCTGGTTGGATAGGCCCAATTGAAATAGAAACAGATTAAATTTCTTTCAATAATTCATCAATCTTAGAATCAACATCAAATTCCTGGATATTGTTGGCTAAAAATTCAATCCTTTCAAACATCATATTCTTTACAGCCTTCCCATCAACAGTTATAAGGCTTCCTAAGAGTTTATTTTTGCAAGCCTCAAATTTCTCAGCATCTCCTTGGATTGTTTCAGGATCAGGTATTAATTTCTTGACATTATCTCTAAAAGCTACAACTCTCAAATTCCCACTCCCATCATCTAAATAGAAATTAAGAATAGCATTTTTTCTAGTTTCTACATCTCCATGCTGTTCACATCTCCCTTTTCCATTGTCTAAGAGAACTTTCCTATTGCACTCAACACAAGCTTCATAAAATTTAGGCTCAAAGAGTTGCACAATATAACCATTTAAACTAGCAAAATCTCCGTGTTTTAAGTCACTTATCTTTCTTTTTTCTCTTCTTTCTGGAGCAGCAGAACTAAACCTTACTTCACCTATATCTTCATCTACATTAAGTTCTAATTCTCCCCTACTTCCAACATGCATCTCTTTGAAACCATTATTTTCCTTGACATATGCATTCTTTACTCTAATAATCATTCCCTCAGTAATATCATTGTTCTCTAAATGCGTAATTTGTTTAGTATCCCATATAACTACCCTCACAGTTCCAGTTTCATCTCCTATCAAGATACTTGCAACTTTACTAGGAGTATTATTTCTAACAAAGTCTCTTATACCATATAATGTGAGAACTTTTCCAACAATGTCTACAGAACTCAAACCTGCAATCAAATCTTTAATCTTAAGCTTTCTTTTTTTAAGATCATAAAGCTTAACACCAAGCTCATTAGCAACAATATGTGCAGCACCAGATTTGCTGATTAAATCGCCAAGTTGGTTAATTTTTTCATTTACCCGAGTACTAATCTCGTCTTCACTCAATCCTCTATCCTCTTTAATCTTAGTAATAATGTCTTCATAATTTAGATTAATCATTTTTCACAGCAAATTTAAAAGCAGGTTTTTTTATTACAACAACCTCACCTTCTAGAATCATAAGGCCATTTTTATCATTTTCTATAGTAAAAAATGCATATCCGTCTTTCTCTGTAAACTCAACACCAACGCAATCTTTCAAGTCCTGTTTTCTTTCTACACAACTGTTAACCCTATTTTTTAGCTCATTTAAGAATTTTAAGTCAATTAAAGTATCCTGTTTGAATTTATTGGCTGCATTATAGTCAATTTCAAAATTTTCTCCTTTTTTATCGTATTTAACTTCATCTAACTCACCAATTAAACTATTATCCTTTAATTCTAAATCTTTAATTTCTTTATCAAAATATTTCTTAAACAGCTCAATGTAATTAGCATTTAAATCCGGATTACAATCCTTAAAGTCTATAACAACAACTCCATCTTTCTTCTCACATAAATTATCCTTAGAATATCCTCCATTTTCTCCAAATTCATTTGTGATTCTATAAACATCATATTTAATTAATTGGTCAGATTTAAACAATTCAACTTCAGTATTAAAATATGCATCATTGATGCTTTCTTGGAGCCGTCCTAAATCTGATCTAAAAATATTAATTCTGTTATTCGAATCTGTAGCAAGAGCATAAAGTGGGTTAAATACTATAAGAAGTAATACTGCATATACAACTAAAAGTAAATTTCCTTTTTTGTTTAACATTTTTCTTTTAACTCCACCTTTATATTTTCTCCTTTAAACCCGGGAATAATAGCATGAGCTGAACGAGAATCAGTAGGAAGTAAACCTAAGTTGTTAACAATATGAAAGTTTTGGCTTTCCTTAAGAGAATAGCTGACCTCCCAAGAGCATTTCTCTCCATAAAACTTGTTGAAAATCAAGTGTGTCTGTTCATCCAATTTGTTAAAATCATTCGTATAATAACTATAAACAATCAAATCCCCCATAGAAAATCCCAATCCATTAATAGTTACAGGAGTTCTAAGATAATTTAAAAAATTAATGTCTAAACTAGAATAGTCTTGATAAGTTTTGACATCTGTACCAGATTTAAAAGAAAAAAGAAAACCACCAAATAGCAAAGCAATTATAAGAATAATCAATCCATAAATAAACAGGAGATATTGATATTGTCCTTTTTTCATTTTTTGAGTCCTATAATTTTAATATTTAGTAATCCTATTTTTAGTTGATCTTTTTCATAAATAGTTACATAAATATCTTCGTTATTACATTGAAAAGATCCTTTAGATGAACAAAAAGTAATTCTATCAGTCATACGCTTATTGACAAAAACTTCAGAATTCTTGTCATCATAATTCAGGTTAAGAATAACCCCATAAGAATCACCACTAAACCCCAAACATCTCTGGATTCTATCCTCATTAAAAGAATTGCTATCAATAATTCCAGGATGGGTTCTTACATCATTATAAGCTAAACAATTGTATAGCAAATTTTTCTTAATAACAACATGATCAGCATTACTTGTATCAATTTGTGCATAAGAACTTGGAATAATAAAAAAAACAATAAGTATCAGAGAAACAAAGATAATAGGGATTACTTAAAAATTCTCTTTTTACTGATAAACTTGATTTAAATAACCATTTTGAATTATGTAAGCATCACCAATTAACTTACTCCCTTCCCTATTAACAGAGATAAAATTACCTTCCATTTCTAAGTCATATGGTTTATCTTCAGTGTAAGAGACATATAAGTTCCCTGGAGCAGCCTCAGCAAAACCATAAGCAAGCGATACAGCTTCAGCAGTATATTGATTATAAAAATCATTTCCAGTGACTCGATCATCCAGAAAGGCAAACAAAAGATATACTATTGTCAAAGCAAGAACCAAATAAGTCAAGTATAAGAAAGGAATAGCTATTGCCTCTTTTCCGTGATTATTCATATAATGTAAAACAAACGGCAATTTATATTAGTTTTCAATTGGCAAGTTCTCTAGAATTTAAAGAATTAATATCAATTTTTATTTTATCCTTAGTAACGGCCAAAGTAGTCACAATATTTGGTTTAACAAAAAGAATTCCGCAATCAGATTTAGTATCAATAACGTCTAATTCAAAAGGATTGCAAACATCTCCTTCAGAGCCGCAAATTTCTTTAGTAAATGTACTTTTCTCGCAAAGACAAATACACCCCTTTCCATTACACTGAAGCTGTTTTTTAACATCCAAAGAAATATCTTGACAACTTCCTGAAAAAGAGTCTTGATCTTTTCGAAACCCCACTAGCACAAAATCATTATTCAATGAAAATAAGAGTTCTGTTTTACTCCCTTCTTTCAACTGAGTTATAGTGTCAACTAATTGGGTATAAAACTCTCTTGTAGACTGACTTGTATCCTCATCTTCAGCAAAAAGCAAAGACCATGCCCTAGAAATAGCAGGTGTAATAAGAACTAAAACAATAGCAAAAATAACCAAACCAGCCACAGTCAAACCGGCACTGCTTGAACTTTCTTCAGCCCTCTTCTTCATAAAATCACCTATTTACCAAATCCTTTACATTAACATCGCTAGCGGTATCAGTAATGCCACTTGTAAGACTCTTCAAACTATCAACCATACTCAAAATCTGCTCCTGAAAAACAATACTTAGAACGACCAAAACAATTAGTAGTAAAATTGTAGTAACAATTACAGTCATACTTAATTCTGCTTTTTTCATAGTAATAAAAAGAAATTACTCAATAGTATCAAAAGCATCAGGGTATTTCCTCTCACAAATAGACGTAACTCCTGGGCATTGCTCCCCTATTTCATTACTCCAACATCTATGTTTCTGATCCGCTGTTCCATCTGCATCACTATCTACATTTACAAGCTTCCTGCAGTAAGATGATTTTTCTTTTGCATTATCTCCTTCTGCACCCTGAGCAAGTTGGCATTTAGATTTACAATCCGCTACAGCAACATCCTTAGTGTCTGGTCCAACCTGTCTTATTCTATCAGTTAATGGACCAAACCCACCATAAAAAAATGATACCATAACAACAAGAACAATGACAAGAATGATTACAATAACAATAACATTCATTGATAACTCTGCGCCTTTCTTGTCTTTTGGAAATAACATTTTACCTCTTTTTTATTTTTTATAAACAATTATTTATTATTAAACCTTTCTATTTCTCACACTTCTTTGGCTTTTCAACAAAATCACTAGTAATAAAGCATAAGTTACCCTGTTTTTTATAAATATTGTTAGTTGCTAAAAGCCTTACCTTATTATCTTCAATAAATCCATTAACAAGAGTATAAGCACTTTCTTCATCAAAGTATATAACCAAAGAGTCTTTAACAGAAAATCCTACATTAGAGACATAACAAGATGTATGCTGAATACTTTCTTCAGCTAGTGTAACTTCGCTACTATCTTTCACAGTTTCTATTTTTACGCCTTTTTGTGATGCCTTAACTGCATGGATATCGGAAAACCCAGCTAAAGGAGCATTACAAAAACAATTATCCTCTTTGTATTGTGAACATTGTTTTAAATTTTTAGTAAATTCTTTAAAACTGTTCTGTGCTTCTTCATTTTTCTGAGCAAGAGAGTTATCATCGCTCAGTCCGAGCATCTTAAGAACAGACTTTCCAAAATTAGTAGTAGAAAAAGAGAAAGTTATAATCAAGACAAGAACTAAAAGAATCAAGATTATGGGTACAACATAATGAAGTAAATTTTCACCTTTTTTATTCATTTTTACAATCCTAAAAGGTTCCTTATAGAAACAAGAACCTTGCCAAGTCCTCCCTTAAATAGAGATATAAACAAAAAAACGATAACAATCGCTAGTAGTAGCAAGATAAACTTTGCAATTTCCCCCCATTCAAAACTTCCATTTTTATGCACTTTTTATACCTTCAATTATTCCTTTATTGGGTTTAAAATGAATTTGTGAACATCCCAATTTAGTCACATCATCTGTGTTTGCAATAACTAAACCAGGATAAGCATAATTCTTACCAAAACTTGCTTCAGTGCTTGAATAAACAAAACCAAAGATTGCCCCAGATACAGTACCTTGAATAGATCTAGTGGCAACAGCTGCCAAAGTAGTGGATGTTAAAGTTTTTTCAAATACACTAGAAAATCCATCAACAACTTGTTCAGTAAGAGAAGGTGCGACATTAGTCTTTAGCACAGTAAAGATGGTGTAAATCTTAGAACCTTGTTTTAAGGGTATTTTACCATCTCCAAAATCAATTTTAGAGTTCTTTGCTTCTGTAAGATAATCTGTATAAGTCTTTTTTTCGCCAATAATTTGTCCTGGAACATTATTTTGAGAAAGATAAAGTTCAAATGTATTTAAGTCAAATTCTTTAAGTTTAACATCTTCACCTATAGTGGTCTCAGAACAGACAAAACAATAAGTTCCTTCATAAAAAGGATTTACAGCAACCCAGTCACTTAGAAAATCCGCATTACCACCCCCATATTTAGAAGAGCAATGATAAGCTTTTTTCGCAAAGTCAGCATAAACTTCAGAACTCTCTTTATTTTTTAATGTATCAATATTAGTAACACAGGGATTGTTGCTGGAAATAGACCTTATCCCTCCAAATTTAGCCTTAGCTTGTAAGCGAACCCAAGATTCACAAGTACTATCATCTGTCTTATTAGCTAAATCTCCAAAAAGAGGAGTAAATATCCCTAAGAACAGAACAGCAACAAGAGCAAGAGCTACCAAACCTAAAACAGTATTATAAGTTTCTCCTTTTTTATTGAAAAACATTTTTCAAACCACCCATAAAGATTAACAATAGTAATATAACAAGTACGAGTAAAAGAATCATAACTAGAATTAATGACATTGCCCCTTTTTTCATATTTTTTCTAATAATCTTTATTTTAAATAGTTTGCCTAAGATATGCTGTACTAAGTAAAATCAAAAGAAGTGGGAAAGAGTTTTGAAATTTAGGAGTTCACCTTTATCCTGTTTATATCATCAATAGAGATCCATGCGGACATTGCGCCAAATCCAGATTTATCAATTTCAAATGGAATTATTTTTTGTGGGTTTTTCAAAAAAATTAACATGCAATATTTCTTATCTTTGAACATTTCAAAAAATTCGGGTATTGTATCGATACCTAGACCATCAGCTTGGCCATATTGATACAAAATCTCTCTAACTTTTTCTGGATTTAAATCAGAAAACTGAATAACTTTATCAACTTCCGTTTTTATAGTAACAGGCTCACCAGAATCTTTAAAATAAACAACATCACCAGATTTAATTCTATTCCAGGGAGCATATTTTACTTTATACCATCTTGATTCAATTTTCTTTTGTCCTGTCAAAATTTTTTGAGTCAAATCCCAAGACTTTCTCATTATTGCAATATGTTCCATGATTTATTTAATTTTTGTTTTAAATAGTTTACTTAAATGACATAATTTGGAATCCATATTTTTCAACTTCTTCTTTTGACCAATAAGGTTGTTCTTTCGTTCTCATTACATATTTTACTTCCTTTTCAATGACTCTTCCAGTATACTCTTTAGTTTTAGGATCATACTCCCTTAACACCAAAATATCTCCAGGATTGCACTCAAAATCCGCCAATCTAAGTTCAACATTCTTTATTCCATCTAAAATTTTCTGAAAAGCCTCAGGCCAAATCCTCTTTTCTATTCTCATAAAAATAAAAGGTATATAAAGTTTAAAAATATTTGTAAAAAAATGAACCAGCAAAAAGTATGGGATAAAATTGCGCAATCATGGAATAATTTTAGAAATAAGCCAATAGGAGAGTTAAAAGATTTAAATTGGAAAAGAGGAAAAATCTTGGATTTGGGTTGTGGAAATTGCAGAAATCTATTGCCTTTCAAAAATTTAAAATGTTACGGTCTTGATTTCTCAAAAGAAATGCTAAAAGAAGCAAAAAAATTCTCAAAAAAACATAATTTCAAAGTAATTTTAAAACATGCAGAAATAACAAATACAAAATTCAAAAACAACACATTTAACTACATTTTAGCAATAGCAACATTACACCATTTAAAAAATCCAGAAAAAGCAATAAAAGAAATAAACAGAGTTTTAAAACCAAATGGAGAAGCATTTATAACAGTATGGAATAAATTACAGTTAAAGTTTATATTAAAGAAACAGGAAACATATATTCCTTGGAAAAAGAAAGATGAAATTTTGCAAAGGTATTACAATTTCATAGGCTATTTTGAATTAAAAAAAATAATTAAAAAAAATAATTTTAAAATTATGAGTTCAAACTTCTTAGGAAAAAATATTATATTTAGAATAAAAAAAGTTAATTAAACGATGCAGAAGACGTAGGTACAATTGAAGATACTAAGAAAGTAAATATCACTGTAACAATAACTGCCAAAATGAAGTACAATATAGAAGATGAAAACAAGTTGCTGCTTAAGTTATATTGTTCTTGTAAAGAATCAAGACCATGCTCAATTCGAGTAGATAATAAAGTCAATATTATTACAATTTCAACTAGATATAACCCAATAATAAGCTGCATGTAGTAACTAGGAATTATATTTGATATGCTGAATATACCAGCAATAGCAGCCAAATTTCCAGGAACAACAGAATCTGCTCCACCAGATTGCACATTAAGTTCGACAACAAGTTTCACAATAATAGTAACAATCATAGTACTTATTCCAACAACAATTCCAGAAATAATTGGGCTTAAAAAACTAATTTGACTTTTCATACTAGACAATGTATCACTCAATAAATCATTTAATCTTTCATTTACTTGATGAATTCTGTTAACATAAGTAGATATACTAATCAAAGATTTAGCAACAATTGCAGTTCCCTTTTTACTGCTTTCCAATAAAACTTTCATGCTTGTTTCAATTAGGCTACTAGGAAACATCCTAATAGCTCCATTGCTTCCAAATAAAGCACTTTTGACACTCATACCTAATCTCTGAAGGTTGTAGCTGACAGTTCTAAAAAAATCTCCTGTAGGAGTTCCCTCCATATTCTGGGCAACATCATTAAAAGCTACTTCAACAGGCACTCCATCTCCAACTCTGTTTCCTAGTTGAAACAAGCCACCAGAAAATTCTTTTTCTAAATTCTTGATATTATTTCTTAATGCAATGAGATTTTTGCTTCTTAGCCTATAATAAGTTCCAATGCCTAAAGCTAGCCCCAAAGGAAAGAACAAACCAAACAAGACAGAACCAGGACCAAAAGGGCCAAAACAATTTTCACCAAAGCTGCAATTTTTACCGTCAACAGAAGTCATGTTCACAACATTCATTCCTAAAAAAGAAAAATCAATTCCGCTTAACATCATAAGCAAAGGTATTAACCCAATAAAGCCAACAACTAAAAAAACAAAAAAGCCTACCCAAAAAGGATGAAATAAAATTTCTCTGTTTCCTATTGGAAGGATTATATAAGAATATTTTCTAAGTTTGGGATTCTTCTTAATAATGTCCGCTTCACTATACCCAGTAGGTCTCTTTGCTAATACACTTGTTCCGAATAGATACAAAAAAGTCGGTAAAAATAAGTTATAAAGTAAAAACAAAACAAACGCTTTCATGGCTCCGCTTCCTTGAACCAAGCTACCTATCAAAGGTAATATAACTAAACCTAAAACAGGCAAAACAACACCAAGCATATTTAATATTGTTATGGGATTCTGCAATTCATGTGCGTAATGCAGCATTCTTTCATACATTCCATCAAGTATAACTTCCAAAGATTTTTCCAATAAACTTATTCTTCTATCTTCACTCTCTTCTAATAAGCTTCCTTCAATTAAATGAAAAGCCTCGACAAATTCAAGATTGTAATCTCTCCATTTAACAAGATAAGAATCAAGACTTTCTTTAATAGTCGAATACTTTCCAGTTTCAACATCCCAAAATATTTTTCTTAAATCTAAAGATAAGGGATTACCAACATGATCTGCTGCAAATTTTAAAGCATGTTCTAAGTTTGAAGTATGCCTCATATACATAACAACGTAAAGAATGCAGAGAACCATTTGATTACCTGCTCTTAATCTCCATTTATTAGCAATATAGTTAGGAATAGAGGTCAAAGGTTTCAATAACAAAGCTCCAACAAAAAAGAAAAACAAGAATAATATCAAAATAGTAAAGCTAAATTCTCCTGTAATAACCCAAATAAAACCACTTAAAAACAAGCCAATAAAGATAACAAATAGAGAAACGAAGCTTGCGAAACTTGCTGCTCCTTCAGGAGTGATATCTAAATGGATTATATCAATACTCTCTTTGAGCTTATCATAATCTTTATCTTTTACTTTAATTCTTAAAACATCCTCAAGATTATTGCACGCATTTTCGTATAAATTCCTTCCAGTACTGAGTGAGTCTTTTCTGAAACGCTGATATTCTCTCGAAAAAGTAGTAGGACTATATCCTTCTACATCTTCCATAGAGATATTACTCTTTAATTTCTTCTGATACTTGGCTATAATCTCCTCTTCATTCATGTCTTAAAATTCTTAACCTCTTTTTTTAACCATTCATTCCATTCAAAGAAGATGCGTTTACTATCTAAACTTCCATTTTCTTCTCTCACATCATCCATGAGTTGATGAAAAGCATCATTACTTTTAACAACAAAATCAGCTTCTAATAGTTGATAGTTTCCCATTTTATTAGCTGTTTCAACTAGAGTTCTTTTGATGTTAGCTCTCAATTGTATATTTTCCAAAACAGCATCCCAGTTCCCAACAAATTCTTTGACTTGAGAAGCGATTGATTTTAAAACATCACTGTCTCCATGAAGCAAAGCTTCTGTTGGTTTTAGAAGATCATCTTTAACATCATATTTCATCAAGTCGACAAATCCATTTTCTTTTACGGGATCATCAGTCCAATGTTTTCTAACTTCAGTAATTTGCAAAACCCTTCTTTGTTTATGCAATCCTCCGCTTGTCTTGACAGGATTGCTAATTACAATTATATCTGTTGCTTTAAAACTTGTTTTTGGTACTTCTAAATCATTTACAACTCTGTCATATACAGCATATGGGCTAGCTCCATGAATCGTCCCCGCTACCAAATTAGCTAAAGCTCCGACTCTCATTGCTTCATACAAAGCTTTTGACTCAATAGATCTTATTTCACCCACAATCAAACTACTATCACCAAATCTTAAACTAGTTCTTATTCCTTCGTCAGCTCCGACCTCACTTCCACCTTTAGTCAAAGCACTCCTAACTTTCATCGATTGGATATTATATCCAATTTTTCTCAAATAATCAACAGGAATCTCTTGCGTATCTTCAACAGTAATTATCCTATGTTTCCTCATCAACTCCACTAATGTACTTCCCAATAAAGAAGTCTTTCCGGATCCTCTTGTACCTGCAAATAACATCGATCTCCCGCCATCAACTAAGAAATTTAAAAGCCCTGCTGCATAAGGCCCCATCATTCTATTTGAAATAAACAAAGGATATGTCCAAGGGTTATCTCTATGCCTTCTAAAAGCAAAAGCCAATCCAGTAGGGTTTAATGGCCTGCCCATTGCAGCAACTCTTACTCTAGCATAAGGCAAAACAAGTTCAGTATCTAAAACAGGATTAGCCTCATCCAAAGGTCTTCCACTAATTATTCTAAACTTTGTAGCCCAACTTTCCCCGTCTTCTCTTGCAGGAATAATGTTAGTAGTACACTCATCATAGTTTGCATGAACAATAAAAAGCGGTGTTTCTCCTATTGGACCATTTACATTAATATCTTGAATATTTTTGTCTTTAAGCAAAAGTTCAACAAATCCAAATCCAACAGTATACCTCACGAGAATATGTGCAAGTTCCTCAATTTCAGCATAACTTAAGTCATAACCTCTATTTTCGGCTAATTCCCCCAGCATATCTCTACCAATGTTAAAAAAGGTTCTTCTCATTTTTTCTGGATCAGTAAATTCTTCCTTTTTAGGTTTATATTCAAGCATAGAATTTCTTGCTAAATCTAACAAAACATATTTTTCCTCAGAAATCTTAAACTCAGGAGGACTTAGATGGTAATAATACTTAATGTCATTCGGAATTCTATAAATAGTTACATCTGTCCCGGCATCTAAACTATAAGCATCAATTTCCTCTGCGTGCAAAGGAATATCAGCCATTAATCTAGTAAAAACAAAATCAGGTCCTACTTCCGGTTTGAAAATAGTTCGATAAATGCCTCTACTTCCAACTACATGCCCGGCAAGAGAATTTTTAATGCTAGAAATCAATGTAGTTCCATCCAACAACTTGATAAGATAATTAAGGGTTTCAATGTAGGCAGATCTCGCATGTACCTCTTCTAAAGATTCTGTTTTTTTTATCTTTATACGCTCATCCCTTGCAATTCTTTTAAGTTCAACATATGCTCCAGCAGGATCGCTCTTTAATAAGCTATAAACAATAGAGTTCAAAGTTTCTCTCCATTCAGAAGAATAAAACTGAAAAGCCTCTGTTTGCTCAAAGAAGCTCAAAGACAAGATTTTTTTTTGCTTTGTTAAATAATTATAAAGCCCTGCAATTTCATTTAAGATGTTAGTCTGTTCATAGCTGTAAACATAATTTCTTCTTTGAGCAAACATTATTGTATTAACACCTGGAGACTCCACAAGAATGTCTACAACTTTTGCCATAGTAGAGTCGCTATCTTCCACACTAGGCACAGAAGGATAACCATCAAAATTTATTTTAAGAATAGTATTTGCACCTTCTTTTTCAATGATATAATCTCCAGGTTTAATTTTCTTATCAAAAAGCATACATATATCCAAATTAAGGCTATATAAAAAAGTTATGAAAAGCAAAATGTTTTTAAGCCAGGGTAATGTATTAATAACAATGCAAGAGCAATTTCAAATTGATCCATCTGAAAGAGTGAGGCTTTTGGAAGCAAGATACGATAACCTTAGAGATAGAGTTTTAATAGTAAATCAGAATATGATTGCAGAATACAAAAAGCTTCACCAAGAGATAAAAGAAGTAAATCAGGATGTAAGAGATTTAAAATCCGAGATGTTTGAAATAAAAAATTCAATGGCAAAAATAGCCGAAGAACTAAGATTCTTCGCAAAAAAAGAGCAGTTAAAGGTTTTGGAGAAATATGTAGAATTTTGGAATCCTCTAAAATTCGTAACAGATTCTCAATTACAAAAAGCTTTAGAAAATAGGGGTGATAAAAATACCAGAACAAAAAAAAGATCCTTACAGTCAGATGGATAATCAAGAACCAGTTGATGAGAGTCCAAAAAAACAGCAGAATATACTGGATACACTAGATCAGTTTACAACAAATGCACCTCAGCAAACAAAAGAAAAACCACAAAGTGCTGAGCAAGAATTAATAGAAGAAGCTCCTTCTCCCTGGGAAGAAAGTCCACAATTCCCAGTAGTAGAAAGAAATTATAATCCTCAGTATTACCAACAATCTTCTTCATCAGAAGAAATCCAAGAAATAGCAGAATCAATTATAGAAGAGAGATGGCAAGAATTCATGGCTAGGGCCGGGAATTTTGAGCTCTGGAAAGAGCGTACAGATAGAGAAATGGTTTCTATAAAACAAGAACTAATTAGAACACAAGATCGTTTCAATAATTTACAAAAAGCAGTTCTAGGAAAAGTTTCTGAATATAATGAAAATATACTGAATATTAGCACTGAAATGAAAGCCTTGGAAAAAGTATTTGAAAAAATACTGGATCCTTTAGTCACAAACATAAAAGAATTAGAAAGAATAACTAATAAATTAAAAAAATAGTTTATTTTATGGGCACTACATTTTCAGATATAAGCCTTATAGCAAAGGCAGCAATAACTAATAAGAATAATGCGCCCAAGACCCTAGGATGTACAATTGCCTGTAACCCTTCAGATGTTGCAGTTCCACTATCATTCTCTACTGAAATTCTTTGACCATTTTCATCAAACTGCCCAGGCAAATCAGAACCAAATACCTGGCCTATAGAAACAAATAATATAATAATGCTAATTATGATGATTGTCCAAACAACCCTTGGATCAGTCATAACCTGCTCTCCTATTGTTTTTGTAGAAACGCCAAAGAACACAAAAAATGTAATTATAAACATTCCTACAATAAGCATAATGATAAACCAGGGGGTTATGAAATTAACAAATTTGATAGCATCTCCTGCAAACATGAATACCATTGCTATTGAGAAGGCAATTGCTGCATGAATTCCCTTATTATCCCCAACTAGTTTAAACTTGTCCATAACTGCATAGACAAGAGTAAAAACAAAAATAAATGAAAAAATAGGTGCAATAAGTTTCAATAAGCTAATATCTAAAACAGTTGCCATTTAGTGAGAAGGACCTCTACCCCAAAGTTTTTCCAAGTTATTATGCCAAGTATCAAATGTATTTTGTTGCCTATTGCCTCCACCACTTACAACAGCAAATATTATTATTAAAATTATTAACAAAACAAGAATGGTTGAGGCATTGTCTTGCACCCAATAAGGAACTCTAAAGTCCAAGCTAGGCCCCAAAGCCCAATAAGTAGCAACAAGAGATATAATTGCAGCACCAGTCAATAAAAATCCACTCAATCCTCTCTCTACATTAGCACCAAACAACCCAAATAAAATTAGTATCATTAAAGATACAATTATGAAAAAAGATATCTTAGGTAAAAAGTTATTCAAGCTTTGAATGATTTCAAATTGATTAACAATTATCAGTCCTAAAACAAGGGCAACAACAGCATTTATATTCCTTTTAGATTCTCCATTTGGACCGCTAGTTTTTCCAAAAATATAAGTTTTCTCCAGAATAGCAAAAACAATAGTAAAAACCAATAAAAAAGGTAATATAAAATCATAAAGCCCA
Organism: Candidatus Woesearchaeota archaeon; assembly: GCA_016181245.1. Taxonomy (GTDB): domain Archaea; phylum Nanobdellota; class Nanobdellia; order SCGC-AAA011-G17; family GW2011-AR20; genus JACQNJ01. Next base: position 27,312 of record JACOZR010000018.1, on the reverse strand, counting down.
ATATTCTGCAATTGTGCAAAAACATCTTGTATTTGTGAAACCATAATTAATCAGCTCCTTTTCTATTTTCTCCGCCAGAAGGTTTAGGAGTATTTGTTACATAAAGTATTGCTCCTATAATCACCAGTAGTATGACAATGGATGAAAACACAGCTCCACTCCATTGATTTAAAATAAAATCCCAAACAAAATCCAACCAGCTTTTACCAGAATCAGTTGGAATAGCATCTAAAAAAACCAAAACAACACCAAAAAACATGACAAATAAGATAAAAGTATTTGCCTTTGTATGCTCTTTTGAAAAATTAAGTTCTCCAGTTCCAACAAATATCCCAATAAGCAAAAGGAACATTAATGAAACAACCAATAAAAGCATTATATTTGGTAAAGCGGTATTGATTATGCCTACAATTCTAGTGCTTGCAATAACCAACATAGCTATAACAAAAGCCATCGAGGCATTCAAATTTTTATTTGGAATATCTCTCCCACCATGGGTTTCTTTCCCTAGAATCATAGTTTTCTCAAGCACTGCAAAAACAAGAGAAAAAACCAAAAGAAATGGCAAAACTACATCAAATAAACCAAATTCTTGAAAAAATTGAACAGCATTCTGCAAAGATGAAGCCATAAAAATCTTTTGATTTCAGAACTATATAAATTTTACTCTTCTTCTTCACTCTGTTCTTGCTGTGGAATAGCATCTTTACTAATTAGAACAACATCACCAAAAGACCTTATCATCTGGTGTGGAACAATAACCCCTTTAGCACCACCTAAAACCTTGCTTAGATAAGACCCCTTAGTTGCCCTTACTTTCCATCCAAAAACTTTGTTAGAACCTAAAATAGTTTCTTCAATATCACCAAAATAGTTTCCATCATCGGTAAAAACCTTCATATCATAAACTTCTGTGACTCTTTTTGTTCTTAACATAACTTTCTACACTCAGTTTATATATTTAAAGATTTCTCTTATGATATGCTATCTTACAGAAATATATATCTACTTGGAACATCACACATAGCCCAAGAGTCAATAGACAAAGTAAAGGAGTTTATAGAAGCAAAAAAGCCAGAGATAGTGGCAATAGAACTAGACCAAAAGAGAGTTTATGCCTTATTCCAGGAAAAAAAGCTGAGTATAAAAGATATAAGATATCTAGGCATAAAGGGTTTCTTAATGAACTTAATAGGGGCTTATATTGAAAAAAAGCTAGGAAAGCTTGTGGGAGTAACCCCTGGAAGCGAAATGAAAACAGCAATAAAATTAGCAAAAAAACACAAGTTGGCTATAGCCCTAATAGACCAGGATATATCAATTACACTAAAAAAATTATCAAAAAGTGTAACATGGAGAGAAAAATTAAGATTTGTTAAAGAAATAATAAAAGGGCTAATAACCAGAAAACCACAGATAGAACCTTTTGATTTAAGAAAAATACCTCCTAAAGAAACAATAGAAAAAATGGTTCAAATAGTAAAGAACTCCTACCCTAATGTTTACAATGTCTTAATAGAAGAAAGAAATCATGTGATGGCAAAAAACTTATATAGCCTAATGACTAATAATCCAACTAAGACAATATTTGCAATAGTTGGCGCTGGGCATGAAGAAGGTATCATTAAAATTATCAAAGGAAATCAAGGATAGTTTAATTCTAATAATTCTCTTAACATTAATTTTTGCATATAACGATAGAAAAGAAATCACAACAACAGCATCATGGACATTGAATCTAATAAGGACGTTCCTAATTGTAACAGTCTCTGCGCAGATGCTTATTTTAGGCTACAAATTAGCAGCAAAATATTACAGGATATCATTAACTTTTGGTTTGTGGAGAATCCAAGAGTTAGAAAAAAAGATATCACTAAAAGCATTTCATATCCCATTACCAACTTATCTAGGGCAGATAATAGCAATTTTTGTAACTTTAGTATCTTCAGGCTTGCAATATTTTACAGCAATTTCTAATTTTTCATTAGACTCAGAAAGAATTGATAGAAAATACAAGTACGTAAGAGATCATGAAGCCTCAAGAATAACAATAGCCGGGATTATTTTTAGTACAATAACTTTAGTTTTTTTCATGTTGCTGAACTCAGAAACGGGAGTAATAGTAAATACATGGATAATAATAGGAAATTTAATACCTCTTTCAACTCTTCCAGGAAATTACATAGCAATGCATTCAAGAACAACATATGTCTTCACAGCAGTTTTGGCAATTTTATTCTTAATATTAGTAGGAATCTTATCAATAAAATTCGCACTGCTTCTTGCCTTAGTGGTCGCATTAATACTTGCAATTGCTTACTTTAAATATATAGAGTACGGTAAAAAAATGTTCTCAGAGCATTTTTAAAAAAGGGAAAGAACTCCTTTTTGGAGTAACCATAATGCAAAAAATAAATTGATAAAAGTGTAAAAATTAAATAAAATTAAAATCATAAAAATCACAATAACCAGATCAATCCAACTAGTCCAGTTTGTTAAGAATATTAAACTCTTTACTAACAATAAAGCAGTTATTAATATGAAAGAACTTGTGAAAATAACATCAAAACCAGCTAATAGGAGAAAAGAAGCTGCCAAAAGGTCTATAATTCCTAAAATCTTAGTTATCATAGTATAACATAGTTTAAATATACTTTTAAACCTTTATGATTATGTTTGAAATCAAAGATTATACTCCGAGAGAATATCAGGAAAACATAGTAAAAACAGCATTAAACCACAATACATTAATAATTCTCCCAACAGGATTAGGAAAAACAAAAACAGCAATTTTACTAGCAATGAAAAGATTAAACGATTATAAGAATACACAAATCCTGTTTCTTACACCAACAAAACCATTGGCATCACAAATAAAAAAGGAGTTTCAAGCAAACACCAACCTAGAAGAAGAATACATTCAAATGTTAACTGGGATAATTTCTCCAAAAAATAGAATTGAAATATTCAAAAAAAGCAAGATAATAATTGCAACACCTCAAACAATACAAAAAGATTTGGAGAATGGGAGAATAAGTCTAGAAGATGTTTCACTTTTAGTTATTGATGAAGCGCACAGGTCAAAAGAAAACTACGCTAATACGAGAGTTGCATTCTTTTACAATCAACAAGCGAATAATCAAAGAATAATTGCCTTAACAGCTTCACCAGGGGGTACAAGAGAAAAAATAAATGATGTCTGTAAAAATCTTTTCATAGAAAGAGTAGAAATAAGAGAAGAACAACATAAAGAAGTAGCACAATATGTACAAAAAAAAGATATAACCTGGGTAGAAGTAGAATTACCAAAAGAAATGAAAGAAATTCATAAGGTAATAAAAAATATTTACAAGTTAAGATTAAAAGATCTTGAAAAACTGGGATTCTATAAACCAGCAAATGTAATTAACAAAACAGATATATTAAAATTGCAATATCAGTTGAGAAAAGAAATAGAAAATAAAAACCAGATAGCCTTTTATGGTGTATCTTTAACATCGTATTTACTTAAGATAGATTATCTTCTAGAACTTCTTGAAACACAAGGATTAGAAGCAATACAAAAGTACTGGGAAAAATTAAAAAGTGAAAATTCCAAGGCTGCAAAGGCATTAGTTAATAATAAAGAAATAAAAAATGTCATGGAAAAAAATACAGATTTAATAAAAAAAGGAATAAAACATCCAAAGTTATTAGCACTAATAGGAGCACTTAAGAAAGAACCAGAAAAAACAAAAACAATAGTATTTGCAAATTACAGAGATACAATAGATGAGATAATAACATTTCTAGGCCAAGAGCCAAAAATAAAGCCATTAAAATTAATAGGACAAAAATCGGGGTTGTCACAAAAAGAGCAGATAAGTACAATAAAAACATTTGAGGAAGGAGATTACAATACACTTATCTGTACTTCAATTGGAGAAGAAGGTTTAGATATTTCAGGAGCAAATTTAGCGATATTTTACGATTGCGTGCCATCAGAAATAAGAGCGATACAAAGAGCAGGTAGAGTTGGTAGAATAGCTTCTGGAAGAATAATCCAATTAATGACAAAAGATACAAGAGAACAAGGATATTACTGGTCAGCTAAAAGAAAAGAAAAATCAATGAAATTCATTTTAAAACAAATGCAGTCAAGTAATACTCTAGAGAATTATCAATAGATTAATGGTTCATATTCCCCACATACCCATCTAAATATTTCTGTAAATCAGTTTTATCATAACCAACAAAACGAGTAGTCATCAAACTATCTAAATGCTCAAAAAGGGGAGTAGAAGCAAAATGCGGATTGCCTACAAAAATACCAGGACCAAAAAGTTGAGTAACGAGAATGATAGATCCCTCTACGCTCTTAGTTTGGATGTGCCAACCTACGATAGAATTATCAGAAACTAAAAAAGGTGGATCAAAATGATTTCCAAGTCTTTTGCCAGTATACCTCGAATCAGGAAGATCTAAATATATACCTGGGCCCAAGACAGGATTATCTGAAACGCAAACCTTTAATGTATCGGGAGTAACACTAGTAGAATCTTTAAGTTCAACAGCCCCAACATCACTTAATCCCATAGATACTAAAGTCAATAAAGAAGCAACAGCATTTCTTGTTTTCATAAAAATCATAATAAAGGTAAATATATAAAAATTTATATTATAAAAAGATTATAAATTAATATGGAAATAATAGCAGATTACAGAGAAAAGAGAATTATTTTAGAGTTATCAAAAAAGCATATTAAAGTAAACATAAAAAGTCTTATTTCAGCAGATTTCATAATCCAGTCAAAAATGTTAGAGGGTAGAGAAGTTCTAGTAGGTATCGAAAGAAAAACAATAAGTGATTTTCTAAATTCTATAATAGACAAGAGGATTATAACCCAGCTAATATCATTAAAAGAAAATTTCAACATTCCAATACTAATAATAGAGGGAGAAGAAAATATCTACCAGGTAAGAAATTTTCACCCTAACTCTATAAGAGGCATGCTTTCAGCAATTGCAATAGACCTGCAAGTTCCAATAATTTATACAAAGAGTGAAAAAGACACAGCAGCATATCTAGAAACAATTGCTAAAAGATTAGAAAACAAAAAAAGAGATGTAAGTTTATTAAAGTCAAAAAAACCAATCAGTACAAAAGAGCTGCAAGAATATATAGTAGAATCTTTACCAGGTGTAGGGCCAACCTTAGCAAAGTCATTATTAAAAAAATTCAAATCCATAAAGAACATAGCGTGTACTAATGAAAAGGAATTGCAAGAAGTTGAAAAGATAGGAAAAAACAAAGCTAGAAAAATAAAAGAGGTTATGGAAAAAGAATATGAATCCTAAGCATTGTTCACTTTAAATTTCTCAACTAAAAAATACTTTGCGCCATCCTTATGTAACTCACTCCTATAAAGCACAATAGAATCGACACTTTGTTCAATTTCTGCTAATTGAATATTTTTGATAACTGCAGAGATTTTTGGAGAGTGTTTTGTTCTAGCTAATGTTATGTGCGCTCCAAATTCGTGATCTCTCGCCAACCCAACAATATCCAATAAAGCAGTGTCTATCTTTTTTTGTAAAGCTATAACATCTTTTACAGGGTCAATTCCAATCCATAAAACTCTAGAAAGATTTTCGTTAGGAAAAACACCAAGATGTTTTAGTTTAAATCTAAAAGGTTTAAATCTTATTTTAGAAATAGCATCCTTCATTTGTATAACTTCTTTTTCATTAAGTTCTCCTAAAAACATAAGAGTGATGTGCAGGTTTTTTTTGGGTACAAAACTTGATTTTATTTTATGCTTTTTGAACTCTTTTTTTATATCTTGCGCTACTAAAAACAAATGATTTTTCAATTCATCGCTTAATGGAATAGCTAAAAAGCATCTCATGTTATAACAACTACATCTCCAACATTAATATTGTTTTCCTTTACAAAACCACCATTAACCTCAAGTACATATTTTACTTTTTTTGTTGAAGAATAAGTATCACATTTTTCTTCTAAACAAGGAACAGCGCTTTTAACATCAGTGATTACATAGTTTTCACCGATAAATATCATGTCAAGAGGAATAAGTGTGTTCTTCATCCAAAAAGACCGGTAATCAGAATCATCAAAAACAAAAAGCATACCGCAATTGTCGCATAAGTTTTTCCTATACATCAACCCATTAATTCTTTCTTCATTAGTATCTGCCACTTCAGCATTAATGTATGCTTCTTTTCCGCCAGAATTAATAACAATATTATGTGAAGAACAACCAACTGTAAGGATTAGCAAAATAAAAAGTAAAAATATTCTTACAGATATAACTAGTTTCATTAATATTCAATAAAACAACCTACTATAAAAATATAATTCAAAAAAAGGTGGATAATATTTTAGCCCCGCAGCTTAGAGTTATGCCATTGGAATCTTTATCAGGATTTATTTCAACAAGGTCTATCCTTTTCAAATTCCTCATTTTTTTAATTCTTTGTAACAAGAACAATAATTCTCTAATATTCATGCCTCCAGGCTCGCAATATCCTGTTCCAGGGGCAAAAGCAGGATCCAAAACATCTATATCTATGCTCAAGTAAATATCTGAAAAGTTAATGGCAAGTTCAGTAATATCATCTGCTGTTTCTCTGATTCCATTTTCAAATATGGATTTCATATAGATGCATTTAATTTTGTTTTGTTTGATAAAATCAAGTTCATTTTTACTTACACTTCTAATGCCGACAAGCAAAATATTTTCTTTTGGAATTTTTCTTTCTTCTATAAGCACTCTTAAGTAGCTTTCATGATCTGGTGTCTTGGTTCCAACTTCTAAATCAGGGTGTGCGTCCAAAATTATTATACCTTTATTTTTTCCAGGCAAAGAACTAAAACTGGAGTAAGTAATAGAATGGTCTCCGCCAATATACACATCCCCAGATACTCGTTGAATCTCTTTATGTGTAGAATCAAAGTTGTTTTTATCTACATCTACTTTTAAAAAATCAAAAGATATTGAATTACCATCTTCATTTACAGAAATGTCCCTTAATCTTTTTACAACCAATTCTGGAGCTTTCTCACATCCTTCATTTTTTCCTAAGCTCCCAGAAGCAAAAGGAATTCCAATAATTTTCATGCTTTAACAAAAAAACGTAGGTTTTAAAATTTACCGAAATACACAAAAATCAGGGTGTATAATCATAGTATGAATGAATCATCATTATTCAAAATAGCTTTAACAGTTTCTTTAACGGGTATACTTATTTTGTTATTAATAGTTGAATATACTGACATAAAAAAGGTAAATATAAGTGACATTGAAAATATGAAAGAGGAAGAAAAGATAAGGGTAATAGGTAAAATAAATAATGTCAAAGAAACACCAGGATTGTACATCCTAGATCTACAAGATGACAGTGGAAAAATAAGCGTAATTGTCTTTAAAGAGGAAAAACTTAACATAAGTAAAGGATATAAAGCAGATATAGAAGGAACGGTAAAGGAATATCAAAACAAAAAAGAATTAATAGCTAATAAAATAGCTATAGTGTAATGCTTGAACTGTTAGTAATAATAGTCTTGGGAACTATTTTGGGTATTATATGCGGACTTGTTCCGGGGTTGCATCCAAATGCGGTGAACGTAATTCTCATATCTCTTTCTCCCATATTACTAAGTTACTTATCGCCAATAGGGTTGGCCACATTAATAGTGGCTGTAGCTGTTTCTAATTCAATAATAGACGCACTTCCTTCAATTTATCTAGGTGCACCAGATGCAGATAGCAGTGCAATGAATGTATTGCCAGGACACAAAATGCTATTAGACGGAAAAGGTCACGAAGCAATAATATTAACAATAACAGGTTCCCTTTTCGGTTTAATATTTGCAATAGTTTCAATACCGCCACTAATAACTTTCTTGAGTAAGGGTTATCCTTTGATTATAAAGTATATCGCATTTATCATTATAGCAGTAATGGCATTTCTTATACTGAGAGAGAAAAATAGATTGTGGGCATTGATAATTTTTTTACTTTCTGGGATATTAGGCATAGCAACAATAAACTTACAGATAAAAGAACCTTTATTTCCATTATTTTCAGGTTTATTTGGAATAAGCACATTACTTCTTGGTCTAAAAAATAAAGTGAAAATTCCAAAACAGGAAAAAGTAGAAATAAATATTAAAAAAAGAAAGATATTCAAATCGGTTTTAACTAGTTTGATATCAGGAAGCATAGTATCTATGTTGCCCGGTTTAGGAAGTGCACAAGGCGCGATATTAGGAAGTTCTATAGTTAAAGAAAAAGATTCAAAGAGTTTTCTAATAATGGTCGGAGGGATTAGCACAATTGACTTTATTATAAGCTTTGTATCCATTTATGCTCTAGACAAAGCAAGAAACGGTTCAATAGTTGCTGTATCAAAAATAATGGAAGCCTTTACAATTAACGACTTGATAATATTTATAGCAATAGCCTTAGTTGTAGGGGGTATATCGACTATAATTGCGATGAAAATGTCCAAATTGTTTAGCACTTATATTTCGATGATAAACTATAACATATTAAGTTTAACAATAATAGCAGGATTAACAATTGCAGTATTAATAATTTCAGGATTCATAGGCGTAATAGTGTTATTTACTGCAATATTTTTAGGAATGCTTCCAGATTTAAAAGAAACAGGAAAAAGTCACTTGATGGGGTCTTTAATCTTGCCGGTTATTTTATTTTTCCTACTATAAATTTATCCAAACCATCTTCCAAGTCCTTCTTGTTTTTCAGGATCTTTGCCAAAAACGCTTTCAATACGCATCTTAGTTAGTTCAAGTGTTTGTCTCAGATATTTTGGTAGTTCATATTTTTCAGCTAAGCTAATGCTTGGTTCTAGGTATTTAATAACACTTCCCTCAGAAACAGTAAAAAGAAGTTTGCCTTTACATTTTAAGCAATAGCCTGCTAAAGGTGGTCTTCTATATTTTTCATTACAACTAACACATCTAAATTCTTGTGTAGAAAACTTCCTTAAGTTCCCTCTTATGTCTCTAATAAAATGTCTGTCAATTACCAGTCTTGCTACATCAACTTCATCAACTGCCCTTATCTTTTCTGCTATCTCTAATTGCCCAAAAACTTTTTTTTGCATATCTGGTATAGATTTATATGCACTACAGACAACTCCATCATTAATATTACTTGTATCATGAGTAAACTTCCAACCATATTGCTCATCCTCTTTACCAAGCCTATGTCTTAATTGTTCAACTTCAACTTCCCATGGAAATTTATATTCTAATGCTGCTTCATAAAGTTTTAAGGGGTATTTAGGTGCAATATCAACATCGAAAGCCATATCATCAATCTCGCTAGGTATAAGTGTAGAACTAAGAACTAAAGGTGCATCTTGTGTAGCCCCCCTATGAGCAGGTAAATATGCTCTAGAAAAGTTAAGCAAAGCATCTAAAAGTAAAGTAAATGCAATTTCATCACCATCCGCATCTCTTCTAACTGCACAATGAAGCATCGGATGAGCATAAAATCCCTGGGTATTACTAAAACCAACTATTCTACAGACAATTCCTGCAGAAATGTGTGGGGCTATAGACAAAACCAAATGTCCCACTAGGTCTTGTCTTTGATCAGCATTATAAAAAGTATCCATTCCATACATATGTTTTAACAAATCATCTATGAATTTGCTAGACCTTAGAAGTATATCATCTCCTCCTTCATCTAGAGAGTCTTTACAAGATGGAATAATTACATCTTGTGGTTTGAGTTCAACTATCTGTGTATCCTCTTCCAATGGATTCCCGTAGGTATCTGTTAAATAACCAAGAGACTTGAGTTTTTCTATAGTAACGCCTATTTCAAAAGGTCTAAAGTGTGTAATTGTAAGTTCAGTTGCATCATATCTCACAGTACCATCTTTGTTAACATAAACTTCATTTACTGCTCTTAATATGCCTTTCATAAGATTTTCTGGTATATGATCTTTACTACTTAATCCTCTAACACCCTTTATAAGATCCGGTAATCCTTTTAGATTAAGATTATTCTGGGCATAATCCATATAGTCTCTAATAGGAATTTCTCTGTATTTGTAATTCTTCCTTACTTCTTTATGGGTACATGTAGTTACATCTTTGGCACATGCTTGACAAGAATAAAACTTCTCAGTTTTTGAATTACATTTTATACAAATAGAAAATATAGAATCAATATTGCAATTCAAACATTTGTAAAGAGGAAAATCTCCTTTAACATATCCTTTTTCAATTGCACTTTGAAAAGAACGCATCCTTCCTCCTTGTTCCCCTATAGGAAAAAGACAGTGTGGACTACCAGTAAGCTTTCTTATTTTAGCTTTTTCAGGTCTGCCCATTCTAGCTCCAATAAATGTTCCGGATTTGTCTCTTATGGTAACAGGGCATATCTTGTTAACTATATCAAGTCCATTTTTTGCATCTTTGATATCCTCAAGAGGTATAATAAATTCATTCAATGAAAAAGAAAAAGCTTGCGCATCTTCGCCACTTATGATTACATGATTCTTGCCTGCAACAAGGTGAGGAACACCTAAAAGTTCAAGTATGCGTTTTGGATCTGCATCAGATAATGCTGAATTCAAATCATATATAAAAGGAAGAACTATATTTTCATTTTCAATCCTTCTTTCGCTTAACCAGGAAAGTAAACTTAAAAATTGTTCATGATTTATATCCGCCCAATGGTATGTAAATCTTGGAGCAAGGGGTATATCCAATAATCTAGAAAGCTTAACAGAATTATCAAATGAAATACTAGAAGGTTCAAAAAAAATATTTTTTAATATTGATTTATCTACCCCCATAGAAGAAGCAAGTTTATCTATATCGTTATCAAATTTTTTTTCAATTTTGTCTTCTAGTTCTCTGAGCCACCATTCTTCATTATATCCGCAAGGAACAAGAGGATGCGCTCTGTTAAAAAAGTCGCCATAGCTTACCAGAATATCTCCCAAAAATATAATCTCTTCGACTTCTGGAGCATAATGCTTTGCATCTTCTACATTATTCAATAATAGAACACTTTGATTTTTCAGTTTGACAATAGGTCCTTCAATAGTATCGCAAATACTGAGTGCACTAGCTTTTCCAGGTCTCTCCATTTTGATTTGCGTACCAATTGCAATAAAGTTATTAGTAACGTACATAGTAGCAGGATGAATTGCATTAGAACTTAACCCAGTATTTCTTGCCCTACCATAACGTAACCTAAAACCACCAACCCTTAAAGGGTGAGTAAGTACAGGCCTGCCTGCAACCAAATCCTTGATAAATGTAAAATCGGGTTTAATCTTCAGATTATCTTTATTTTCTGATTTAATAACTCCTTTAGATTTAATTTTTTTCTGTAAATTTAAAAATTCTTCCAAGAATCTCCAATGTACAAGATCAAAATCATTACCCCATTTGTCTATCTGTTTCCATAACTTTGGAGCTTTTTGGCATAAACCCTCCCCCAAAACAAGGCAAGGTCCATTTCTTATTTTATTTGTCTCTATCCTGTCAAGATCCTTATAGTTGCTAACATCATATTTCTCGCTGGGATCTCCATCTATTTGCACTGTAAGGTGCCTAACCATAAATTCTAGTTCTTCTTCACTTGGCAGGTATTGCAAGTTAGTTACTTTTTCATGATAATCATAAAGCTCAGTATTCATTCTCTTAACTTCCTCCTCAGTAGGATCATACTCGCTGTATCCCATTTTCTTTCGAACATAATCTCCGATAATTACAGACACACTAGCACCAGTTCCGCCGGCACTTCTAATGGGCCCAGAAAAATACAAAGCAAAATATTCTTTTCCATCCCTTCGTTTCTTAATCTTTAGCTCTGTAAATCCTTCTAAAGGACTAGAAACAACTCCATTAGTAACATAAGCTATTCCAACACGTATTGCTACTTCCATAGCTTTTTTCTTATCAGTAAACTTACAAAAGGTTTCTTGCGCTACTTCCTCAGAAACTTGCAAAGCAACTCTCCAATTTAGCTTCCCATATTTTTTTTCAAGTTCCTGAATACGTTCTACCACACCACAACCTCTAATTTCTGGCGCTGCAACACTGATCAAACCTTCTACTCTTTCGGCCATATTTTTTGCTACGGGAATTTCTACATAGGGACTAGGATCAAGGCATTTACTTCTAGCTTTCACAGCTACATCATACGTTTTGTTTAGTTCAAGTTGTAAAGATTTGTGGTATTCTTTCATTTATTCCTCAAAGTTCAAAATTTTTGGCTCTCTTGTTTGCAGATTAACAAGGATAATTCTGTTTGGATCAGGAACAATACCTCTTCTAGCCTGATCATCGGTTTGCCCAGTCCAACAGCCGCAAGCAGCAAGGGTAACATTCCTGTAACTATTCAAAATAGTTTTGTGAATATGCCCACTAATAAAAAAATCTGGCACCTTATCTATAACCAAGAAGTCTTCGTCACCAGGCACATACAAAGTAGATGTGTGACTAACTGAAAGATGTCTTCTTTGTAATAAGTATTTCATAATCAAATCTGGTCTGTTGAGTCTTCCATTTCTCCTTATACTATCCACATTTTCAGAAAGATATGGAAAGCTTCCTCCATGATAAAGGAGAACATTGAAGCCGCTAAAAAGTTCAGTAGAACCAATATTTACAACAGAAGGATTAGTAACAAAAGTTATATTTTTGAGCTCGTAAAGAGAAGGTGCCATTTTAGGATCAATCGGAGGTTGTGGTTCACTCAGTCTAAGAGCATCATGATTCCCGCCTATTACAATTATTGGTAAATCTTTTCTTATTTTTGAAATGTAGTCTGTAAGCTTAGAATATTGTTCATAAACATCTTTAATAACAAGATCCCCTTCTTGCCCAGGATAGATTCCTACACCTTCAACAAGATCCCCCCCTATGAACAGGTATTTAACTTTCTTTGCTAAAGTTTTATGCTCATCACTCCCATATTCCCCATTAATCCAGGAAATGAATTTTAAAAAATTAGTTTCAAAAAACATTTTACTGCCAACATGTAAATCAGACGTAAAAACAACATATTCCTCAACATCAGATTTCTTAAGCTCATTATTTATAGGTATCTCTGGAAGAATTATTTCATTTGCAAACACAACTTTATCACTATTTACACCAGAAACTCCGATTATCTCATCTAGAAGTATGTCCTGTGACAAAGAAAAAAATTCCTGTTTGTTTTTATTAATCACAACAGATATGGTTCCGGTAAGATCTTCAAGTACAAGAATGATATTTCCATTTTTACTTATTTTCTTCTCTTTCACAATCCCTATTAAAGCCACAAAATCTTTTTCTGTTCTTTGAAGAATCCTATTTATTGAAACCGCATTTTGTAGTTCTTGTCTATTAATAAGAATGTTTTTTATGGCATTATATCTTGCCCTGTAATAATTTACAAAATCCATGACCTCTTTTTTCTTATTTTTTTCAGTATAATTCTTGACAACAACTACCCTGGGTTCTCTAGAAATATCAAAGGAAATTATTTCAACTTCTTGTTTTTTCTCTTCTGTAAACTCTTTTTTTTCTTCATTTATTTTTAAAAAAAGCTCATCCGTAAGAACAAATGGAACAGGGGTATATCTTTTCAGTTTTAGATAAAACTCATCAATATCAAAATCTTCAGAGATACATTGAAGAAAACTAGGACTAACTAAAAAACCTTTAGATAAAAAAAAATCATAAACAGTTTTTTGATAATCTTTTGCGCTTAGCATACTAAAGACCAAGACCCTCCTTCAATGTTTCCTCTAATTTTGGAAGAGTTGATAACGGAATACCTAAGGTAATCTCTTTTGTTCTACCATATCTACCTTTACTAACAACACGGGCATGTATAATCCCAAACATGTCTAACTCTGCTATAATATCACTAATTCTTCTTTGTGTTAATGATTTTGCACCAACCTGTCTACAAATATCTTTATAATAATCATAAACATCTCCTGTAAAGATATGATTTTCATTGGTGCAAACTTTTAAAATAGAATATAGGGCAATTTGACTTTGTTTCGGTTGAGTCTTAACAACATCAAGCACAGTATCTTTCTCAATTTTTTCTTCTGCTTCATCTATATGTTTAATTTTTATAATTTCACTATTTGATCTTTCTGCAAGTTCACCAGAAACTCTCAAAAGTTCCAAAGCTCTTCTTGCATCTCCATGTTCTCTTGCAGCATAAGCAGCACATTTCTCAATAACGCCTGATTCAATTACATTTTCACGAAAAGCTATAGCAGATCTTTCTCTCAAAATATCTTGTAATTGAATTGCATTATAAGGGGGAAATACAAGCTCTTCTTCACTCAAACTAGATTTTATTCTAGGGTCTAAATCATCTGTAAAAAGCAAATCGTTACTTATACCAATTACGCTTAATTCACAATTCTTAAGTTCAGAATTAAGTCTTGTAAGATTGTATAAAACACCATCTCCTACTCTACTTACGAGCTGGTCTATTTCATCAAGTATTAATAAAATAAGCTTTTTTTCATTACTATCTATAGCCTTAACAAAAATTTTGTAAACCTCTTCTGTAGGTAATCCTGTAGCAGGAACTTCAACATCAAAATTTCTAGCAAGTTCAGCCATTAATCTATACTCTGTATCTGCAACTTTTTTTAGTTTGCAATTGAGATAACAAATCTTTAAATCCAAGTTCTTTTTTTTGCTAAGGTCAAAAATTTGTGAAGTTATGTATTGAGTAACACATGTTTTTCCTGTTCCAGTTTTTCCATACAAAAATACATTACTTGGTTTTTCCATTCGCAAAGCAGGTGCAAGAATACTTGCCAATTGTTTAATTTGTTCATCTCTATGTGAAATATTATCTGGAGTAAAATTCCCTTGTAAAGCCTTTTTATTAACAAAAAGAGGGTTTTTAGTAAGATATTCTTCAAAGAAATTAGATAGCCCCTTTTTCATAATCTTTAGAAGTAAATTCCTTTTATAAGTATTGTTATGTAAAAATATATACTCCCCCACCTACATTTCCTATGCAAGAATTAAAATTTAAAAAATCTATAAATAACCCCACCATTTCAAATAGAACTAAATAATGGTAACATCAGATATAATATATATTTTATAATAGATATAATATAGATATATAATATAATATAGAAAAACTTATATATAAAAATAATAAGAAAAATAAAAAAATATCAATAAAACAACAATACAGACCATATAAACCAATTCTATGAATTATTAATTACTGATAAATAAAAATAAAATTATTAAAAAATATCTAAAATAAGTCAAATTAAGCGTTTAAAGCCCATAAACGAAAGAATAAGCAAATTAAAAGATTTCCATAAGAAGTAAATCAAAATACACAAGTTCCAAGAGAAATGATGGTCTGAGGGTCAAATAATAATTAAATACTAAGGGTTCAATTAATACTTTATAAAAACAACAATATTTATAAACAAGTTCAAATTAAGCAGATTTAATATGAAAGAAGACGACAGAAAATATTCTAAGCAACTTTTAGGAAAAACTATAGTATCTAAAACAGGTAAAAAGTTTGGTGAAGCCGCAGACATAGAGTTTGAAATGAAAACAGGTGAAATTATTCATATACTTCTAAAAAATCCGACAGGTTATTGTGAAGGCTTAGAACTAGAAAAAAATAAAGACAATCTTCTAATGGTTCCTTTTTCATCTGTAATAGCAATAGGCGATTACATTGTCATTGCAGAAGAAGAGGTAATCTAGTTCTTAATACATAAACGAAATAGTTTTAAACTATATCTCTAAGAATATAGTTATGGCAAAAGATCTTCTCAACTTTAAATCTACATCAGAAATAAAAGTTCCAGAAAGAATTATAGATCAAGTAGTTGGCCAGGAAAATGCCAAGAATATCATAAAAAAGGCAGCAGAGCAAAGAAGAAATGTTTTATTAATCGGCCAACCAGGAACCGGAAAGAGTATTCTAGGCCAAGCTCTAGCAGAATTGTTGCCAAAAGAAAAGTTAGTAGACGTTCTTTCTTACCCCAATCATGCAGACGAAAATGTTCCCAAGATAAGAACCGTCCCAAGAGGTCAGGGAAGAGCGATGGTAGATAAAGCAAAAATACAATTAATGGCTTCCTTCAAAAATCAAAATATTATCTTTTTTATTTTAATTATCTTAGCAATCATAACCCCGTGGTGGGTAAGAAAGCAATACGGGGATATCCTAGCAGCAGCTTCACTAATCTCATCGATGATATTTTTAGCAGCTTTTGTTATATTCATCAATGTAAATAAAAGAGTCAAGATGAACGGAGAATTTAAAGTACCAAAGCTTTTAATTGATAATGCAAAAACAAAGAAAGCACCTTTCATCGATGCTACGGGGGCTCATTCAGGTGCATTATTCGGCGATGTACTTCATGACCCGCTCCAAACTTTTTTTCCTAACACAAAAGTAGTAAAAATAATACAAAATGGAAAAAGTGAAATTAAAACTCTACAAGAAATAAAACTAAAAGGGTTATTAGATCCTTTATTTGAAAAAAATAGAAACAAATTAATCAAGAAAGGAAAATATGAAGCCTTCTTTACAAACAAAAAAGAATTATTTATTTTAGGAAAAAAAGGCAAAGATACAGAAGAAGTAGAAGTATTATCGGCAAACCGTTATTTTTACAAAGGAAAACTAATAAAATTCATAACAGAAAAAGGAAAAATATTAATAGTAACACCGGAACATAAAGTGGCAGTAAGAAGATTTGGAAAAATAATATACAAAGAAGCACAGAAATTGACAAGATTTGATAGGGTTATCACAATATCTTAATTAATCTTCCATCTTAATTCCCTGTTTTACATAATGAACTACTTGCCCCGAAATAGATCTAGTATTCTTCTCAGCAATCTCTTTTAACTTCTTAGAAAGATCTTCAGGAAAATAAACCATAACCTTCTCTATTTTTTTCATAATCTTATAAAAGTTTCATTATTTTTAAATGTTATCATTTAACTATAAAATACAAACATTTATATATAATAGCATATACTAATATTAAACTATGAAAAACAAAATAGTATTAACAGAACAAGATATGATCAACACATACGATGCAAGACAGCAAGAGCAATGCGGACTCTATCACACATATATAAAAATCAAGGAAGAAAATCCTTCTTTTGGTTACAAAAAAATAGCAAAATTACTAAATCAGTCATACGGAAAAACAAGATGGTGGCATGCAAAGAAACATATTCCAGTCCCAATACAAACAGCTAACTGGCTAAAAGAAAAAGGGTTAATTCCCCTCACAATAGAAGATTCAAGAGTACAATTAATTTCGAAGATTTTAGGGGCGACATTTGGAGACGGAGGAATATTTGGTAATTTAAATGGAATTTTTCTATCAAGTTCAGAATTAGAAGCAGTAAAGGAGTTCGGAGAAGATCTTAAAACAATTTTCGGAAGTGAAATAGAATCAAATTCAAGAATAATAGAAGCAGGAGGATATGGGCATTCATGGTGTTATCAAAATACAAATAGAAACGTAATAAGATTATTTCAAGCATTAGGGGCACCAATAGGGAGAAAATCACAAATAGAATTTAAAATACCAGAATGGATATTTATAAACGAAAAAATAGCAGATAGCTTCTTTTCATCTTTTCTCGGGGGGGAGCTAGGAACTCCTACAATACATAAAAATAATAATCAATTGACATCATTAGATATAGGTTTACAAACAACAATAAATTCAAGAGAAAATAAGATAAACTTTCTATCTCAAATTCAAAAATATTTGAATAGTAAAAATATAAGAACAGGATCAATTTCAATAAGTTATCCTAAGAAATATCCAGACAAATGCTTGCTCAGGTTACAAATTAGCAAGGATCTAGATAATTTTTACAATTTTGTGCAAATGATAAGATTAACATACTGCAAATATAAACAAGAAAGATTAAATAATACATTAAAAGACTTTATTAATTTAAAATATCACAGATATAGGGATGTTTTATTTAATACGAAAAATAAAGAAACCACACTAAGAGTACTAAATTTAACTCCACACTCCTTAGAAATCATCAAACAGCAAAGAAAAGATGTATGATTGGAATAAAAAAGCAAGTCTTAAGATATTGAAGGTAGAAGGAAAAGAAATCCCATTTAGAGAATAAAGCATTAATCTTTTAAATTCATTTATCCAATCAATTAATATGAAACTCACCACAGAAAAAATCAAGAAAATAGAAAAAATCCCATACAAAGGATACTTGTACAATTTAACAACAGAATCAGGGAATTTACTAGCTAATAACATTCTAGTCAAAAATTCAGGAGGTTTAGGCACTCCAGCTCATGAACGTTTAATTCCAGGTTTTATCCACAGATCATCTGGGGGAGTTCTCTATGTAGATGAAATTGCAAGTCTTTCACCAAGATCTCAGCAAGAGCTCTTAACAGCCATGCAAGAAAAGAAATACCCTATCACAGGCCAATCAGAACGCTCTTCAGGATCAATGACAAGAAGCGACCCAGTTCCAACCGATTTTATTCTAGTTGCCTCAGGAAACTTAGAGACAGTAAAAAATATGCATCCTGCATTAAGATCAAGAATCAGAGGTTATGGTTATGAAGTTTATATGGATCACGAAATGGATGATACCCCAGAAAATCATTATAAGATCGCTCAATTCATAGCACAAGAAGTAAAGAAAGATAAGAAAATTCCACATTTCTCAAAAAACGCAGTTATCAAAATTATAGAGGAAGCAAGAAAAAGATCAACAAGAGCAGGAAAATTAACTTTAAGATTAAGAGAACTAGGTGGTCTAGTAAGAGCAGCAGGAGACTTCGCAATAGCAGAAAAATCAAAGTTAGTTGAACCAATTCATATTGAAAAAGCAAAAAGATTGGCAAGAACCCTAGAGCAGCAAATAGCAGACAAATACATAGAAACCAAGAAGGAATACCAAATCATAGTCACAACAGGCACATTAATAGGAAGAGTTAACGGTCTAGCAGTAATAGGCACAGAATTAAGCTTCTCAGGTATAGTCCTCCCAATAGAATCAGAAATCACACCAGGAGGCAAAAAATCTGAAATAATAGCTACAGGTCAATTAGGAAAAATAGCCAAAGAGGCAGTAAAGAATGTTTCAGCAATTATCTTGAAGAACTTCGGTGAAGATATCAAAGAAAAATACGATATTTTTGTTCAATTTCTACAAACAGCAGACTCAGGTGTTGAAGGCGATTCAGCCTCCATAGCAGTTGCAACAGCGATTATTTCTGCACTAAAGGACGTTCCAGTAAGACAAGATGTGGCTATGACTGGTTCTCTTTCAGTTAGAGGAGAGGTTCTGGCTATTGGAGGAGTAACTCCAAAAATAGAAGCAGCAATAGAAGCGGGCATAAAGAAAGTTATAATCCCCCAAACAAACCTAAAAGATGTTGTTTTATCTCCAGAAAGCAAGAAAAAGATAGAAATTATCCCTGTAAACACAATTCAAGAAGTATTAAAATATGCTTTAGACTGGTCAGGAAAAAAGGATCTTTTGAAAAAGTTAGGGTAGTAATTCTTTATACTTTTCAAAAACTTCCTTCTTTAAGCACCATTTTTTCCTTATACCCCTCCCTCCTTTTTCATCAATAAAAGAAACAAGCCCTTCTTTTGTCAATTCATTTAACAATCTCAAAATAAATTCATTATTCCTTAAAGTCTCATAAGAAACAACACTCGTATAATGAAACTCGGGATATTTGTCATAAAGAAGTCTTAGTATGTCTTCCTTAATCCTAGCTTCTTTTTTCAAAGATATTTTGCTCACAATCAAACAAAGTTATACAAATATATAAGCTATGCGGTTAAACGGATTACATTTCAGAAACCGCTTTAATACTTAATAATCCAAGTCCGTTTTCTAATACATGTTTTAAACAAAAAACAAGTAATATCCTAGCTTCCTCCAATTTTTTGTCTTCTTGCAATATCTTGTGCTTATGGTAGTACTCATTAAACGCATGGCTAATATCTAATAAGAATTTACAAATTAAGTTTGGCTTATAAGAAAGTGCAGCCTTTTCAACTATTTCTGGGAAATCAGCAAGAATCTTAACAATTTTCTTCTCCTCTTCATTATTCAGCAAAGAAAAATCAACCTCCCCCTTAACATTTCCTTTATATCTTTTTAAAATGCTGCATGTCCTTGCATAGGTATACTGAATATACGGTCCTGTTTCCCCTTCAAAAGATAAAGCTTGTTCAGGGTCAAAAATAATTTCTCTATTAGAATCTTGATTAAGCATAGTAAACTTCATAGCCCCCAAAGCAACATTTTCAGCAATTTTCTCTTTCTTATTACTACTAAAGCCTCTTTCTCTTATGATGTCAGAGGCTTTTTTCACAAGATCATCACGAACATCTTCATAAAGAATTATGTTTCCTTCTCTTGAAGACATTTTTCCATCTTTTAACATCACAAGCCCGTAAGAAACATGTCTCAACTTAGAAGCATCTTTATATTTAATGATATCTAGGGTCTTAAACAGCTGCTGGAAGTAGAATTCTTGTTCGCTGGCAACAATATACAAGGAAAGGTCAAATTTATGATTTTTAGATTTAAGATAAGCAAGAGCAATATCTTTAGTAGAGTACAAAGAAGTCCCATTACTCTTCAACAAAACAAATACACCCAACTCATATTTCTTAAGATCAATAACAACAGCTCCATCATCATAAAAAGCTAATTTTTTCTTTACAAGGTCCATAACTGTTTTTTTTCCAAGCACTTCAACTTCGCTTTCAAAATACTTCTCCTTTATATCGCAATCAAGCTCTTTATAGATTTTCCAAAAATCATTCAAACATAACTCCCTAGTTTTTTTCCAGAGATTAACTAATTTTTTATCTCCTTCTTCAAGTTTTTTCTGAACTTCATTTATTTCATCTTTATATGTTTCATTTTCTTCTTCCTTAATGCTAGCTAAGGTATAAAGGTTGCCTGCCCACTTACCAACATTATTTTTTGGAATGCCCCCATTATAGAATTTATTAAAATACCAAATCCATTTTGCTACATGTGCCCCAATATCCCCCATATAAGAAACCCTTATGACTTTATAACCATAAAACTCAAGGATTCTCGCAACGCTTTCACCGAGCACAGCATTTCTGACATGACCTATATGAAATGCTTTGTGCGTATTAGGCTGCCATCCCTCTAACAAAACAGTTTTTCCTTTAATTTTTTTCTTGCCATACTTTTCTTTATGTGAAGATATGCCCACGAGTACATCACTAAACAACAAATCCTTCTTAACAAAAAAGTTCACATAAGGCCCAATAGCTTTAACAGAATCAATATACTTATTCGGTTTAATCTTTTCTAATAAACTTTTAGCAATCTCATTAGGATTTTGTTTCATTTCTTTAGCAAGACTGAAACAAGGAAATGCATAATCACCCATCAAAGGATCAGGAGGAACTTCAATAACAGGCGCATCTATTTCCTTTCCTAAAACTAGTGAAAGAATTTTAGCAATTTCTTTTTTAAAAATGGCAGAGGACATTGTAAATCTTGAGATAAGCTTGATTAAAAAGTTTTCTAATAAACTTCCACAAGATTTATATAACTTCTCACAAAAACTAAGAACATGACAATAGTGGGATTCAACTACGATAAACTAAGTGTAGAAAAAAAGGAAGAAGAAGTAAAAAAAGGAGGCGATTTCAAAGTAACATATAATGTGAGTATAAAAGACATGCAAGATTACGAGCTAAAACTGCAAGATAAACAAAAAGCCTTAAGGTTTGTTTTTGAATTCTCTATTAGGTATACGCCGCAAATAGGCGAATTAGGTATGAATGGCAATATAATCTATACAGAAGATAAAGAGAAAATAAAAGAGATTAAAGAACATTGGGATGAAAAGAAAGATGTTCCAGATGATCTTAAGGCACAATTAATTAATTTAATATTCAGAAGATCAAATGTTAAGGCGCTCCTTTTGACACAAGAAGTAAATTTACCTTCTCATATTCCAATGCCAAGGATAGTTCCTCCATCTGTAAATCCACAAGATTACATTGGTTAGTCACTCTAAAATTAATTCTAATATAAACATACTCCAACAGCTTTAAGTTATGACAAGAAAAGTATTACCTACTTCAATATTCTATATAAATAAAATAATTATTCTATTCCAATGCACAAGGAACTAAGGATATTAAAGATAATGAAAAAAGATAAGTGTTCCTGGAAAGATGCCAAAATAAAGGAAAAAGAGACAAAGTCATTATCAGAATTCTAATCAATCATTAATAATCATTGCTAATCATCAAACAATCATTAAATAACACAATTAATCATATAAATCTCAAGCTTTTATCATCAAAATGGCCGATTATAATGAGGAAAGACTCAGAAATTCCTTTGAAAACGTAAGAAAAGACATGGAATTCTTTAGAAATGAGATAGAATCAACAAAAAAAGAACTTTTATTGCAAAAAGAGGATAAAAAAGCATTAGAAATTAAAATAAATGACTTATTAAACTCTTTAAGTGAAATAAAGGATAAATTAACTTTTTTTTATAAAAACTCCAGTGGAAATAATGGGGTAAACGACAATCATCAACAATCATCAACAATCATCAATCACAATCAATCATTGGAAACAGTAAAAAAAGAGTTTGAAAGCCTCTTTAGGGGCTTAACTGACAGAGAATTTTCAGTTTTTATGGCAATTTACCATTTAGAAGATGAATTTGGTCAAGGATCTGTAAGATACCAAGATATCTCAAAAACCCTTAAATTAACAGAAATAAGCATCAGAAACTACGTAAATTCAATGATAAACAAGGGAATCCCAATAGATAAAACAAGACAATATAATAAGAAAGTCTCACTTTCTATAAAAAAAGAGTTAAAAGAGCTTAATTTAGCTTCCAAACTGCTAAAATTAAGGCAAAGTGGCTCAAACACACAAATTTCTCTATTCGATAATCATTAATCAACAATGATTAAAACTCATTTTCCGATAAAATTCATTTAAAATGGCCAAATTTATTTTGTAAAACTGCTACTTTTAATCATAAAAAACGATAATAAGACTATCTGAACTCTCATTTTCGGTAAAATAACTGATTATATGCACTTCTGGCTTGCTAAATCTGCAAAATTATGACTTTTACATCCAAATTAGCAGATCAAACTCAAATAAACTCTCACTTTTTTGATAAAATCAAGAAATAAGCTCTTCTAAAACTAGAACTACCTAAGTACCATCAAAATAATGTAAAAATCCATTAAAATGGAGTCTCACTTTTGCCTTTATTGTTTAAAACAAATAAAATTAAGCAATAATCAAATTCTATAAAGAAATACAAAATATTGACTCATCAACGATAAAAATAACATTTCTAAGACGTCTACGAACTTCTAAGACGTCTACGACATGTCTACAGACGTCTAAGACGTTTAAACTAGAATATGAAAAAGTATAAATATGAGTAAATATTCACAATCTCATGGGTTTCTGGATATTCGGAAGAAAAGATGATGATTTTGAAGATAGATTTCAAAGGCTCCATGAAACATTAAAACTAACATTTTCCAACATAAGGGAAGACATAGACAGACTACACAAATGGACTGAAAATACCCACGAAAATACACAAGATCATCGTTTAAAACTAAGAGAGCACGAGTTAAGACTTCTAAAAATAGAGAACCAACTGAATTCAATTGTAAGCACGATGTTACTAAGAGAACAGGCTCCCACTCCTCTAATCGAAGAAAAACGGAACTTTAGACTTCAAGAAGAGCTGCCATTAGAAGAGGGTCCAGAAAGGGTCCAAAAAAATGAGATATTCTCATCGTTGACAAAGACCCAGCTGGATCTCTTCAAAACTATATATCAAATACAAAAACAGACTAACAGCAATAAAGTCTCATTAAGATCAATAGCCAACTTACATTATTCTGGAAAGCTGTACAACAGCGTTAGATCAACAATATCGGATTATTTAACAATATTACATACCTGGGGATTAATTAAGAAACAAAGAGTAGGGAAAGAAAGTTTTGTAGCAATAACCAAGAATGGTCTTGATTTAATACAAGAAACAAAAGAAAAAAGACAAAAAATAAAGAAGAAAGTAAAAGTTTAAAAGTTTTAATCAATAACAAAAACATAGGAGTGATGTAAAAATGAGAGACAGAAGAAAACGAATTGATAAGTGCGATCTTTCTTATCTGGCAGATGATGTTTTATTGTTAATGAACAGATATGAAGGACGTATGACAAAAGCAGAAATAGAAAAACTTTAGAATCAGTTCAAAATTCAACACAGGCTTCTGTAATAATAGATTCCTTCTTATCATTACTAGAAGAAGAAAGAAAATTAACTTAACATATGTAAATTATGGAGTATATTTAGAAAGGGTAATTCCTAGCTTACAGAAATTTACAGAAAATGTATCTATTTATGAGCAGGAAGTAACAGAAAGAACAGCATTAGTTCCCAGAGAAAGTTTAATGCAAGAGCAGCACAGAGATAGACCAGAAGATTCAAGCCATTTTTATGAACATTTAGTAACTAGAATGACTGGCTAAAATGTTTAAGCATTTATTAAACAATTTAGATTTATGCTATAGATAAAAACTACAGTCAAAGCTTAAAATATTTAAGCATAAACTTTGAAGAATAATTTAATCAAAGATTAAAAGTTTTAATTGTATTCTAGAATAACCAAATATTTATATAAAAGTAGCGTTAATATCTATTAAGTCGACTTTCATTTATAAATAAACCCCTTTAAACTAACAAAAGGGAACTTTTAACTATGATAAACAGATATCCCTCACAATATATTAGTAATGCAGTACTTGTTGATGTATTAAGCAAGATAACTAATACACCCCCTAATGTTCACATCTTGAAAAAAAGAAAAGACCTGATAAAGGAAGTTGGCCGCCTTCCAGAATCAGAGATTATTAAGCATTTAACTGAGAAAGAAATATCTTATCTAAAAAGACCTAAAAAAGAAAGAAAATTACCAGTATTCTTGTCCGATGAAGAAATGAACAAGATGTTTGAAGTGTTAAGGTTGCAGAATGATATCAGAACAGAGATTTTAATGAAGTTTTTATATAACACTGGATGTAGGCCAAGTGAGGCAGCCAGGGTAAGGATAAAAGACATAGATTTCAACAATAAGTTTGTTCTATTGAAAGAAACAAAAGGGAAACAACAAAGAACCGCTTTATTCTTCAATGAAGACTTCTTACAAAGTCTTAGGTTGTACATTGGCAATAAGAAAAATGAGGATTATTTGTTTTTGAGCAACTGGAATAAACCTTATACAGTTAAGGGAATAACAAAAAAAATAAAATCAATAGCAAAACAAGCAGGATTGGATGTAAATAGGGTATCTGCCCATAAATTCAGGCATACACACGCAGTTAATGCAATAAAGAAAGGAGTGAGCATTATTAGTGTTAGGGATCAATTAGGTCATTCAAATATCTCAATAACCAATGAATATACCAAGATTATTGATTCTGTTCGCAGAAAAGATTATGAAGAGCATCAGCCTTTTTCTTCAAAAATTAAGACAGATTCAAAGTATTGCTCTAATTGCGGAATGAAGCTAAATTCCGATGCAAATTTTTGCTCGGGCTGCGGAGGAAAACAATGATAAACATTGATAACATAATTTGCGCGTATGAAAATGAGATTATCCACTGGATTAAAGAAAATTACAAAGAATTAGGATATGATGAAATAATAGAAGAAAATAAAGATAAAGTTCCAGATTTTATCATGCTTAGAAAAGATAAAAAGGTTAAAGTAGAGGTTGAAATTTACTCCAGTTCTTTTATTAAACACAAACACAATTCTGAGAATGTAGACGAGGTTCTTTGTGTTATAAAGGATGCTGATCTTCCTGCCAAAACAATAAAAATTCAACAACTTAGATTATGGTATGAGCTGCAAGGTGACGATCTAGTTGGCTTTTTCAAAGAAATGCCGGATACAATATTAGTCAATCATAAAACAGGACAAACAATAAATCACTTTCAGGATGAATGGACAAACCTATCTGCGGAGACAGAAAGCAAAATAATAGAAAATTTAAGGCTTCAATCCAATTTCCTACATCGTAAAAGATCAGCATAAAAACCCTTTAAAACCCATATATTCTACTATTTTAAGGTTAAAATGCCAAATTACAAACTATCGCCATCCAGTATAAACTTAATGTTAGAATGTCCTAGATGCTTCTATCTCCAAATAGCTAAAGTTCAGAGGGAGTTAACTACAAAATGAAAGAGTTTTTTATCGATTATTCTGAAAATTTAATAGGTTATTCAGTGATAGAAAAAGTTAAACTAAAAGAGTTGCTTCCAAAACTTTCTAGGTTCAGACACTATCGAAATGCAGGAGATAGAAAAATTTATCTAAGAAATATTAAAAAAACCTTTAAAAAAGATAATATCAAATCTTCATTTCTGAAATTTAAAATAAAAGAGATGCACAAAAATGTAGAAATTTTTTTGGATGTTCTTGAATTTTTGAAAAACCACAGGAATTGTATCATTTTTATATCCGTAGATAATAGCCAATATATCGCTTTTAGAAAAATGGTTAATATCATTGATGGGAAGAATGTAGTTATAAAGCAAGAGAGTGAACTTATACAAGGAACGAGTGAATATCAAGCAAGTCTTGTTCTGGATAATTTACTAAATATTAAGAGGTTAACAAAGTGAAATATAAAGAAATTTACAAGGTAAGAGCGTCCGTCAGTCCTACTCCCCATAACAAGATATGGCTTTCGTCAGGTCGCGTTCCCTTGTATAAACATCTTAAGGAATTGAGGTATTTAAGTTTTTCGCTTTGGAGCTTTTAAAATGCCAAATTACAAGCTAAGTCCCAGTTCAATAAACCTAATGTTAGAATGTCCTAGATGCTTCTATCTTCATATTGTTAAAAATATTAAAAGGCCTTCTTCAGTTTTTCCTTCTCTTCCTTCTGGAATGGATAAAATCTTGAAAGAGCATTTTGACAGATTTATGAAAAAAAATGAATTGCCTCCAGAAATAAAAGAAAAATGTGCAGGTTATGGCTTATTTAATGAAAAGCCTCTTCTTGATTTATGGAGAAATAACAGAAAAGGAATTGAATTTACTGATTTAAAATCTGGAATTTTATTGCATGGTGCTATTGATAACTTATTAGTTAAAGATGGAAAATTAGTTGTTTTGGATTACAAGACTAGAGGTTATCCTCTAAAAGAA
>JACOZR010000048.1 GCA_016181245.1 Candidatus Woesearchaeota archaeon | reverse complement strand
ACAGATATAGCACAAAAAGGGATTGGAGCATACCCCACTATGAAAAAATGCTTTCAGACCAAGCCAAACTTATTAGAGCATATGCGCATCTATTGAAGATAACGAATGATGATAAAGTTAAAATTGCGGTTGATGGTTCTGTTTCATTTGTTACAAGCAAATTCTTAGACAACCATGGCGGATTTTATTCAAGCCAAGACGCTTATTTAGAGGATGAATATTTTGCTCTTCCAGAAAAAGAAAGAGAGAAAATAGAATCGCCATATATTGACAAAACAAGAAATATAGATTCAAACTCAATGATGATTGGCACTTTCTTTTATTTATACAACCTTTATGGAGACGAAGAATATAAAGAAATTGCCAAAGAAAGTTTAAATTTTTTGCAAAATAATCTAGTTGGCGAAGAGGGAGCATATTATTATTTTGATTATGAAAAAGAAAAACCATTCTTGACAGGCCAAGCAATCTCAAATTCGTGGGCTATTTTAGCTTTTCTTGATGGTTATGATAGCTTAAAAGAGCAAAGTTATCTAAAATCCGCAAAGGAACTGGCAGATTATTCTTTAGATAATCTTTATGATTGGAATGCTGGAGGATTTTTTGAGCGAAACAGCAAAGACACTGAATTTTATGCTCCAAATGAAAGGATTGATTTATCAAAACCATATGAGGAAAATGCGGTCTTTTCTTATGGAATGTTGCGTTTGTATCTACTAACTGGAAATTTAGAATACTTGGAAAGTGGGTTGAAGACGCTTGGGTACTTATTAAGTAAAGGCAGCGGATTAGATGAAACTTATCATACAATTAAATCATTTCAGTTAGTCAAAAAGAACAACCTTCTTGAAATCTATGCAAAAAACAAAAATGAGATTGATGATATAGCAGAAAAACGTCAAACAGATTTTTTCTTAAATGGACTGCTTGGTGAAGTCCAAAATAACATTTCTCTGAATAACGCTCCAACATTAAAAGATGAATTTTCCAATGTTGGTTTTCTTATTTTATCCCTTCTTGCTTTTTCTGCAGGGATGTTAAGCTTTTTATCTCCTTGCTGCCTGCCTGTTTTGTCAGCTTATTTTGCCCACAATGTTAATTCTAACAGAGGAGAAGTCTTAAAAAATACAATTTTCTTTTTTTTAGGGTTGGCAACTGTGTTTTCAATATTTGGCATGGGAGCAACGCTCATTGGAAGTATTTTTAGAGAGAATAGGCTTATCTTCACTCAGGTAGCGGGAGCTATTATAGTTATTTTTGGTGTGTTAGAGATCCTTGGAAAAGGATTTTCTGGTTTACACATTCGTTTAAGAAAGAACAATAAGACTCCTGTTAGTTCATATCTTTTTGGAACTGTATTTGCAATTGGCTGGAGTGCGTGTATAGGTCCAATACTTGCTTCTTTGCTGTTATTATCAGCAACGACTGGGACTGTTCTTAAAGGAAGTGCTTTGTTGTTTATTTATACTTTAGGGTTGGGCATACCATTAATAATAATTTCATTCTATTTTGATAGAATAAAGAACAAAAGATTCTGGAGAATTCTTCATGGAAGAATGATAAGCTTCAAGATTTTTGGAAAAGAAATAAATGTTCATTCAACCTACTTAATTTCTGGGATAATCCTAATCATAATAGGAATTTTAATTTTCAACGACTATTTATATAGACTTAATCAGTTAGCATTACGAAGTACCTATGTGCAGGAAATAATAATTAGTGGCGAACAATTTCTAAAGAATTTATTTGTAAGATAGTTTTTATTGGCAACAACTTCTTTTTGAAATGCTTTTCAATGTAAGATATATTGAACCCATTAATAGAATTATACTTACAAATGCTAAAACTAGACCAAACTTTAGAATAGCGATTGATCCTGAAAGACCTAAAAGTGAAATCAAAAGTGGCTTACAGAATGGGCATGTTGTAGCGAAAAAACTAACCAACATTCCGCTTACACCAGTTGTAGTAGATGTGTAATTTTTTTGTTTTTCGCGGAATGAAAACACTTGTAAAGAGATTAAAAGTCCTCCTAAAATTGAAAATATAATAAAGAACAATGCACTTTGCCATGTAAAAGCAAACCTGATATTAGATAAACCAGATCTTACATCTATTAAATTGGTCATCATTAAAAATATTACACCATAAAAGAGGCCTGAAACTACAAAAATAAGAAAATAGCTTATTCTACTGAGTACTCTTTTGATTGGTGCAAATAATTCCTTCATTTTAAATATGAAAAAAATATGATATTGACAAAGTTATTCTTCATTTTTGACTTACTGCAAGGCGGCTATAAGTAATTTTTTCGCTTCTGGTGTTAAAGTTTTTGCCAAATCCTTTGTGCAGATGCAAATGCAGCAGTCACAGCATGGACAGACGCCACCTTTGCAGCATTGTTCCTTTTTTTCCATTTTGTTTTTCCTCCTTTTAGTTAGATAGGTTTATATATTATACCTACTTTTTATTATAAAGTATTGAAGTATATAAATTAGGAAGTTTAAAAATGGAAAGTAATAACACTTACAAAACAGAAAGTAAAGAATGCAAAATGCGTTCAGCTACAGGGTATTGCCCTCGCCCTCTTGAAATTGCTTCTGCATTTTTGAGCAAAAAATGGACAATTTCAATTGTAATAACAATCGGCAATTTTAAGAAATTGAGATTCAATGACATTGAGCGAAGACTTGAAAGTATAACTGCAAAAACACTTACTGACAGATTAAAAGAGCTGGAAAAAGAGCAAATTGTTATGAGAAGAGTCTATTCAGAAATTCCTCCAAGAGTTGAGTATTCTTTAACTAAAAGAGGAAGAAGATTAATGAAAGCATTAATCCCGCTTATTCACTGGGCTGAAAATGAATAGTAATCACTTACCCACCGATACAACTTTTGCAGGATACACGGTAGAAGCTTTCGCGATAGTTTCAGCATCTACTATTATTGGATCAAATGTGACTGTTCTAGTTCTATCTTGATAATTTATTTTTGCATCAGCAACTCCATTAACTTGTTTTAGTTCATATTCCACTCCCAGTGCACAAGATTGGCAGGTCATGCCTTCAATTTCTAAGTTGTCTGTTTCAAGATTTCTTTGTGTGGATATTTCTTTAACCACGTTTCCAGTAATACCATCAAAACCAAAAAGAATTATAACAGCCAAAATTATCAAAATCCCTAAACCAGTAAATATTTCTTTTTTCATTGTATCACCTATGAGCAATCTGTGCCAGCAATGGAGCAAGCCAATATTTTAGTAAAATGATGAAGATGATTAATACAATAAATGATATTACAATTGGTTTCCAATTTAATCAACCTTTTTATGAATTTATAATATTTTGCAATTTATTAACTGCTTTTTTCTGATTTCTGCTTTTTTGCAGATATGATCCAGAGATGAAATTATTTGCACCTGCTTTGAATGCTCTTTCTATGGTTTTTGGATTGATTCCACCGTCAACTTCTATATCTAAGTTGGGTTTAATCTTTCTCAACAAACTAACTTTTTTTAATGCAGAAGGCAGAAATTTAGAGCCGTACTTTCCGGGATTTGCGGTCATGACCAAAACTTTATTGATATCATCAAGGTAAAGCTTAATCTTTTTAATTTTTGTATTGGGGTTCAAAGCAATGCCTACTTTTTTGTTCTTCATTTTTATTAAATTAATTAGTTCATTTGGTTTTTTGGTGGATTCAATATGAAAAATTATTGTATTGACTTTTTTTGAATTCTTTTTAATCCATTCTTCAGGATTATTTACCATTAAATGAGCTTCATATTTATATTTTTTAAATAATCTAAAATCAAAATTTATAGAATTATTTTTTACAAATTTTCCATCCATTATATCCAATTGAAGAAGTTTAGCATGCCTGCTTATTCTTTTAATTCTCTTGTTCAACTCTTTTTGGGATTTCGCAATTATTGAAGGTATTATTTGAATTTTCATTGCACTTTAGAATACTTTTCAATTTTTTCTAATCTTCTCTTGTGTCTTAGAGCATTGCTAAATGGGGTTTTTAACCAGATATCAATTGCTTTTTTAACTTGCGTTTCATTTAGAAATCTAGCACCTAGAGAGAGGATGTTTGAATTGTTGTGCGCCCTTGATAACTCAAGAATTTCTTTTGGATTTTTTGAGCCATAATACAAAACAGCTCTGGCTCCATGAATTCTATTCGCAGCAATTATTTCTCCTTCCCCTGAACCAGCTATAATTATTCCGCGAGAATTATTATCCTTACTAACTTTTTTTGCAAGAGGGACCACAAAATCAGGATAATCATCTTCAGGATTATATTCAAAAGGCCCTAAATCTTCAACTAAGTAATTTCTATTTTCAAGAAAATTTTTTATTTTTTCCTTTAATTTAAATCCAGCATGGTCTCCTGCAAGATAAATTGTCTTAGTTTTTTTCATCTTAGAGAATTATTTAAAATCGCCTTTTTTTTACTTTCTCGATGATTAGCTTCTTAAGCATATCTGCATGTTTCTGCTCATCTTCTTTTATTTTCTTGAATATTTCTGCACATTCTTTATGCCCACATTCTTTTGCATCTTTTATGTATTGGTCTACATTCCATAGAAAAGAAAGTTTTTTGCTTAATTGCTTTGTACAATTATAATTACAATCATCCATACATTTGTTCATTTTACACCTCCTTCCAATTAAAAGTATAGCGAGTTAACTTATAAATCTTTTTCTAGTTAATTATAGCATGTTTAGTTATCTCAATATTGCAGCTGTGATGCTTTTTGCACCATTCCTCACATTTTTTTGCCCATTCTTCTTCTTTATAGGCAAATTTGCATTCTTCACAAATGAAATGTTTTTTATTATTTTTAATTTGTTCTTTTACCATCTTTATAACCCAATTTTATTTAACTATCAATTCTCCCCTCATTCCACTATGACCCGTCCCGCAGACTATTGAACAGTAAAATGGGAATGTCCCTATTTTATCTGCAATGAATTCTACATTTACTATTTTACCCCGTTCAATCCTTTCATTTATATTGAATTCATTTATCGCAAAACCATGTGTTACATCAACGCTGGTTATTTTTAGCTTTACTGTATCTCCTTTATTCACTGTTATAACGCTTGGCTCAAAACTAAACTGTTTTGCAGTTATTTCAAATTCCTTTATTTCCCCAGTTGGTTGTACTTGTTCAGATGAGATTGTAGTTGTTTGTCTGATACATCCACTTACTACAAACACAATCGCAAGCAATAGCAGCAAAAGCCAAATTCTTTTCATTTTTTCAATCCCTTTTCTTTACTTCCTCACGATGTCCACTCTGATCATATTCGTATAGCTTGTCTCCATCTTCACCGCTGCATAGTTTATGCGAACCATCACAAAATGGCTGGTTTTTTGATAGACCACACATACAGATCCAAACAGATTCTTTTTGTGGCTTGATCTCTAAAGGTTCGGTTGCTTTCTTTATTGCAATTCGTGCCATATACTCTACCTCCTTTATTTATATTATAACTCCATAAACTTGAAATAAAATATGTAAAATAATATGGATTATTATAATTGCTATAAGGATTATTCTTGTATATTTATGATACTTTACCATCTTTTCCCTATATTTTCTAAATGGACCCCAATTTAAGCTATTATACCACCAGCATGTTGATAGGTCTATGAAAAACACTATTGTAAGAGCAACAGCAGCCCAAAACATTAGGTCAAACCCCAAGATTAGCGTTACCATCTTTTTTCCACCTTTTTTTCAAAATCTTCAAGTGCTTTTATTTGAGAATTATTTGGGTGGATTATTGGTCTTTTCTTTTTAATGATGTCAATAGACTCCTTTGCAGTTTTTCCTTTTAATATGAAATATGCTGCTACAAGGGTTGGGGCTCTTGCATGCCCATGTTCGCAATGAACATAAAACTTAATTTTGTTGTCGATTAATTGTCTAATAAAATTTGCCCCAACCAATAATTGTTTTAGTGTTGGTGCTTGATGATCTTTTGTTGGCAGCCATAAATAATAGTCAACACCAAATGGTTGATCTAATTTTTTCTCTTCTAGACTAATATCAGCCTTAATTTTTTTCTTGATTAATAATTTATTAAAATGTGTCTGACAACACATATTAGTGCCAATGTAAATATCTTTTGTAATCCTTGAATATTCAAAAACTGGTTTTTTTGGATGAATGTTTTCAGACATTTTTATTTACCAATTATTTTTTACCTTTGATCTTTATTTTACAGCTATGGATGCTAGAAGACATATATAAGGTTGTTGCTAATAGGATTAAGATTGTTAATATTTTTATAGTAAGCTCAAATTGTGCTATAGATAATCCTATCGCAAATGTAGCGCTGGTAAAGGATAAAATAAGCGGTGCGCATCCTGGACAAGCTGAAGTGAAAAATGCAGGGATTATTGCGAAATATCCGTACTTATTTTTATAGCTAGCAGTTTTTATCTTCAAATTAAAAACACTTAGTGTTATGGCCAATCCTGATAGAATTGAAATAACGATTAAAAATAAGATATTTGATAGTTTCCATAAATCAGTTCGAATATAAAAATCTGGAAGCAATATGAGATTCCATGCAAAGATATACAGAAAAGAGAAAAGGACGATCATAACGATGAATAAAAGGATATAGTTTCTATTAGAGAAAACGATTCTCACACCATCTAATCCTTTTTTTATTCTGTTATCTCTCATTTTATCACTCCACACAGCATGCAATTTCATCCAAATTCTGGTCAAAGCTTTGCGCCACCTTCTTAATCATCTCGCTTAGTGTCGGGAAAACATGAACAGTATCTCTTATGTCATAGATTGTCATTTTATTCTTAATCGCATAAGTGGCAGTTGTTATAATATCTGCGGCCATAGGTCCAATAATCTGAACTCCAATAACGACTTTTGTTTTTGGATCAAGAACCATTTTGATTAAACCCCTTGTGTCTTTAATTGCTGCTGCTTTTTCTACATGGTCTAATGTTATTGTCCTGCATAAACAAACTTTGTATTTTTTCATATATTCTTCTTCGGTAATACCAACAGCAGCAACCTCTGGAGAAGTAAAAATAGCATGAGGCACTTCATTGTAATTTATTTTCTTATTTCCATTTTCAAACATATTCAAAATAGCAAAATTACCTTCTTTTGCGGCTGTTGTTTCAAGAGGCATTAATCCAATAACATCACCAGCCGCGTAAATGTGCTTTTGAGAAGTTTGCATATATTCATTTACTTTTACAAATCCTTTCTCGTCAAGCTCAACTTTGGCTTTTTCTGTTTCAAGAAGTTCTGTGTGTGGTTTTAATCCAGTAGCAAGCATTAATTTTTCAGCAATTAAAACCTTTCTTTTACCATTAATTTCAACGGTTAATTCAATTCCTTCTTTTGTTTTCTTTACTTCTTTTGAATCTACTTTTGTGTAGATAGTAATTCCTTCGTCTTCCAGATGTTTTTGCAATTCCTCTCCAAGCATTGAATCAAATTTTGGAATGACCCTTTCTGAATGTTGAAGAACAGTAACTTTAATTCCAAAGTGATGGAATATCTGGGAAAACTCCATGCCAAGGGGACCACCACCAACGATAATAACCGATTTTGGTTTTTTCTTTAGGTTGAAAATATTAACATTTGTAATAAAATCAATTTTTTCAATACCTCTAATGGGCGGAATAAAAGTTGATGCACCTGTCGCAATAAGAATATATTTTCCTCTGAATTTTTCATTCCCAACCTTTACAGTATGGGAATCTACAAAAGAAGCCAACCCCTCTTTAAAACCTACATACTCTTGTTTTTCAATAACTTTTTCATAGTTTTTGCCTCTGAATTTTTTTACCATTTCATGCGTTTCTTTCAATGCTTCAATAAAATTAGTTTTGCCTTGTAATTTTATTGCTCTAAATTGGTTTCTTACGGTGTGATAATATTCTTCTCCTTGATGAAGCATTATTTTTGATGGCACACAACCAACATTTACGCACGTTCCGCCAAGAGGTAGGATTTTTTCATAGTTTATGAGAAGTGTTTTCTTTTTCAGTTTATTTGCGGTGTTTGATGCTGCAAAAGCCCCAGCTCCACCACCTATAATAATTAGATCATACTTTTTCATTTTTTTATCACACCGCATGATTTATTTTTCAAAATACCACAACTCTTAAGTCTTTTACTATATTTTTCAATATGCCTATCCACATTATCTAGAATAGGTAGTATATGTTTCTTGTCAAGATAATATATCCTATTTTTCCGTTTCCATTTTGAATTCACAAAACCACATGCTTCTAAACATTTTAAATTGTGGGAGACTCTGCTTTGTTCAAAATTCAAATCCTTACATATTTCTGTAACATTTTTTTGTATTATAAATTAAGAATATTAGTTCTTCCTTTTTTTCGATTTTCTCAACTTCGCAAGTTTAATTAATTTTTTAACCTTAGAAGTTTTTGATTTATTACTGGCATTCCTTCCTTTTCTAGTTTTTTTCTTTTTAACCATTTTGAACCTTGTATAAACATAAGAGCTGATAGCTGGACTTGGTGAAGAAAGTGCCTCAAACATTATCGAATCAATCTTAATCCATCGATTGTTTTAAAGGTTATCTTCTTCGCGCCATAACCCAAAGCTTAACAGATGCGGATTTCGTATGATGAGTTATAGTCCAGTCATCATATTAATAGCCGAACACCTGACAGAGGCTTTTATGGACACATCCTTTCCAGGACAACCAAAATATCCTTATCAGTCATTTAGAATTAAAGAGAACGATTATATAAATTTTTCTGACTACTTTATAGTTTCGAATGATATGATAATAACTTCATATGATAAGATTATCATAATTCTTATGTAAATAATTCCTTTTTTGATTGATCATTTTTTAATTATTCTATGACCTCCGAACTGGTTTCTTAATGCAGCTAATATTTTTCCTGCAAAACTTGGCTTTTTTCTTGTTTTGACCCTCATAAGACGCGCTTGATTTAGAATAGGCATATTTGATAGCTTTTCGAGATGCTTCATTTCTTCTTCAGTTTCTCCTTTTGGAACTGTACCCTCTATTGAATCCAGATAATTTTTTTTGTTGAATATATTAAAAAGAAGACTGGTTAATTTGCTTTGAATTATGCTTCCATTATTGTAAACCTTTGCTATCTCTCTTAGATTGAGATTAAATTTATTTTTGTAATTATTCAAGGCTTGAAAGCCTTCTGCAATACTACCCATCATCCCATATTCAATTCCATTATGCACCATTTTAACAAAATGACCTGAACCTGATTTTCCAACATACCCATATCCGTTTTTTACACATAAATCTCTGAAGAGTGGCTTGATTTTATTGAATACATGTTTATCCCCTCCTATCATCATAGAAGCTCCATGCCTTGCCCCGAAGATTCCTCCAGAAGTTCCACAATCAATAAAATGAATATTTTTCTTCTTTAATTCATTATACCTTCTTATAGAATCCCGATAATAAGAATTTCCCCCGTCTATTACAATATCATTTTTGGAGAGGTATGGAATTAATTTTTTAATGATATCATCAATGGGTTTTCCAGAAGTAATCATCAACCATATTATTCTTGGTTTAGGGATTTTATCTATAAATTTTGATAGGGAATAAGAAGGTATTGCATTATGCTTTGCTATCTTTTTAGTTGGCTCTGGTGAACGATTATAGACTATTACCTTATATTTTTTTGAAAGAAGATTTAGGACTATATTGTAACCCATTCTTCCAAGACCAATAAAACCAATATGCTTTTTCATTTCCAAGTAAGATTATATTTTTTATTAAATTTCTCCAGTTCTTTTGGACCTTTAGTGCCTTCATTATACAAATAGGGTTTATGTTTT
>JACOZR010000047.1 GCA_016181245.1 Candidatus Woesearchaeota archaeon | reverse complement strand
AATTGACCCCACAATACCAAATCTCATTAAAGCCAAAGTAACATCATGCGCTAAACCTCTGCTTGAAGTATTAAAAATAATTCTGTTTTGTCTTCTTTTTTCTGCATGACACCCATCTCCTTCCCAGTATCCATGTAAGAAATCTTTTAAATCATCCCTAGGAAGCTCAAACATCCAAGAAGGAATTCTTCTCTGGTAAGAATACTTGTCGAATCTAATCCCAAACCCATGAGTAATAATCAAACAAAGTAATCTAGAGGGGACCAAAAGAAGGCTGCTTTTTTCATGGAAATAAGACTCAACATTAAAAATTTCTTTAATTATGCTCTTACACCGATGCAGATATTCATGATTACTGTTAATTCTTAATCTAATAATTCTGTTTTTATGCTGAGAATTGCCCTCTGCAATTATCATTCCAAGTAACCAATAAAAGGATTTATTAGGACTAATTAGATTTGGAATCTCTGTAGATTTTCTTCTACCAGTATGTACAAGTTTGATTTTTGTCACAAAGCTTGTATCATCAATCTCGTTTAATTTCATCCAAGTTTCATCAACAAGTCCAAGAATCTCCGATAAAATATCATTTCCAAGAGAGTGCTTGAGTTTCTCTGCAAGATTTATTTCTATGAGTTCTTTCTCTGGAATTGGAAGTTTCCTAGGCAAAGCGATATGGTCTCCTTCTTTTAATAAGGAAGCATATTCTGCAACAGGCTTCATTTGACCTCTCCATCCCTTCATAGGCTTTCCAGTAATCTTGCTCATTCTAACGCCCTTAAACAAACCATGTGCACCAGTTACACATATTTGCCTGCCATATCTTGTAGTAATATTATAAAGCTCATTATTGTCTCCTATTCCATGTGATATTGATGATGTAACAGCGACTTTTGATATATTTCCATTTACAGGATCAAATGCAAAAGTAGAAATAGGGTTCCCTTTTCTTTCTTCAACAACATGTCCTATAGGCTCTGTATGAAAATGCTCATCATTCGTAATGCAAACCTCTTCATCCCCAAGAAGGCTATTAAAAGCTCTTATGCCCCTAAAATTCTTTAATGCTTGCTTCACATCTAATCCCTTAGCTTTGGCTAATTTTACAAGATATTCAGGTCTAAGGGTTCCTTCTGTGTCAATCCATACAGCAATACCATCAGCACCACCATTTTCTTTTGGTAATTGAACATTTACAGCTAGCTGATGTGCAACAGATGTTTTCCCAGAACCATAAGCACCGTACATCTCTGTAAGAGCACCTGTTTCTATGCCTCCTCCCAACATCCCATCAAATGCCTTGCTCCCAGTTGATATCTTAGTAACTTGCTCTCTTTTCCTAAGTAAGTCTTCACCGCTTTCAAAACCAATACCCATCATATCTCTAGCTGATTTGATTATCTTCCTAGCTGCATTTTCAGTAAATCCTCCAACTTCAACTAGCTCCCCAGGGCTTGAAACAGAAATTGCCAATAAAGTATTATATCCTGCTCCAACTAATTTTTCCATAGTTGCAGGTCCAACACCAGGCAAATCAGCAATGCTAAATTCTTTTTCTTTAGATTTTCTTGTTTTAGTTTCTTCTTGTTCACTCATTGTCATCACCCTCTTTTTGATCTTGATTCAATAAAATTTCTTCTTGCGCTTTCTGCATTACTACTAAAACTTTAGCTAAATCTCCTTTTCTCAGATTAAGAGTTTCATCTCTCCAAATGCTTTGATCCCTATCTCTCCAGCTTCTTCTCAGGCTAACTGTCTTGAATCCAACAATATTTCCATCAACTTCTCTCTCATTCAGCCATATAGCTGCCTCTATGTTTCCCGATCTAAATTTTTTTATAGGTCTATTCCCCATTTTAAATTCCTCCTTTTCGTTTCCGGTTTTATTTCATAAAGAAAGTTTTGTAGGCTTTCTTTTCCGAGGTTTTCTTTTGTAAAGAAAAGCTCTTTCCTATTCGGATTTTTTTCAGTTGTAAAAATAAAAGGACTGACTCTATTTATAAACTTGGCGCGTGAGGTTGTCCGATGGACTAGTGAATAGAATATATATGTTGAAAAGGCTATGTCTTAAAGTTGGGTCTTTTTAGCTTATTTTAAGCACTTGTCAAATTTAGGGACTTACCTCTCATTATTTTTTTTATGATATCCAAGTAGAAAGACAATATAAGCAATTAAAATATAAACTAAAATCACTATAAACCAGCCAAAACTTTCAGAAGATTTATTCAAAATCTCTTCCATAAATTCTCTCAAAAGAATAAATAGGAAATAGTCGACTATCAATAGAGTAATAAGGTAACCTATAAAGTAATCAAACTCTTTTAGAGGTCGGAAATCAAGAATTTTAATAGAGGTAATGGCATTGACCCATTTCCAATTACGCACTCCTTCTCTTACCTTTAACTTTCGGTATAAACAATCAAAGAAGATGGAAGTTAGAATTATAGCATATCCAGAAGCCATAAGAAACACCCTTTCATTCCAAGCATTTACTAAGATTTCTTCAGGTGTCATTTTCTAAACTCCTTTTCAACAAATCTAACCATCTATTTTTTCCTAAACCTAAATCTACATTAGCCATTTGTAAAGGTGTCAACCCATTTAAGCCCATGTGCTTTCTAATTACATTGTGATACAATCTGTATCCAATATTCCAATCCGTAGCAGTTTCCATATTTCCAAAACCTCTTCTTCTCTTGTCAAAATCTCTCCACTCATTATGGTATCTTTCTATGTTGTTAGTATTTATCGTATCCTTAAATCCTTTAGACCTTACATGAATAGTATAAGGAAATCTTAGCTTATCCAATTCAAATACTTCATTAATTGCTCTGTGATAACCCTTCAAGCTATCTGTTCTATATTCCTCTGATCTTGCCCCTTCATCTTTAACTTTGTTTACTATTGCCTTTATGTCATTAAAGTATCTGGATTTAGATAGGTTATTAGCCACTAAGTATTTAGTCTTGACATCAATAGCGTTCCAATTCCATAACTTGCTTTTTCCTATCTGAACAGTTTGCTCATCGCATTGTATTTGATTTCCTAATTGTAATTTTCCTTTTGTTTCTTTGCTCACATAGTTATCCATCAACTTGCTAAATCTTCTTATGTATCTTCTAATGCTTTCGTGACTTACCTTTATGTTATGAAACTGAAAAATATTATCTTGGATGTTCCTAAGACTTAGACCCTTAAAATACAAATCCATAACTAAACAGATGTTCTTGGTGTCAATCTGAACATACTTTATTGGGCTGGCAATAAATCTTTTTCTACAGTCTTTACACAAATATCTCTGTATCTTGCCTTTCTTAGAGCTTCTTAACCCTCTTTTGATTAAATTAGAAGATTTACAGTTTGGACATTTATTTATTGTTTCTTTAGTTTCTGGTAGGGTTTCTTCTATTTCTAGTTTGTTTTGTAGTTTCTGAAATAACTGGATGGCTTTAATGTGCTTGCAGTATAAACCATTTTCTTTGCATCTTACTTGAAAATCAGGGCATTCGCAAGAATAACAATCTAAGTATGTAACCCTATACTTCTTTTCTGAAAATTGAGAGGGAACTAAATAAGTATACCCATCAAGAGTTTCAGGGTCGCCTTTTTGTAATAGTTCTTTTGCTCTTTGATTCCTCTTATCTGCAAATTCTTTAATGGTTATAATTTTGTTTATCACTTTATTTTCCGCATAGTTATAATCTGATAGTTATAGAAATATCTATAACTATATAAACATTTCGTTTTATTATGCGAATATCTATAATTATAGAAAAGCTTATAAATAAGAGATTATATCTATCCTCTATGCAGACCAATGATTCTCTAAAAGATATTTGGGAGCTATATGGTGTTAAAGAAAATCCTTTTTCAACTTCGCCAATTTTAGTTATAGGGGGGTCAATCCCTATTGATTCTTTTGTTGGTCGTAACGAACATATAAAAAGATTAAGTCGAATTATCGCTTCAAGAGGTGGTTCAAGAACATTCATTTATGGAGATATTGGTATAGGTAAAACTTCTTTTGTGAATGTGGTAAGAAATTCAGCTTTTGAGAATGGCTTTTTTACGCATTTCAAAGAAATAACAACACAAAATAAATGGGAAGCTGACGAACTTATTTTGAATACTCTGTCGGCGATTTATTCTACACTAAAGCTCCTTAAAGAAAAGCCCATAAGCGATGAGTTATATAAAAAACTTGAAAGTTTATTTGAAATCGGAAGAACAAGTATAAATGCCGGAATTTCTATTGGTGGTTTAGGAGGTAGTTATGGTTCTGACCAAAAGGCAACAGAAAAGCTAACATCATTTAGTCTACAAGATTTTTTTAATGAAATAATCCATGATATAAATACACATACAAAAAAAGAGACAATCATCCATTATAATAATTTAGAATTAGTATCTGAAAAAAAGATTAGATACTTATTTGATAATTTAAGAGATTTCTTTCAAACCAAGGGTGTTCACTTTATATTTATTGGTAATCTTACTGCCTATTCTATCCTCCAAAGTGTTCCACGATTTTCTTCAATATTATCTGATACCCCATTCCATATAGAAACTCTTACATATGGGGAGGTGGAAGAGATAATAAAAAAAAGATTTGAACATTTACGCATTTCAAAAGATTATAATACTATTTATCCTTATACTAATGATTGCTTACAGGTTATTTACAAATTGATGGAAGGAAATATAAGGGATATATTGAATAGTTTATCTACTGCAGTGTTCTATGCGACTTATGAGAGTCCAATCTTGTTGGATAGAAATAAGCTTGCAAAAACCTTACAAGAAATATTAGAGAAAAGGTATCTTCATGTTTTAACACCAAAGGCAAAAGAGGTCTTATCAGAAGTTGTTAAACACAATGAAATAACAAATAAAGCTTTATCTGATAAACT
The DNA here is from genome assembly GCA_016181245.1 of Candidatus Woesearchaeota archaeon. GTDB lineage: Archaea > Nanobdellota > Nanobdellia > SCGC-AAA011-G17 > GW2011-AR20 > JACQNJ01. Next base: position 3,761 of record JACOZR010000047.1, on the reverse strand, counting down.
AAAAATACCTCGTTCAAATATTTCAACGTATATACGAGATTTAGAAAATGCCGGTTGTGTATATTTAAGAAGAAAAAATGGAAAAGATAAATTCTGGAAAGCTGACCCAAAAATTAAGTGGCTATCATTAAAACAGTCTCCTCAACAAGCATTACCCTTTTAAAAATGTGCTTAGGTTAAATGGTCTTAAAAGAAAGTTTTAAAAGCAATTAATCCTTTTTAATTTTTAATGAAAAAATTATTGTTCATTATATCTATTTTAGGATTGATTTTTCTTGTTGGATGCGGGAAGGATAAAATATTATCAGAAAAACAAGCTGAAGATATTACTAAGGATTTTCTTTTCGTAACTCATGTTTGGTCTTCTGAACCAGATGGTTTTGATTATAATGTTATAGACATGACAAGCTACTATAGGGTTTATGTAATGGAAGGGGATGCAATTGCTTCTGTAGAGTATGTTGATATTAATAAGAAAAGTGGGAAAATTAAGTGTATTATGACTGCGAAAGGTGAGGAAGTATTGTTCTGTAATCAAGAACTTGTAAGCATGTTAAAGGGAGAGTTTGAAGGAAATCCAAAAAGATGGGAAGAAGTATTAACTTTCGTTTGATACTTATAAGTAAGCCCCGATTTTTGACACTCAATTTAAGACCCTAAATTGTGACAGTGCCGTTGAAAAAGAAATATTTAAATATAATATTATTTTTATAGAAATATGCGAAAAGAGGTTGTAGTACCATTAACGGCATTGGTGTTCTCAGCTTATTCGAATCAGGGTTATGCTGATTTAAAAGACTTCTTAAATAAGGCCAAGCAAAAAGCAACAGAAACAAGAGATAACACCAAAAATAAGTTAGAAGAAACAAAGAAAAAAGCAGTTGAAGGAGCAAGAGAAGGAATTAGAAGAGGAATAGACAGCGGATCAGAAAAGTTAAGAGAACAGGGAAGAAATTTAGAAGAAAAAGCACAAGAAGAATACGCAATAAGAAAAGGAAATGCTCAACAATTCTATCAAGAAAAGCTAGATCCAGTAGTCCAAAGAGAAAAAACAAAGTTTCAAGAAGACCCAATTGGTTACACAGAAGATTTAGCGGACAAAATTAATGAAGGCAGGATAAAGTTTGTAGACATAGCAAGTGATGGTGTTGCTCAGGGTTTTGTAGATATAAGATGTAAAAATGGAGAAAGGCTTGGCTCAATAATTGAAAGAGAACTTGGTATAAAAGAAGAATACACAAAAACAGGGGCAAAAATAGCCGTTGTTTACCTCATGGGGCACAATCCAGACATCATAGCTAAGATACCAATAATACAAGATGGTCAAGGTAGAGCTTATTCAATAGACGACGCACAAAAAATAGGTCTATCAGCTATGGTAGAAAAATCAAAAAGACTACAAGGAATAAATACAAAATTAGCGTATCTCTATCAACAAGGAAGATTACAAGAGGCAACGCAGGAAGTGAAGAATTTTGAAAAAGCTTTAAATGAAATAAATTCTTACGCTAATTCAAATGAATATGCAAGGCTCGTAGGAAACAAAGATTTCGAATTTGGCAGACTTCAAAGAAAACCATTTAGTGAAATGAGTCTAGAAGAAATGATTAACACCGCTCTTGCTCCATTAGGTTTAAAATTTGATGATAAATATTTTAAAGGCAAGTTAGAAGAAGGCGCTAGAGAAATAGCGCAATTAGTTTACTATGCAATTAAAGAAAGTATAGAATTCGCGAAAGGAGTTGTAAGATTAATAGAACATGAAATGGAGAAAAAATAAAAAAACTAAAGTAAAATCAAAATTATCAATAGTATAAAAACAAAAAATAAAATATTTTCTAATACTCCTCCTGTTGTAATAAAACCTTTAACTCTTAATTCTTTGAAAGGATAAATGAAATTAACACCTTGAACAGTTAAAGCATCTCCAATTAAGTGCGAAACAAATCCAATAAAAAAAGGAATATAGTAATTTCCAAAAAAATACCAAATAGCAAAACTTAAGCCAAAAGCAACAAAGATACTATGAAAAAATCCCCTATGGCCAAATACAAAATTTATTGGATAACTTAAAATTTTAATTTTTCTTCCAATTTTTGATTTTGGGTGATCAATATCAGGTAAGAAGCTAGTTAAGGACATTATAATAATAAAAAGAATTGGATTTAAATTAAAATAGCTAAAAGTCAATAATCCAATTAATAAAGCAAATGCTAAATGAGTTCTGGCTAACATAAAAATATTAAAGAGACTTAGTATAAAAAATTACTTCTTTATTACAATATTTCCTTGCATTAAATCATTTGGAATCTCAAGTACAACCTTATCAGAAGATCCACCACTCTTTGGATTCTTTATAATAATCCCAAATTTAGTTCTATGATCCTCATCTTTGGTACCAATAGGCACACTTTCCCATCTAAGTTCATTAAACTCTTCAGAAGATGCCCTAGTTCCTAACCCACTTAATGCTCCTGTAGGTTTTCCATTAAAGCTCCAATTCATCCATATTGTATCCGGATAAGTCGGCCAAACAGTAACACCACCAGTAGACCATAATTCGGGATCATAAGGTTGTACCGCTAATTCCAAACTACTATTTACCCCAACAATTAAAGCATCAATTCTAACACCAGTTCCAGTAGCAGTAGAGTCTTTTAGTCTGCCATAGTTCAAATAAGCTATAGTATCAAAAACTTGATCTTCATCTCCAAATCGACGAGTTGAAGGTTGAGTAATATAAGGTTTTCTTCCCAACAATCCAGCTAGTTTAGTAGTTCCACTTTGGTCTTCAAAGTATATAGCCATCACACTATCATTAAATGCACCAACCCAAATTTGGTTGGTCATTGTAAAATTGTCAGCAATCATCTTACTCTGAAAGTATTGAGAACTTACGTCCATGACAAGAGAATTTGGCACATTAGATGAGATCAACAAGGCAGCATCTCCTATTGGTCTAGAAACTCCAGCCTCAGCAGCTTTTGAACTAAATCCTTCATCTTTTTCAAAAGTCAATTTTAGATTATCAGCATCATTTGTTGTTAAGCCGTCAAAACATAAGGTAATATAGTTGCTAGGTAAAGACAAACAATCTCCAACAGTAAGAGGATTATCTTTGTAATCATTTAATGCAAAATCATTCGTTACTGCTAATACAGGCCCGTTCCACCATATGATTCCATTAGCAACAGTGTTGTTAAAAGTGGTACTTGTTCCAACATTGTTCATATTTTTTACAATCCATTTCCAGCAGTCTAAATCATTCGGATCATTATTACATATGCCATCATCTCCAAAATAAGAACTTCCATCTTTGACACTTTTAGGACCATTCCCGGTATCAACTGTTATACTTGTCGGAGAATTTATAGAAAGAATCTTAAAATCCTTGCCTAAAAACTTAATTTGAAGAGGATTAGGGGGGTATATTCCGCTCGGAATAGAATCATCAAAGCTATAAAGATAGGTTAAAGCACTTTTCTCCACTTCCATTCTTACAACGGAATTGTAATCATCATCAGAACTTGTTAAACTTGTTTGTAAACTAACATTTTTGTTAAGATTTAAAATTAATTTTTCACTAGTTCTATAAGATTTTCCAGCAAAGTTAATTTGGTCCATAGAAAGGGATTCTATGTCATTTTTAGTTAATATATTATTAAATTGATTTGGAGAAGCTATATTAATACCCATAGGAACATCTTCAGTAACACTCCCAGTTATCTCCACACCAGTAGAAGATTATAAAAAAAAAAAAA
>JACOZR010000046.1 GCA_016181245.1 Candidatus Woesearchaeota archaeon | reverse complement strand
CGCAAAGATTGATGCTCCAAAAGAATACATAGGCAAGAAAGCCTATGTATTAATCAGAGGTTAAAACTCTGAATCTATTGAGTATCCGCGCAAAGCCGTTTTAAAGAATTAATGAAAAAAAGTGTTATTGTGATTTTACTTATTGTTTCTATGTTTATAATTGCAGGATGTAAGGAAGGTGCCGTTGGAGGAAATGTTGGAAGTAAAAGTTCTTCTTTAGTAAAGACTGTTAATAAAACTGCAAGTGCTGTAAATTATGGTGATTTAGTAATTGGTTCTAATGTTTTAGATTCTGAATTATATGTGGATGGCTCCTATCAGAGTGTATTAACTGCTGGAAATACACCTTATGCTATTAGAGGTCAAGATTTAGCAATGCTTATGTTTTAGTTGAAGTAAAAAAAGATGGATATGAAACATTTTCTAGACAAGTTGTTTTAAGGCCTAGGCAATCTGTTATTGTTAATGCTGAGTTGAATGTTGTAGCTGCTAAACCTGTTGCTCCAACTAATAAGGATGAATATCTTTTAAGATCTGATGGACTGATTGGTATGTTGAGATCTAGTGAATCTAGAGGTTATGTGATTGTTGGAGGACATAGGGTATATGTTGGATATGTTGATTCAAATGGAGAGGTACTTGTAGCTGTACAGGACGATCAAATTATTGAAGGGGGGGCTTTATTTGATGGTGAGATAGGTATTTTTAAAGATTTACAAATTGCTAATTTAGACCAATTTTATGATGCTAACAACCAAACGCAAAGTTCTGCAATATTAAGAATTGTCATTGTGACTTCAATGGATCTTGTTTCACAAAACTTAACTAATACTACTAATATCCCTTCGTCTCAAGAATCAGAATTAAGACAGGGCGAATACAACTTTTTTGATAATGGTAGATTAAAGGTATCTTGTAATAATGAAAGAACATCTAACTCGGCATTTTCTAATAATACTCAAGTACAGGCTAATGGCACCATTTCTGGATTTGCTGAACATTATTTAATTCCAGGAGAATACGTAAATGTATTTGGCAAGAAAATATCTTGTAACTAGTTATCTCACAATAGGATAATCTTTTTTAGATTTGAAAATTGATTCTTTTATCCAATAAAGAGGTAATTTAAAATAACCATATTTTTCATATCTGCGCATTGAGTTAACAACATAACAATTCGCTACTCCAAATTTTCCATATTTTAAACAATTATTGACAAAATCTCTGTCTTCTTTTTTTATCATTGATTCGTTAAACCCAGAAATTTTATCGAAAGTTTCTTTTTTACAAAAAATAATCCCAGAGGTCCAGTGAGTCCATAAGAATAAATTTTTGAATGCAATAACTAAGCCTGCTTTCAGTGATTTTGAGTCAGGAATAGATTTGCAAGTTCCAACTATTGAATTTTTTAATGTTTTTTCTATTTCTTCAAATGATTTTTCAGAAATAAAATATGTATCAGCATCCAAGAAAATTAAAATTTTACCAGAAGAATTTTTTGCACCTAAATTTCGAGCTTTCGAGACGTTTTTATCGGAAATTGAAATTACTTTTGCATATTTTTTAGCTATTTTTTCAGTTGAATCTGTGCAGCCATTGCAAACTACTATTGATTCTATTGACTTAGGGATAGAAGAAATGGTTTTTTCTATATAAAGTTCTTCATTATGGGCAGGAATAATAACAGAAAATTCCATAGGAATAAGCTATAAGAAAGCTTTATAAATATTTAGAAAAGGTTGTTTATATGGAGAAAAAGTTAACCTGTAACTCATGTAATGTAGAGTTAAATGAAGCGGGATGGGTGAAGTTTAAATGCCCGGATTGTGGAAAAAGTGATATTTATAGATGTAGACATTGCAGATCTTTGGGGGCTAAGTATACCTGTTCTAGTTGTGAGTTTAACGGGCCTAACTAAAAAATGGCAAGAATAGTTGTTACATTGAAAATAATGCCTGAATCTCCTGAAACTGATTTTGATTCTATTGAAATTGAGACTAAAAAACTTATTGAAAGATTTGTTGGAAGAACAGAGACTAAAACTGAATTTGAAGAGATTGGTTTTGGCTTGAAAGCTATGAAATTAACTTTTATTATGGATGAGTCTAAAGGAAGCACTGATGCTTTGGAAGATCAAATTAGAAATGTAGATGGTGTTAATTCTGTTGAAGTTATTGATGTAAGAAGAACTATTGGATAGTTTTTAATATTAGTTGATTTTACTTAAATTATGCGAAAAAGAAATTTGGTGATTTTTAGTTTGTTTTTAATTTCTATGTTTATAATTGCTGGGTGTAAAGAAGGTGCTGTTGGTGGACCTGTCACATCGGGTCGTTCTTCAGCGCAAGCAGAACTTAACAAAAATTATGATTTTCAAAGAAATGTGGGAGATGGAAGCGAAGCAAGTATAAGCTGCCCGAGTGTTATCTCAGACATAAAAGCATTTTATTATTGCCAAGGAGATGCTAGAAATAATCCTAGTGTTAGCTTTTGTCCAATTTCAGACTCATATATTGGACAAAAATCTGCAAGCTTTTTGTTTAATAATGCCAATTGTGGAGGAGATCCGTGTCCTGGAATAAAGAAAGAAGGTATCTTAGTTGCAAACTGTGTGAAAGTTTTAAATGCGCCTTCTCAACCAATTGAGCGTTGTACGGGAAAAATGGCGTCAGGCTACATAAAAGTATGCCCTGGTACCACTAATGACTTGACACAAGATTATAGATGGGTTCTTAGAGATAAATGTACTCCTGGCAACCAATGTGAAACTGTATGCCAAGATGGCTTTAGATCAAGCAGTAATAAATATGGAAAAAAAGGAAAAGGAATCTATAATGGTGGTGAATGCGTTAAATCTGAATGCACAGGAACACTGCAAGCAAATGCATATGCATGCCCTGACACTGATCAAGGTTTGACACAAGATTATAGATGGGTTCTTAGAGATAAATGTATTCCTGGCAACAAATGTGAGGCTATATGCAATGATGGATATACTTACTCAAAAAAGAATAAAAGATGTGAGTTAGGATCAAATCCCAAGTGTATAGGAACATTACCTGCTAATGCAGAGCTTTGCCCGGGGGATGACGTAGTTTCAAGCCCTACACCATATAATGCCGCATCTGGTACATATGTGGGAGATGGGGTATGCTCAAGTGATAAATGTGAATATGTGTGCAAGAGTGGATTTAGTTTGTACACATTTGATTCTAATTTTCGTGATAGGACCAAGTACCAATGCATTGTTAAGACTACTATTATAGATGCAGGTTCTAAACCCTTCAAAGATTCAGATATTTACCTTTATTTATTTCCAAATTCACAGGGACTTAGGACTAGCAGAGGTGTTAACGTTTGCAATGGGGTGTCAGGTCAGCATATATTAGGAGTTCAGGGAATTGTAACAGATGCAGGTGCAAGTGGCATAGGAACTATCTCTCCGTCAGCTGGTTCGATAAATGATGTCTACCGAACTTTTTTCTGGAAATATGACAATGGAGCTTGGAGGTCATGTCAGGAAGTATGGGATGGAGATACCCAATATAAGAAAAATGACGGTGACATAAATTCTGTTTCTGTTGGTCAAATTGAGCTTATCCACAAAAAACAAATTACTTTTTATATAGATGGTGACAGAAAGAATGATATAATTATAGTTGAAAGTGACGGTGGCGTCAGCCTTTCTAAGGGCTAGAATAGGTTTGCTTGTTCTAGTGATATATCAATGGATGTTTGAGCGATCTGTTGCATCATTCGTAGTTCTTGGAAGGGTGCCAATTTCAATACCTTGTCCCCAAAATGGTCGTAATAACTGTAAGGTCTGGACAACATTTATCTAACGTTGCATTAGCTGGTATGCGGCAATAAGGTTAATACTTCTAAATAATCTTTTTAATTTAACTACTTTTTTAAATGCTTTCTTCTTCTATTGGTTATGGAAAGTCCTTTAACACCTGAGCTTGTAAGAGAATTACAGGAAATAGCCCAATTATCCCAGGAAGAGCAAAAAAAAGTTTTACCTGAATTTCTAAGGAAATTAACTCCTGAGCAGATTGAGTATATCAAAAAGCAACAAGGTGAACAATCAACTGGATGTTTATTCTGCTCTATGGTTGAAGGAAAAATTCCTGTTAAAAAAATTTATGAGGATTATGAACTTTTAGCTTTTCTAGATATTCACCCTGCAAATCCAGGACATGTTTTAGTTATACCTAAGCAGCATGTTCAATTCAGCACACAGTTAGAAGATAGCAGAATATTTGATGTTGCAAATAATATTGCCAAGGTCATTTATTTTAAACTAGTAAAAGATACAAATATCTTTGTTGCTAATGGCGGAAATGCAGGGCAAAGACTAGGACATTTAGTTGTGCATGTTATACCTAGAGAAAAAGATGATAACCTTAATCTTGTTTGGCAAGGAAAAGAAATTAATGAAGAGGAATTGGATAAACTAGCTTCTATATTAAGGATTGAACCTAAAGTTAGAAAAGAGATTAAAGTTGAAGATGCAGAAGAAAATATTTATGATGACTACAGAATCCCTTAGAATGGAAAGAAAATATTTCCTAAGATTAAGCTTATAATTACAGCCATTAAGAATGAAGGTATGAATGGCAAACCATTTTTTACTAAAACTTCTTTTCTTATTTTCTTTATAATATTTATTTGTTCTTTTGTTATGCCTAAACTGTTTCTACCTATAACTAATTTTTTATTGTTGTAGATATTTTCTGCAATCCAATCTCCTTCTGTTAACTTTCTAACTGAGATTTTTTCTAACATGCAACTTTTTTCAACTGATTTTACAAATGCCAAAAGATAAGGAGTTATTAGTATTATTAATGACAACAATAAAGATAAAATATTTTTTGGATACGACAAGTATATTGCTATTACTGCAAGCACTATTGCTAAAATTATTGCAATTATCTTTTCTTTTTTGAATTCATTTTTCTTATACTCTTTTAAAAAATTGTTTTTATTTTTTATAGCTAAGTAAAAACTAAATAATAAACTGTAAATTGTCCCTACAACAAAAATATTTATTAAAACTATTATTGAAAATTGAATGTTTAAATTCGGATTTAAATAATTCAATAATTTTTCAGGATATGTTGCAAAGATTATCCCTAATGGAATTAGCAATTTTGTGTCTCCTCCCCCCCATTGTTTTGTGTAATACATTGCAAACGCTATTATTGTGAAAATTACTCCAAAAATTAAAGGCGAGATTAATAATCTGTAATTATTTTCACTTATTGATTGGGTTATAAGAAATGCAATTGCAATTATTGTCAATGAAAAACTTATCCAATCCGGAACTTCTCTTGTTTTTAAGTCTGATATTGATGCGAAAATTAACCAAACTATTGTTATGATTATTAATAATATATCGAGCATTATGCTTTTTAAATATAGTGTTTATATAAATATTATGATTAATGTTATTGGTGCTGGGCCTGCAGGAAGCTTCTTTAGTTTAAATGCTAAAGATAGTGTTAGAATTTTTGAGGAGCATAAGGAAGTTGGAAAACCTGTTGCTTGCACTGGAATTTTAACTAGTGCTATTACTGACTTAATTAATGTAGATAAAAGTTTTATTGCTAACAGAATTAAAAGAGTTAGACTAATTGCTCCTAATGAAGATTACTATGAGTTTAAACTAAAAAATGAAGAGATCATTGTTTATAGAGACAAATTTGATAAATTTTTAATTGAGAAGGCTTTAGACAAAGGTGTTGAGTTGTATAAACATCATAGATTTTTGAATTTTAATAAAGATTCTAAAATAATTTCTGAGTTTGAAACTGATAAAGGAAAGAAAAAATTTAGTTCTGATATTTTGGTTGGGGCTGATGGGCCTGTTAGTAAAGTTGCTCAAGCTTCTGGATTGTTTGTTAATAGGAAGAATTGGGTTGGAAAACAATATACTGCTAATTTTTCTATGGAAAAAGATGTTTTTTATGTTTACTTCGGCGATGTTCCTGATTTTTTTGGGTGGGTAGTGCCAGAAAGCGATACTAAAGTTAGAGTTGGTGTTGCTTCTGAGAAAAATGTTTCTTTGTATTTTGATATTTTAACTAAAAAATTAAAACTTAAAAATTTAGATGAATGCCAAGCAGGACCTATACCTATGTATAATCCTAAAAATATTACTTCAAAAGATAATGTGTATTTAATCGGAGATGCAGCCGGACAAGTCAAAAGTACAACTGGTGGAGGAATAGTATATGGAATGAGGGCTGGGAAAATTTTAGCTGACTGCTTGAATAATAATTTAGATTATGAAAAAGAATGGAGAAAAGAATTAAATAAAGATTTAATGTTTCATCTAAGAATTCGAAATTTTTTGAATAAATTAAATGAAAAAGATTATAATGATTTTATTAAAGTTTTAAAAAATGTTGATTTGGGAAATTTTAACAGAGATTATCCTTTAAGAAATCTTGGAATGTTTATGAAACCCAGTTTAATTGGATTTTTTTTAAAGAATTTTTACAAGGCAATTTAGAATAATTTATATATTAGTTATTTTAAATAATATTATTGAAAAAGAGGTTGACTCTTCTGGATGTAGGGGTGTGTATATTTGGGTATTTATGATAATGTGAAAAAAGAGCATTTGTTTGTTTTTTTGTTACTTTTAAGCGCCCTGATTATTTTTAATTCTTTTAGTGATCAATTTGGGTATACTGGATTAGTTACTCAAACAAGTGAAGATAGTGTTACTGGTTATGGAATCATTGATGATGTTACTAGTTATTTTAAGAATATTTTTAGTAGGGAAACTGTTGGTAGAGCAATGGATGATGGAGGAGAAGTAGGTGACTTTTGCACAGAGCATAAATTATGTAAAAGTGGTCTTTGTGATATGCCTACGAGAAAATGCGCACTAAAACCTAATAATTATGATTGTAAGGATTCTTCTCAGTGTGAAAGTAATTATTGTTATTATACCCCTGAAAGTAAAACAGTTACTGTATGTACTGACAAGATACCTGTTTTTTCAAAGTCTAATGGGCAGACATGTATAGATAGTACTGAGTGTCAAAGTAAATTATGTAATGCTGGTGTATGTAGTGATGGTTCTGTAAATCCTTTTGCTAAGATTACAGCTGATGACGTTTATGTTCTTTCTATTAATGGTAAGACCGTTGGTAGCGATAGTAGAATTGCGACCGTTGAACAGTACAGGGATCTAACTCTAAATGAAGGGCAAAATACTATTCTGGTATATAGTGAAGATTGGGGCGGAAATCAAGGAGTTATATTTGAATTATTAAGAGGGGATACTGTTATTGCAAAAACAGATACTGAATGGGAAGTTTGTAGATTACCAGACAACTTTTTTTCTGCAGTGGATCCGGAAGTAACTTACGAGGATGTTGCAACTGATTACAACTTAAATGACTGTCAATGGTTTAAGGCAGTATTAGACTCAACTAAAGGAGCTAAACCTTCAGATTTTAGAGATGCTCAGTGGATTTGGGCAGGAACAAGTCGTGATTTCACAAGAGAGGGTAGTTCATTTGTTTTTAGGAAAGCTGTTACTATAGAAAGTAAAACTCTTTTAAAACCTAATGGTCAATCTTGTTCTGCTAGTAATGAATGTCAGAGTAATTATTGTTATTATACCCCGGAAAGTAAAACAGTTACTGTATGTACTGACAAGATACCTGTTTTTTCAAAGTCTAATGGGCAGACATGTATAGATAGTACTGAGTGTCAAAGTAAATTTTGTAGTCCTATTACTTTTACCTGTATCACTGAACCCACCTTAAAACTTAATGGAGATAGATGTAATTCTGATAATGAATGTGCAACTTTTTATTGTTTTGGTTTAAATGGCGGACAGAAATTTTGTTCACTTAAGCCGGTAGGAGCTTCTTGTACTCAGGGGGGACAGTGTTTAAGTGACTATTGCGAGGGATATCTCGATGGTAAATGCCTTTTAAAAGATGATGGTCAGGTGTGTTCTACAAATACTCAATGTAAAAATAACAGATGTGAGCAGGATATAGCTAGAAATGGTAAATTTTGTAAATCTTCTTCATCTCTTCCTTCCGATAGTTCTGAGATAATTTGGGATAATCCTAATCTTAATTACGGTGTTTCAGATAACCGTGTTAATCTTAGATGGAATCCTGCCATACTCAAGGCAGCTGGTTCTGATACTGGTCTTGTTGTATATGAACCTAGTAACTATGTTACTGGAAATGTTGTTGCTTTCGATTCAGTCGTAACTTTCTTTAAAAAATTATTTGGAATAGGTGCTAGGGGGGAAACTGTGAAATCGGCGCAACAGCCAAAAGTGGTTTATGATATATGGAGAGATGGTAACTTTTTGTCTGAAGCTCAAAATGTAGAATGTCCTGCTAATGGGGAGTGTACTTACACTGATTTGGTTGAGAAAGGCAAAACTTACAAATATAAGGTAAGTGCTAGACTTGATTATCAAAGTCCAATTAATCCTCTTTCATTTAGTAATGAAGTTACTGTAGTTGTACGGGGTGAACAATCTCAGACCTGCTTTGATAAATACAAAGGTCAAACTATATGTGTAGGGGATACTGGGTGTGAGTGGAATGCAGGAACTAATAACTGCCAAGAGAAAACAATAATTTTAACTTGCTCTCAGAAATATACTGCAGCTAATCAGGGTGGAGCAGGCAAT
>JACOZR010000045.1 GCA_016181245.1 Candidatus Woesearchaeota archaeon | reverse complement strand
GATTAAGCCAAATAACAGCAAGGATTATAATACACAATGCAAGAAAACTTGCGTATTATAATAAGCTGACAAAAGTCAGCTAATATCCACGCAAAGCCTCCATTTACACAATCCTTTTAAATTGTCTATATTAGTTAAAACAAGCTTTGGGAAATAACTCCTCTTTTGGGCAAAAACTACCCATCTCAAGCAAAAACTGGTAGGCTCACATAAAAAATGTTAATCTTGTTGTTTTTGTTATTTTTCTTATCATGACATAAATTTACCGCAACTAATCAAATGCATCTCTATAATTTAGGGGTAGAGTTATTGGAAAAATGTTTTGAGGCGGAATTGGTGGAATCGGTGGTATGGGTGGAATTTTTGGTATTCTTGGAATTGGAGGAATCTGAAATATATTCCTCACAATATACATAGTATTATTGAACCCTTTTAGTTCTCCACGAAATTGTCCATTAGAGTCCCATACAAGCATTTTCTCATCAATCCACCCTAAGTACACACCATCTCTGGAAAATATAGTTCCATTATAAATAAAACCTAAGTAATTCCCATTTGATTTAAAGATATATTTATTCATTTTTATTTCCCTCTTTTATGTCTGTCCTATTTTCAGATGTAAGGTTTACATCGTAAGGTTTTGGGATATATGTACAAGGAATTGCATATCCAACTCCCAGTTGTAAGTTGCTAATTAATGCTTGAAATAACTCTACTAGGTCTATTCCGTGTATTGATACCGCTCCTAATCTCTGCTCTCCGATTTTACCTAACAAATCCCAACGTTCTGTTCTCTTAGCATTCACAACTCCCATAACTTTTCCTTCCTTTGACATTAGGGGGCACCCACTATTTCCAGAGTTAACAGTTCCATCAATTGAGTATATCTCAATTCCTGTAGAGTCTTTTAATATGGCAGATAAAATCCCCTGATGTGTTGTCAGGTTGGTTAAACCTAAAGGAAAACCAGAAAAGATTACAGGCATACCTTCTTTTATAGCTTTAACATCTTCAATTTCGAGAGGTTCTCTTTCATTATCATCAATTTTTAATAATGCTAAATCATGTTCTTCATTACGGATTGTCACCTTAGCAGGTAAAAATGCCTCTAGATTATCGGAAAATTGGATTAATATGTTTGAATCACGATTTCCCACCACATGATTGCATGTTACTATAACCCCTCTTTTGAAGAATATAAAACCACTTCCCTTTCCTAGAATTTTACCATTTTCAGTATTATAAACTATCACAACACTTTTTCGTATTTTCTCAATAACAGTAACACAATCCATGTCTTATTGTAAGAATCAAATCTATTTAAAAGTATTTTGTTGTAAACTATTTTCTAATTTTGCCCTATAAAGTAAATCACAAACTCTTTATTTTCCCATGCAATGGGCAAATTAAGCCTTCTTGATATTTCTTGTTTATTTTCAATTAAGTAATCTGCTCCATAGTTTATGTTTAAAAATCTGAAATCATCTTCTGTGTTCTTGAGATAGTTTGATTTACAGGTCTCTACAAAATCTTTCCTATCTTTGGATTCAAGAAAATCAACCTTGCAATAGCTCTTGAACCTCTTTCTTATCTCTGGAACTATTGAAGGGTCATAGACTGCTTCTCCAGTTCCTTTCCATTCCAAGAAAACAGCTCTTCTTGATAAGATTCTAAAAGTGGAGTAATCGTATTTACCTGAGAAAGCAGGAATTACAAATAAATCATCTTTATTAGACTCTAAGCCAAACAAGATAACTTTACCCCAATCTCCTTTTGGAATATGGCATTTTCCAGAATATATCAATGAGGAAGCATAAGAGCTTGGCAATTTTGTAAGAGATTGTACATAGTAATCATTTTTGTACAATTCATGGTCTTCTTTTAGTAGAGAAAGAACCATATAAGCAGAGCTTTCATCATCTTCACATGGGCTTCTATAGCCCACATTAAGAACAGAAAATAAGGTCATAGCAAGTATTGCTATTACAAAGAAAGCTAATTCTAATTTGTTTTCTATACCAAAGTATTCTTTTAACATTTTTCCAATACATAACTCAGCATCTGCCCATAAACGTAAGTTGTTTGCTCCAAAACTTTTAACTTATTTACATCACACCATAACAAGATTTCATCATTGTAGTAATATCTTGCTATTGGTGTCATTAAATTATCATTGAAAACTAACCATGCCTGTTTTAATGGAACAAATTTAAATTTTTTGTATAATCTTAAAGTTCCTATTTGCATCCAGAAAAGATAAAACAAGGGAAAGAAAATTATTTTATTTAAAATGTCTAAATGAATCTTTCTTAAAAATCTTAGAACAGAAGAAAATCTATAAGCCCAGTAAAATAAATGCTCCCTGTTGTAAGTTGAAATATAAATTTTAGCTCCTTTTTTTGCTATTCTTGTTATTTCCTTGAAAGAAGTATAAGGAGAATCTGTGTGATGAATAACCCCATCAGAAATAACTATATTTGAATAATTTGAAGGTAGTGGGATTTTAGTAGCAGAAGCATGGATTGTTTTTATGTTTGGATTATGTTTTTTAGTTATTTTTAAGCTGTTCTCTGAAAAATCTAAACCTGTGTAATCTTTTACTTTTATTGTGTCTAAAATATATTTTGCTTTTATTCCGCATCCGCACCCAACATCTACTAAAATAGAATCTTCTTTTATGTATTTTTTAATGAACCTGCCTAAAGGAAATTCGTTAAGGACTAAATTCTTTTTCTCTTCTCCTTCATAGTAGAAAGGATATTTGTCGTAGAATGATTGTTTCATTAATTACTGTCTCCAAAAATTGTTCATATACTACAATATTGTAGCTTAGTTCTATATAAGAATTTCTACAGTATTGTAGTATGAAGAGGAAGGCTACAGACATCACAAAAGAGGTCTACAAAGCTATAAAAGAGAATCCTGATATTACTATGTCTCAGTTAGAAAGAAAAATTGGAACTAATCCCAGTTCCTTAAAAGAGCATTGCAAACTGCTGGAATATTTTGGATTAATCCAAATTAAAAAAGAAGAGAATACTAGAAGATTGAGAGTAAGACAATAAAAAATTCTAATATTTTTAGATTATAATGATAATAAAACTAATTCTTACAAGTGTTATTACTCATTGTGATTTGACTATCTTAAAAACTGTGTTATTACTACTTTCTTTTTCATAATTCGTTGTAATATTATTAAGCATTCGATAAGGCGTGTTATTACTAGGTTGTTCAGCTTCATTATGTAGTGTTATGTTATCCTCAAAGGAGAAGTTGAATAAATCGATAGCTGTATTCTTCACGTTAAACCAATATGGGGAAGATAAGATTAAGGTGAAACATACTAACAGCACTAATAACAATTTCAAAGAGTTGTAAAAACCTGTATTTATTTTTTCATCCCTCTCTTTATTATCTTCTATCAAATTTCTTATTTCATTTATTTTTTCAGGATTAATTCCATAGTATCTATCATATCTTAAATCTTTTATGAGACAGCCATTATCTAAAAAGATGCCCAATAATCTATCAATTTTTTTCTTGTATACTTCTACGGTGTCAATCTCTTTATCATTAACATACTTTTTCATATCTTTCATAATTTCGGTATATGAAAATTGTTTATTTTGCTTATAATAACCTAAACATAATTGAAGAAAGATTCTTTCAGACTCATTAAGTATCCACTTATCCATCAAACCCTAACTAGGAGTTAATCTATAAAAATGTTACTTGGCGACATTATGTCGCCAATAGTAACAAGTTGTCGTTTACAGCGACTATTTGTCGACTAAATATTTAACTTACCAGTTTCCATGTACCTTCTTATGACCCAAATCATAAAAAAAATACATCTAGAAGGTAGTCCCAGTTTTGAGAAGAACAGAATATTACTTTTTATACTTTTTAATCAGCATGGAAATAACAGAATCATATGTATCGGCTTTCGTGCCAAGACTATTCAACAAGTCTCTTGTTCTTTTTTTAATTCTAATTGCAACATCATCGGTTGGATTTTTAGACATGGTATTTTACCTCTTTTTACACACTTACGCATACAAGTGCATAACTTGTATATAAATATTGCGAAAATCTGGCTAAAGCATTTATATAGTTTTCCCTGCATAGTAATGCATACACATGCCTACTTAATAGGCAGTAAGGAGAATGAAATGGAAAGGAAAGACATTATTTTTGACATTGAAACTTTAACTTTAGACCCATTAGAAGAGGGAGCAAGAGTGGTAGCGATAGGATTGAGGTGTGGCGATTTCCATAAAGTATTTACTGCAAATAAGGAAAAAGACCTTTTAACAGAGTTCTGGAATCTTCCTTTTTTCAATGGGAGTTTTAAGTTAATTGGATTTAATTCAAGCCAATTTGACCTGCCTTATTTGATTGTTAGAAGCTTCAAGTACGGAATAAAAATACCTCAAATACAAGGAAGAAGCATTGATTTAAGGTTTGTTCTAAGCTATGGAAATAAATTCCAGAATGGGAAATTAAGCCAGTATGCTTCTTTATTTCTGAAAGAAGAGACTCAAAAGCTTAGTGATGGAAATAGTGTAAAAGAATGGTGGGAGCAAAATGAGATTGAATTTATAGAGTTGTACTGTGGGCGAGATGTTTTCATAACTTTCAAGATTTTTGAAAGGCTAAAAAATATGGGGGTCATAGATGGATAGGCAAAGCGATTTTGGAAGTTTTGAGCAAGGATTCTGGCAACAACTGGAGCCGAAAGAAACCCAAACAATTATTCCAATAAAGAAAGTCAAAAAGACTTACTCACAAGATTGGGCAACTTATGACTTTGTAAAATCAAATGAGAAGATTTTTTTCATGAAGATTCTTAATCCAGTAATAGAATCATTAAATCTTCCCTATGAATACAAAAACAATGGCAGATATCCTTTCTCTATGGAAGACAGGTTAAAATCTTGTATACTAAAAGTATATCACAAGGCAGATGCAAGAAGCTTAGTGTCTGATTTAAAATTATTCAAAACTCTCGGTTATTTAGGACAAGCACCTTCTTTTAGGTCTATAAATTATTTCATGGAAGATGAAAGATTAAAACCTTATTTAGAGCAATTAATAAAATTATTAGCAGAGCCTCTAATACCAATAGAGTCTCACATGGCAATAGACTCGACGGGTTTTTCTACTTTCAATCGAAAGCAGTGGATTGATATTAGGTTCAATAAAGGCTTTAGCATATTAAGGAAAGATTACAAGAAGCTTCACATTGTAACTGGTGTCAAGAGCAATATCGTTGTTAGTGCTAAGGTTACAGATGGAAAAGCAAATGATAGTCCTCATTTTGAAGACTTGGTAAAACAATCTGCATACTTTGATATAAAAATAATTTCTGCTGATGCTGGTTATCTTAGCAGAAAAAATTGTGAAATTGTAACCTCCATAAGGGCTACTCCTTTTATTTTTCCAAAGAAAAATGCAACAGTAAGAGCAAAAGGAAGTCCTGCTTGGAACCATATGATAAGCCTATGGAAAAATAATGAAAAGGAATTTCGGATGCATTATCATAAACGTAGCAATGTGGAGAGTAGCTTCGCAATGATTAAACGGAATTATTTGCCTTATGTAAGAGCTAAATCAGATTCTGGTCAAATAAATGAAGGATTATGTAAAGTTGTATGTCATAATCTTGCGTGTTTAATCATGTCATTATTTGAGTATGGCATAAAAGTAAAGTACATTGATGTATAAGTGAGTTCCTTATTTGAACAAATGGGAATGATGTAAGATTCAATTTCTAGACTTTGACTTTGGTTTACGTTGTAATTTTTTTATTTGGAGGTTTAATAATTTGTTTTGCTTTTTTAAATTTGTTTTTTGTAAATCCTTTATTTCATCATCCTTACTTTCACTTGATTTTAATAACCCTATGGATTTCCACACCAAACTCGCATAAAGAATAAGTGCAACTACCCAAAGAGCATTGCTAAGTGTAAATGGGCTTAGAGGAAAATAGCACTCCTTGGATAAACAGACCTTATTTATAAGTATATAATAAAAACCATAACCAGATATCAGCAAAAACAGCATTTTTAAACTATTAGCACTGGTAAAATCAACCATTTTCCTATAAATTGATTTGATATTATTTAAATCTTTTTTATTGTCTTCCATATCTACCACCTCCAGAGTTCTAACTAGATTGAAAAGTGAGCCTACCTTATCCCAAATTTGGGTCTATCTGGAACGCATTGTTCTCGCTTGATTAAGTGAGTGTAAATTGGTGAAAATGGATAGAAGGGTGAGCCAGTTTTTGCCCAAAGCCGTTAAAACAGAAACCTTTATATATTAAATTCATTATTAAATAGTAGTAAAATTTAAGAGTTTAAAATGGATATACCAAGAGATTTTTACAGTTTACCTTTACCGGTGGAATATAGAGATTTTGAGAATTTTGATCCTACATATGCTGGAAAGCGTAATGCTAGGAGATCTGATGCAGCTACAGCTATAAGGAATATAGAACTGATAGCTCGAGTTGATGGTGCAGACAGTGAAGAAACAATAATGTCTAAAGCAGCGCAAAGAGTGGCTTCAGAAGAGCTTGTTAAACTATTTTTAAGGGGCGGGAGAGTAGATTTTACAGCTTAATTAAAATGGCAAATTATTCTTTTTTGAGACTATCAGGAGAACCTTTTGTTCTTAAGGGTCTAGAGGGAGAGATATTATATGAAAATAGAGAAACTGTTCCTGTTATTGATAAAACTGGCATAGTTAGAGGTTTAGACGGGGAAATTTTATATGGACCTAAACCCGGTTCTAGAGAACCTATCGTTCTTCAAGCGGATACTTCGGTTGAAGTTCCTACTTCTGTTGTAAGAAAGATGCTGAGTAATTACATGGGAGGTGGTCTTTCTCACCACATTCCAAATGCAATACAAGCAATTTCTGGGTGGATGGAACTTAGGAAACTAGAACAAGGAAGTAATGTTGTTTTAGAGGATATACTTTTGTTTCTAGATGGAATTTGCAGAGAGATAAAGAAAGCTAATGATCATGCAAGAGATTATGGAGAGTATTTAAGTGAACATTTCTATGCAAATTCTTTTTCTATTGT
The DNA here is from genome assembly GCA_016181245.1 of Candidatus Woesearchaeota archaeon. Lineage (GTDB taxonomy): Archaea > Nanobdellota > Nanobdellia > SCGC-AAA011-G17 > GW2011-AR20 > JACQNJ01. The sequence continues at coordinate 2,048 of JACOZR010000045.1, read as the reverse complement.
ACCTTACCTAGAGGCAAGATGGCAAGAATTTATTGGATCTATGGATGTAGATTCTATGAGAAAAGATATCTTTGACATTGATGCTGGACTTTTAATGTTGAATAAAATGTTTTCAGACGAATATACCCAAGGGTCTATTGATGTGGTCATGAATCTACTTTATGAATTTGATTACCTTACAAACTTAAGTTCTTTTGAATTAGATGAAGCTTTTACAGGTAGCCCAATTATAAAAATACCAAAAAAACTACAATCCTAGTTCTTTATCAATTTCTTTAGCTGTTTTTTTTAAATCTTTAAAGACTTCATTAACGTTGGATTCTAAATCCTTAATTAAAGATTCTACATTTTTAGTTTTTAACGCATATCTATTCTTGTACTCAACTATGAAATCATGTTCTATTAATTTGTTTATATGGTGAATTACTGTGCCTCTGGATAAATGAGAATTGAAGGCTATTTCATCACTTGATATTAATTTATTTTCTTTTTTTGCTTTTATCAATTCTAGGAAAACTCTGAAACAGGATTTCTCTTTGTCTCTTTGACTAAACAAACCTAGTGAATTTGACAACCATTGAAGATCTTCGTTTATATCCTTGCTTTCTTTTTTCTCGATTTTTAAAATTTTTATCTCTTTGAACGAGTTATTCATGTTTTTTTGTTCTCCAATAATCCTGTTTAATCCTCTAAATGCTTCTTCGGCATCTCCAATCAACTTAATTGTAATCTTCTTCTTTATCTTTCCTCTATATGTTTTCATTGAACAATCAAACCTCGCATTGTTTTTAATTTGCTTTTTGGCTTAAAAGCCCATAACACTTTGTCATCATGAACAATAATCTTGCCACTATATTCTAAATAATCAATAACTGCCATTAGTGTTTGGTGCATCACTTGTTTTGGGAGTATTCTTTTAAGTTTTCCAATAGTCAAAACTTCTCCTGTTTTGCTTAGAGTTTCTTCTACCATCATTACAGTGTTGAGGGTTGGACTTCTCTGTTCACTATAGTTCCTTTTCTTAATTTCAAGTGTTTCCGAGTTCATTTTATCCACAATGCGTAATTAACTGCTTTGCTTCTTCTTCTTAAATAGGGGGCATATACCAAATTTAAGATAGCTTGATTTGATTAACTTGTGCGGGAACTATGCCTAATACTTGTGCCTCTAAAAACATGGTGCGGTTGTATTGTTTTAGTGTTATGATTCTTCCCGCATTATGGATTGCGTTATATCATTTGATACGATATCAACTGATATATAAATATTTCGGTTCATTTTGTGCATATGAAAATTTTCAATTAAAATAGGATTTAGTACTATGCAAGATTATCCTATACCTTAGGTCTTGGTATTTTGCCCCATTTTACTTAAAATTATTCTTCTAAACCTGCAAATATACCTCTAAATTTACAAAAAAATATCTCGAAACTATTGAAATTGTCTGGTAGAAGTTAAGATTTAACTGTTTCTTTTCATATAATTTCTCATTTGTCTATAGACTTCGTTGTTAGAAATACCTATAACTCTTTCTACATCTACTTTAAGATCAAGTTGATCCCCCATCATCAAAGAAATTGCTTCGTCAGTTAGTTCATTAAGTCCTGAAAAAGAAACTAGGCTATGCAATCCTTTTCTCGGGTTATCAAATAAAACTGCTCCACCATATCGATCAATTTCTGGTTGCCTTGATTGCCAGCTAGAAACAGTTTCAGAAGGATTCCTTAACCAATCAGAATAAAGTCTATATGCTTTCTCTTGTGAAAATCGAATGTACTTATCTTTTTTTACAGTATCATAAGTTCCAACTTCTAGAATAAAAATACGTGAAAAATCATCTAAGACGACTGTTAAAAATCCGCCTGATTTATCTGGATTAAGATTAGCAGGCAAACTCTTAGAGGTACTAATTAAGTTTTCAGCCACAGATACAAGCCCCTGCGTTTTTAATTCCATTACATATATGGCAAGGGTACCCAGCAGTTTAGTGCTGGGAGGAATTGCCATCCTCCGTTAGTTTTTTCTTAAACATTTTTAATCATAAAGAG